>JAJEAI010000049.1 GCA_022824205.1 Candidatus Binatia bacterium
CTTGAGTATTTGCCCCATTACGGTATGATTGTACGCCATGGACCTGAACCTCCTCCTACGATGGGTTTTTGCAATTTCCATCATAGCATGACGGAGCTCTTCAGGTCCTCCTCATTCGTATTTCTTGTGGGACAGCAGTGAAGTCAAATACACCGTTAGGCATGCTCCCACCCTCCTTCATTTTTTGACCAAAGCCTATCTATTCAGTTCGGTCAACCGCTATTGCGTTCCGGCCAATGCAACACTTGCCAACGCAACGGCGTCTTGTTGGTTCGAAGGCTCGCCAAGAACGCTGCCTCGCCTTCGAATTTCGACTGAAATTTCAGAAACGACAAATAGTGGTAGGCGCCGTCAGTAGGATCGATGACTTCAAAAATAACGTCCTTGTAACCTTCGTAGCTTTCTTCGGTCGGGTTACCATAGATACCAACCACAACGAGTGCGTGGGAGCTAATACCGTCGCCAACGATGATCCACAGCGGACCGTAGGTGGAAAGCATGTTCACGAATGTCCAAGGGAAATAGCTAGCAGGAGGTTTTGCGATCATACCTGCGTCGGCCACAAATTGTCGTTCACTTCCTCCGGGAAGTCCGGTATCCTGTTCCAAACGTCGGATGTATCCTTGCCCAAGCATGGCAACAGCATCACGGATGGGCCAATCCGTCTGATCCAACCAAGAACTCATCATCGCGTAGACTGCTGCCCAACAGCCCATTTGGCTCATCTGGACTTTAGGCGTGAGGTCGACAGATGCGAGCACCGTCTTCCCGGTGGGAGGCCGTCGGGACTGAGGTCGAGCGAGCCGTTCGACGTTGTCGATGAAACCCTTTCCGTCAAGAATTGACTTGTTGGCTTCATCCGTTTGGCCTGTGGCCGGCAATCCGAAGCCTGCCACAGCGGCAGCTTTGTCGTCGCGTACGCCCCAAACCAATTGTGTGCCCGCACGGCGTATTTCGTGGGTCTCCGTGTTCGTTGTTGTCGTGCCTAGCTTAGTAGCAAGGGCTTCTGCGACGCGTGATTTCACTGACAAATCGACTCCGGATTTAAATATGATCTTGTATTCGGCGTTGCCAATCAACGTAGATTTGATCATCGACACGGGGTTGTCTTGCGACAGACGAAACTTGATGGCCTTTTGGCAAGAAGTAGTACGCCGACTCACTCCATCAACTATGGCAGTGTCTTGTAGTTCAACAAGCGTGACGTTTGATAACGTGAAGTTAACTGCTTGCACAGCGTTCAAATCTGTCTGGATACCAAGAGTCTGTAGCGTTCTCCCTTCCAGGTGGAAATCAAAGGTGCGCTCGGACGTAAGGGACAGGTCGATGGATCTCGAAACAAGGGCGTCACTGCCAGGGTTTAGGCCGAGCGCTTCTTTGGGGGAACATATGATCCCTAGGCGAAGGGGTTTCTCTGCTAACACCTGAACCCAAGTCCCGACGCTTAGCAGCGTCGACGGGGGCCTTACTTCGACGAAGCCATTGGTGGCTAGGAAATCTCCTAAGGACTTCGGAGCATCAAAGACCCTGCTTAGCCAAATTGCGACGGAGATGCAGATGGCGACGGCCGCGATCGCGAGGTACGCGCGCGTGCCTGTGCCCGTTACGCTGAGGAGGCGTGATAGCATGGCGTTTTCAAAGCATCATTCGAGAAGGCTACTTGGAAGTGCCCTTGAGGCGCCAAGGGTATACTGAAGAGGTAGGGCTGTCTACAGGGTGTCCAGTTCTTCTGCAACCTCTTGCCACGCTTTCGTCCATCAAGCATATCATAGAGCAACTCGTGCTTTTGATCTCGTTTTCAGCTAGTTACGGGCGGCAGGCTGTAGGACAAACCCTGCACGGCGGGTTTGAAACCCGCCCCGCCCTTTCACCGCGTCTCGCCTACCACCCCACCGCGTAGCCGTCCCGGCGCGGGTCGGCGGCGGCCATGAGCGTACCGTTGCGCGGGTCCCGGGCGATGAGCGCGGCGCCGCCGAAGGACCAGGGCTCCACCACCGTCACGGGGTGGCCCTTGGCCGCCAACCCTTCCACCACCTCCCTGGGGAACCCCTGCTCCAGGCGCAGGCTCTGGGGATAGCCGACGTTGGGTGGGGTGCCCGGCACGTGGCTCCAGCGCGGCGCTTCCAGCGCGCACTGGGGATCCATCTTGAGGTCCAGGAAGTTGTGCAGGACCTGCACGTTGGTCTGCGGCTGGTCGTCGGCGCCCGGGGTGCCGCCCACGGCCAGGAACTCGCCGTTGTGGAACACCATGTAGGAGTTGAGGGTGTGCGCGGGGCGCTTGCCCGGCTGGAGAGAGTTGGCGCTGTCGGGGTCCAGCCGGGCGCTGCACAGGCGGTTGTTCATGACCAGACCGGTGTCCCCCGCCACCACGCGCGATCCGAATACCGAGAACACGCTCTCTATGAGCGAGATGACGTTGCCGTGTCCGTCGGCGGCGCACAGGTACGTGGTGTCGCTCCCGGTCATGGCGCTGGACGATGACACGGGCCCGGCCGAATCGCCGATGTCGGCGCGGCGCGCTTCCGCGTATTCCTTGCCGATGAGGCGCTCCACGTCGGGGTTGCCGAAGCGCGGGTCGTCCAGGTGGCGGATGCGGTCCTCGAAGGCGATCTTCTTGGCCTCCACCATCACGTGGGCCAACTCGGTGCGGCTCATCTTCTTGCAGTCGTAGCCTGCCAGCAGGTTCATCATGGTGAGGATCACGAACCCCTGGGAAACCGGCGGCTGTTCCAGGATCCGGTAGCCTCGGTAGTCGGTGCTCAGAGGTTCCAGCCACTCGGCGAACTCGCCGTCCAGGTCGCCTTCCTCGAACAGGCCGCCCTGGGCGCGAATGCCGGCGCACATGCGCGCGGCCACGTCGCCGCGATAGAAGCCATCCCGGCCGTCGCGCACGATGGCTTCCAGCACCGCCGCCAGCTCGGGCTGCCGCAGCATCCTCCCCGGCGTGAGGTCTTCCAGGGGTGCCCGGAAACAGCGGTGGATGTCGGGGGACGAGGGTGCCCAGTCCGCGATGGAGCCGGCCAGGGCATGGTACAGGGGGAAGCCGTCGCGGGCGAGAGTCAGGGCGTCGGCGCACACCTCGGCGCGCTCCAGGGTGCCGTAGCGGCGGTGCAGTTCGAGCCATCCCTCCACCGCGCCGGGCACCGCGATGCTCAAGGGCCCCGAGGTGGGGATGGCGTCGAGCCCACGGCTCTTGAAGGCGTCGATGGTGGCGTTGCCGGGGGCGGGACCGCTGGCGTTGAGCGCCCGCACCTTGCCCTCGTCCTTCATGTAGACGAGCGAGAACAGGTCGCCGCCGAGCCCGCACGCCTCGTGCTTGACCACCGCCAGGACGAACCCGGCGGCGACGGCGGCATCCACGGCGTTGCCGCCGCGCTGCATCATCTTGAGCCCGGCCACCGACGCCAGCGGATGGCCCGCGGCCACCACGCCGTTCTGCCCCATGACCAGCGTGCGCGCGGCCCTGCCGTAACGGATTTCATGTAGAGGTTCGGTCATGATGATAGCTCTCCCGGGTTCTGATCCCATATTGGAAGGACACTAAGCCTGAACTCGCCGTTCCCGCACTCCGGGCTGCGTCAAGACTCCCCGGGCAACGGCACCCCCGGAACGTCATTCCCGCTTTCCAGGGTGTGTCAAAACTCCCAGGGTACCCACGTCACAAAACGTCATTCCCGCGGAAGCGGGAATCCATGGGCGGGGAGTGGCACTACAGCGCCGTTTCCCCGCCTCTCCACCCCTGGATTCCCGCTTCCGCGGGAATGACGACTCGATGGCTTGGCGCCTGTTCTTGTCCGGGCGAAGGTTTGACACAGCCGCTTCCGCGGGAATGACGTTCCGAAAAGCCCCTGTCTCATGAGTTTTGACACAGCTTGTTTCGCGGTAAGGACGGTGCGTACGGTCTACGCTGAACCGATGCCGCGACGCTCGTCGATGTGCAGGATCCGGGCGGCGTTGCCCCCGAGGATCCGTTCCCTGGGCTCCGGCGCGAGTCCCAGGTCGTCGATGGCCTTGAGGCTGTTGCGGATGAAGCCGCAGCCGTCGTCCGGCCCGTACGGATAGTTGGTGCCGAACACGAGTTGCTCGGGGCCGAAGAAGTCCATGACGCACTTCAGGGTGTTGGCCGGATGGTCCGCGGTGTCCACGAAGAAGCGCCGGAACGAGTCCAGCGGGTTCTCCTTGAGCCCGTAGCGCTCACGCATCTCGTCGGTGCGGCCGGTGTAGATGTTGATGGCGCGCTGCCCGAAGAAGGCCAGCACCCCGCCCACGTCCGCCACCACGAAGGGCAGGGTCGGGAACCTCTCGATCACCCGCCCGTACACCAGCCGGGTCATGGCCACGGTGCTGTCGAAGGCCCAGCCGTAGATGAGGATGGGCATGATGTCGAGGCCCACCGCCTCGGTGGCCAGCGGCGCGGTGGGATGGAGGTAGACCGGCAACTCGTGCTCCGCGAGCTTCTCGTAGAGGGGGAAGAAGACCTCGTCGTCCAGGGGCCGGCCGTTCAGGTTGGTGAAGCACCCGAACCCGCGCAGCCCCAGTTCCTGGACCGCCCGCTCCAGTTCCTCCAGCGAGGCCTCGATGGAGGCGGTGGGGAGTGTCGCCAAGCCGACGAAGCGGTCGGGATGGCGGCCGCACATTTCCGCCAGCTCGTCGTTGGCCACCCGCGCCAGCGCCACCGCGTCGTCCGGATCGTAGCGGTCGGCGCCGGGAGCCGGGATGCTCACCACCTGCACGTCCACGCCCTGGCGGTCCATGTGCTCCAGCCGCTGCTCGACGTTCCGGCCCTTGAAGATGGCGGTGTTGATGCGGCACTCGAGGTTCTTGTCGTAAAGGTAGGCCATGCCGCTGTAAGGGTCCGGCTCCTCCAGCACGACGGCGCCGTCCCGCAGGCGCATGGCCTCCATGTAGTGCTCGGGGAAGATGTGGCTTTGAAAGTCGATGATCATGGCGCGTGTCCGCTGTCAGAGTCCTCGCACGAGGCGCGGAAACCCGTCGGGTGTTTGCGGCTCGGACTTGACCGTTCTGGAACCCACCGAGCTGCCGCAGCGCTGGCAACTGTAGTCGTAGAGGTCGCCGTCGGGCAGCACCAGCAGCAGGCGCTCGCGCACCGGCATGGCCTGACCGCACTTGTTGCAGTAGAGCAACGACGCCGACAACTGTTCGAAGCTCTTTTCCATGCCTTCCGCGCCTTCGTCTCCAAGGGGATACGGGGACGACCGCTAGTCGCCGTCCGCCGCCTTGGCCTCGGCCTGGACCTTCTCCATGAGATGCGCCGGCAGCTCGTCGTAGTGCGAGAACTCCGACTGGAACTCGCCGCGTCCGCTGGTCATGGAGCGCAGGTCCGAGGCGTAGCGCAGCACCTCGGACATGGGCACCTGCGCCTTGATGAGCTGGCTGTGTCCCTTGGCGTCCACGCCCAGGACCTTGCCGCGGCGGCTGTTGAGGTCGCCGATCACGTCGCCCATGCACTCGTCGGGCACCGACACCTCCATGGACATGACCGGTTCCAGGATCACCGGCTTGGCGGCCTCCATGGCGTTCTTGAAACCCATCGACGCGGCGATCTTGAAGGCCATGTCGGACGAGTCCACCGAATGGAACGATCCGTCGTAGAGGGTCGCGCGCACGTCCATGATCGGGAAACCCGCCAGATACCCGCTGGACATGGTCTCGACGATGCCCTTCTCCACCGCGGGGATGTAGTTGCGCGGGATGGCGCCGCCGACGATCTTGTCCACGAACTCGAAACCCTTGCCGCGCGGCAACGGCTCGATCTTGAGCCAGGTGTCGCCATACTGGCCCCGACCGCCGGACTGCTTCTTGTACTTTCCCTGGGCGTTGGCGCTCGCGCGGATGGTTTCCCTGTAGGGGACCTTGGGGGCCTTCAACTCCACTTCCGCGCCGTACTTGCGCTTGAGCTTGTCCACCACCACCTCGATGTGGAGCTGGCCCGTGCCGGACAGGATGAACTCCCGCGTCTGCTCGTCGCGGTGCATGGTGATGGAGGGGTCCTCCTCCATCATGCGCTGGAGCGCCTGCGGCACCTTGTCCTCGTCGGCACGGGTCTTGGGCGACAGCGCGAAAGAGATGGACGGGTTGAAGTGCATCGGCCCGGGGTACTGGATGGGCCTGGACTCGTCGCACAGCGTGTCGCCCGAAGCCACGTCCTTGAGCTTCGCCGCCGCGACGATCTCGCCCACGCCCGCCTCGGAGACTTCTTCCTGCTTGGACCCCTCGGGCCGGAAGATATGGGCGATCCGCTCCTTGGCGTCCTTGGCCGGGTTGTACACCGTGCTGTCGGCCTTGAGCGTTCCGGAGAGCACCCGCATGATGGAGAGGCGGCCGGCGAAGGGGTCCACGATGGTCTTGAAGACGAACGCCGAGAACGGCTCTTCGGCGCTCTTGTCCCGCGCCTCTTCGTCCCCGGTCACCGGGTTCCTGCCATCGGCGGCGGCCTCCTCCAACGGCGACGGCAGCCAGGCGACGATGCCGTCGAGCAGCGCCGCGACGCCCATGCCGCGGGTCGCCGAGCCGTACAGCACCGGGAACAGGGTCCCCGCCTTGACGCCGGCGCGCAGCCCTTCGGAGATCTCCTCGGCGGTCAGCTCCTGGCCCTCCAGGTACTTCTCCAGCAGCTCGTCCTGGGTCTCGGCCACGTTCTCCATCAGGTTGACGCGCATCTCCTCGGCGCGTTCCTGAAGCTCCCATGGGACGTCTTCCTCGGTTTCCTTGCCGTCCCCCTCCTTGCACACCGCCTTCATCCGGATCAGGTCCACGACGCCGCGGAAACCCTCCCCATGACCGATGGGAACCTGTACGTGGATCGCCTTGCCTCCCAGCTCTCCGGCGATGGCGTCCACCGCCTCCACCGGATCCGACTCCTCGCGGTCCATGCGGTTGACGAAGAATATCCGGGGAATCCCGCGCTCCGCGGCGTAACCCCAGAGCCGCTCCGCCTCCACCCGCAAGCCGGCGCCGGCATGGAGGACGAAGACCGCGCCGCCGCAGGCCGGCATCGAATGGACCGTCTCCGGAAGAAAGGTGGCGAAACCCGGTGTGTCCACCAGCACGCACGTGGTTTTCTGCCACTCCAGGGAATGAAAGGCGGTGGAAATGGAAACCTGCCTCTGGATCTCCTCGGGCTCGTAGTCGAAGGTGGAACTGCCGTCCTCTACCCGCCCCAGCCGGTTGGTGCTGCCGGCGGCGAACAGCAACGCCTCGCCCAGGGAGGTCTTGCCCGCCCCCCGATGTCCCAGCAATCCGACGTTGCGCAACCGGCCAGCTTCAATTGCCATGTATCACCCTCCCTTGGACCTTCAGTGTCTCCGCTTGCGTTGAGACGGAGTCGCGTTCTTTTCGTAAATAAGCCGTAACCCCTCCAAGGTCAAGAATTCGTCCACGTCCTCGATCACCGCCGATTCGTGGGCGAGGAGGGACGCGACCCCGCCGGTGGCCACCACCCGCGCCTTGACGCGGTTTTCCCGCTCGATGCGCTGGACGATGCCGTCCACCAGGCCAACGTATCCGTAATAGATGCCCGACTGGATGGAGTGCACCGTGGACTTGCCGATGACGCTGCTCGGGCACACCACCTCCACCCGAGGCAGTTTCGACGCCCTCTGGAAAAGAGCCTCCAGAGCGATGACCAGACCCGGCGCGATCAGTCCCCCGAGGTACTCGCCGTTGTCGGAGACGCAGTCGAAGGTGGTGGCGGTGCCGAAATCGATGACCACGCAGGCGGTGCCGAAGCGGTCATAGGCGGCGACGCCATTGGCGATGCGGTCCGCGCCGACGTCCTGGGGGCTGTCGTAGAGGATCGGCATGCCGGTCTTGAGGCCGGGCCCCACGAGCAGCGGCTTGACGCCGAAGAACTTCCGTCCCAACTCGTCGATCATGCCCACCATGGGCGGCACCACGCAGGAGACGATGATGGCGTCGATGTCGTCGCCGCCGATGCCATGCGCCGCCGCCAGGGGCGCGATCAGGGCGCCGTACTCGTCCACCGTGCGCTGCGGCTCCGTCAGCAGACGCCAGTGGGTCATCAGCTCCCGGTCGCGGTACACTCCCAGGACCATGTTGCTGTTCCCGATGTCCACGGCCAGCAGCATCTACGCTCCTTCCGCTCCGTCCAGGAAGACGTCCCCGCTCACGACGCGCTCGGTCAGGCCACCCTCGCACTCCAGCACCAGGAAACCGCTTCCGTCCAGTCCCCGGACCCGTCCGGCGCGCTCGCCATCCGGCGTGTGCGCGCGCACCCGGCACCCTTCCATGCGCGCGTAGCCGTTCCAGCAGCGCGCGATGGGGGCGAACCCGTGCTCTTCGAACTCGATGTAGCGCTCCTCCATGTGACGCACCAGGGAGCGGGTCACCCGCACCCGGTCCACCGCCGCGCCGGCCTCCTCCATCACCGAAGTGGCGCGCCCGCGGATTTCTGGAGGCATGAGCGCGCGCGGGTAGTTCAGGTTGACGCCGATGCCGACGATCACGAAGAGCGTGTGCTCGGACTCGCACGCCAGCTCGCTCAGGACGCCCGCCACTTTCAGTCCCTCCAGCAGGATGTCGTTGGGCCACTTGATCCGTGGCGCGCGCGGGACGTGCACCTTCAAGGTGTCCGCAAGGGCCACCGCGGTCAGCAGCGTGATCTTGGCCGATTCGGCGGGAGCGAGCCGCGGGCGCAGGATGAACGAGATGTAGAGGTTGAGACCCGCCGGCGAAACCCACCGCCGGCCCATCCTGCCCTGCCCGGACGTCTGCGCCTCGGCAATGACGATGGTACCCTCGGGCTCGCCCGCCTCCGCCAGCGCGCGCGCCGTGCGGTTGGTGGAGGCCAGCTCCGGGTACACGTCGACGCGGTGCCCGAGGCGCCGGGTGCCGAGGCACCGGAGCAGCGCGGCGGACGTGAGCTCCCCGCCGGCTCCCGGGCCGGGTCTTTCCTTCCCCGGCCTCACTGCGCCTGAAGCTCCCGTATCCTCTCCAGGCTGCGGTTCAGAGCCGCGATCTTCTCCTCCATCTCCTGTGCCTTCCCGCGTTCCCGCTCCACCACGTCGGGGCGCGCCTTGGCCGTGAAGTTCTCGTTGGCGAGCTTGTTGCGCACGCGCCCCATCTCGGTCTCGAGTTTCTCCAGGGAGCGGTGCAGGCGGCTGCTCTCTCCTTCGAGATCCACGGCGCCGTCCAGGGGAACATACACCTGGGTGGTTTCCACGATGGCCGTGGCCGCCCGCTGGGGCCGGAGGCCCTGCGCCAGGTATTCCGGTGACTCCGTCCGCGCCAGCGCACACAACAACGGCTCGCAGGCGCGCACGAGGGCCAGGCGTTCCTCGGAGTCGGACAGCACCACCCGCACCACGCTGGAGGGCGGCACGTTCAACTCGGTGCGGAGGTTTCGCACCGCGCGGACGATGCCGCTCAGGAACGCCACCTTTTCCTCCGCGTCCGGATCCGCGGGCAACTCTTCGGCCGTCGGATAGCGCTGCACCATGATGTCGTCGCGCCGCGGCGACGACTCGTCGCGGGCGGTGACCGCGCTCCACAGCTCTTCGGTCACGAACGGCATCAACGGGTGAAGCAGGAGCAGGATGTTCTGAAGCACGGTGTGCAGCACCCGTTGGGTGGTGTGGGAGCCATCGGCGCCGTTGAGACGCAGCTTGCTCATCTCGATGTACCAGTCGCAGAACTCGTGCCAAGTGAACTGGTAGAGGTGGTGCGCGAAGTCGTTGAAACGATACGCGCGGATGGCCTCCCGGGCGCGCTCGACGGTGACCTTGAGGCGCGACAGTATCCAGCGGTCGGCCAGGTCGAGATCCGCGGCGGTGAGATCGGCCGGCACGCGGCGCGTTTCCGCGAGCACGTCGTCGTCGAGATTCATGAGCGCGAAGCGGGCGGCGTTCCACAGCTTGTTGACGAAATGCTGGTAGCCCGCGATGCGGTCCTCCGCGAGCTTCACGTCCCGTCCCATGGCGGTCATGGCCACCAGCGTGAAACGGAAAGGATCGGCGCCGTAACGGTTCACCATGATCAGCGGATCGATGACGTTGCCCTTGGACTTGGACATCTTCTGGCCTTCCTGGTCGCGCACCAGGGCGTGGATGTAGACGTCCCGGAAGGGCACTTCGTCCATGAATTTGAGCCCCATCATCATCATGCGCGCGACCCAGAAGAACAGGATGTCGAAGCCCGTCACGAGCGCGGCGGTGGGATAGAAGGCGGCGAGGTCGGCGGTCTTGTCGGGCCAACCCAGGGTCGAGAACGGCCACAGGGCGGAGGAGAACCAAGTATCGAGGACGTCGAAATCCTGCACGAAGCGGCCACCGCCGCACGTCGGGCAGCGCTCGGGGGCGGTGCGCGCCACGATGGGCACGCATTCCGGGGCGATGCGGCCGCCGCCGTTCATGGCGAGCGCCGGGTTGCAGCCGGCACAGTACCATGCCGGAATCTGATGGCCCCACCAGATCTGGCGCGATACGCACCAGTCCTTGATGTTCTCCATCCACGCGAAGTACGAATTCTTCCAGCCCTCGGGGATGATGCGCGTGCGGCCCTCGCGCACCGCATCCATCGCGGGGTCCGCCAGCGGCTGGATCTTCACGAACCACTGGGGCGTGAGATAGGGCTCGATGGCCGTGTGGCAGCGGTAGCACTTGCCCACGGCGTGGCGGTACGGCTCGACCTTTGCCAGCAGGCCCGCTTCCTCCAGTTCCCGCACGATGCGCTCGCGCGCGGCGTAGCGGTCGAGGCCGGCGTAACGTTCGACCCAGGCTGGGGCGGGAGCGTCCGCCGGAGCGAACGCTTCTCCGCGCACCGCAGCGTCATCGTCAAGGATATTGATGACTTCGAGATCGTTTCTCAAGCCGATTTCGAAGTCGTTGAAGTCGTGTCCGGGGGTGATCTTCACCGCTCCGGTGCCGAACTCCGGGTCCACGAAGGCGTCCGCCACAACCGGGATCTCGCGCCCCACCACCGGAAGGCGGGCACACTGGCCCACGATGGCGGCGTGGCGTTGGTCCTCGGGATGGACCGCGACGCCGGTATCGCCCAGCATGGTCTCGGGCCGGGTGGTGGCCACCACCAGCTCGCCCTCCCCCACCAGCGGATAGCGCACGTGCCACAAGTGGCCGTCCACCTCTTCGTGCACCACCTCGATGTCGGCCAGCGCCGTCCTGCAGCGCGGACACCAGTTGATCAGCCGTTCCGCGCGATAGAGGAGCCCATCCTCCCACAGGCGCACGAAGGCCTCGCGCACCGCCCGGGAAAGCCCTTGGTCCATGGTGAAGCGCTCGCGGCTCCAGTCGCACGAAACGCCCAGGGCGCGCAACTGACGCAGGATCGTCCCGCCGGTCTCCTCGCGCCAGCTCCACACGCGCTCGATGAACCCTTCGCGGCCGAGGTCGGCGCGGTCCAGGCCCTCCGCCGCGAGTTGCCGCTCCACCACGTTCTGGGTAGCGATGCCCGCGTGGTCGGTGCCGGGAACCCACAGGACGCTGTGTCCGTCCATCCGGTGGAAGCGGCACAGGACGTCCTGGAGGGTGTTGTTCAGTGCATGGCCCATGTGCAGCGAGCCGGTGACGTTGGGGGGCGGAATGACCATGGAGTAGGACCGCCCGTCCGTGCCCGCGGGAGCAAAGTGTGCGGCCTCGGCCCAGCGCTCGTACCAGCGGCCCTCCACATCCTGATGACTGTACGACTTGGCGATTTCTCGGGGCATGGGTCTGTGCTTTCGGTTTTCGGTCGGGTATTGGTCGGGCTGGATCGGGACGAATCCCCGTTTATGGCTCCTCGTCGGGATCCTCCACCACCTCGGTCAACTCGATGATCGCTCCGGAGGGCGCCGGGTAATCCAGGGGCTCGTCCCCTTCCGGCGCGCCGGCATGAGGCAGGTTCTCGGACGCGGACGGCAACAGCGACCGGAGCGCCGCATCGAGGACCGGGACCTCCAGCGGCTTGGCCACCGCGACGGCGCGGCTCCTGGTGCGAAGCGTGGGGGCCGGTCCCGCGTGCAGCCAAACGCTCGGAACCCTCAAGCGCGCGAGGGTGCCGAGCACCTCGTCCACCGCACGGGCGTCCGCGTCCAGGCAATCGCGGTCCACGATGACGAGGTCGTGCCCCGCGACGTCTCGCGCGCCGGGCCAACGGTCCCGGACGGTGGCGTGATGCTCCGGAAACAGAAACTGCCGCAACGCTTCCCGCAGGATGGGCTGGCTCTCGATGATCAGGATCTCACCCATTTCACCGCCGAGGTCATAGTAGCAGACATTATTGCGTCCTACGAACTTGACAAGGGCGCTTCCGCTGATACATATAGGGGTCTTTCCTGATCGTGCGAAAGTGGCGGAATTTGGTAGACGCGCAGGATTCAGGATCCTGTGGGAGCAATCCCGTGGGGGTTCAATTCCCCCCTTTCGCACCACCATCCTGAAACGGAGTGTCCTCTGCCACAGCAAGACCATGAGAGTGATCTTCAGGTTTTTTTGACCGATATCGCTGAAGAATCCCTGGAACCGCGTTGCGCGGTGGATCCCTACGGCTTTGTCGCCGACCAATTGGCGCTGGTGGAACAGAGGCTCGCGGAATGCACCCGTTCGAAGGAGTCCGAGCTCACCCGCATCGCCTCCCACCTGATCGGAGGCGGCGGCAAACGCATCCGGCCGGTCATCACCCTCCTTGCCTTCAAGGCGTTCCACGGCCACCGGGTCAACGACGTCGTGGACATCGCCACGGCCATGGAGCTGATCCACGCGGCGACCCTGCTGCATGACGACATCATCGACGGCGCCGAGTTCAGGCGCGGCAAGGAGTCGGCCTACAAGCGTTACGGACTCACGCGCACGCTCGTGACCGGGGATTTCCTGTTCATCAAGGCCTTCGAGTTCGCCGGCAAGTTCGATGAGCAGGTAGTCCAGTGGACGGCGGACGCGTGCACGAGCCTGACGGAGGGCGAGATCCTGCAAGGCTCCTTCAACCGCAACCGCACGGTCACCGCGCACGACTATCTCGAGATCGTCGAACGCAAGACCGCCTCGCTCTTTCAGACCGGCGCCAAGCTCGGCGCCTACATCGCGGACGCGCCGTGCCAGCAGGTGGAGGTGGCGGCGAACTTCGGGCTCAACCTGGGCATCGCCTTCCAGATGATGGACGACGTGCTCGACGTCGTGGGCCGGCGCGACCTGCTGGGCAAGTCCACCGGCATGGACCTGCGCGACGGCAACCCGTCGCTGCCCATCGTGCTTTCCCTTCTCGACGGACACCAGGCCGTCACCCAGGTCTTCCAGTCGCGGGAACCCACGGAGAACGACATCCAGCGCGCCCTCGACGCCATGGGGAACGGCACCGTCATCGAGCGGGCGCGTGATTTCGCCCGCAAGTATGCGCTCAAGGCGTGCCGCGACATCGACACGCTGCCGGAATCGGTGGAGCGGGACGCTCTCCTGGGGCTGGCACGCCTGCTCACGGACCGCGATCGTTAATGCCCGCGCGCCACCGGCTTGCCTCCCGCGATACCCAGGTCCGGAACATCTTCGATCGCATCGCCGGACGCTACGACCTGCTCAACCGGATCATCAGCTTCCGGCTCGATGCGCTGTGGCGTCGCAAGCTCATCCGCGTCCTGGGCCTGGCCGGCCGGCCGGCATGGGTCCTGGACATGGGGACCGGCACGGGCGCCCTGGCCCTGGACGCCTGCCGGGTGCTTGCGCCCGGAGCACGGGTGATGGGCGTCGATTTCTCGCGGGCCATGCTTCAACGCGCCCGGCGGCAGGGCGCGCGGGCCGGCCGGGAACCCCGGGCCGACTACGTCATGGCGCACGCCCTCGCCGTCCCCGTGCGGAACGAGGTGTTCGACGCGGTCATGAGCGCGTTCGTGCTGCGCAACGTGGGGGACCTGGAGGGGTTTTTCCGAGAGTCGTACCGCGTGCTCAAGCCCGGCGGACAGGTGGCGTCGCTGGACATGTTCCCGCCGCCCCAGGGGTTCTTCTCGCGCCTGTACTGGCTGTATTTCGGCAGGCTCATGCCGTGCATCGGCAGCGTGGTGAGCGGCGACCCGACCGCCTACCGGTACCTGTCCGACTCCGTCCGGTCGTTCGTGGCGCCGGAGAAGGTGGCCGAGACCCTCGCCTCCACCGGTTTCATGGACACCCGGATCCATCGATATCTTCGGGGTGCGGTCTGTCTTCACGTCGCCACCAAGCCGGGCCGTGCGCCGCGGGACAACCAAGGGACGGCGGAACCATGAACCCTTACGGCGCGGCGTTCGTGATGTTTCTCTACCAGGTGGCCGTGGGCGGGCTGGTGGGCTTGGCGGCGACGCCGTTCAACGACCTGGAGCGGGGCTTCTACAAGTCTACCGCGGGTGTGCTCGTGGTGGCGGCGACGCTGGCACTGTGGGGGCAGATCGACATCCTCCCCGACGCACACGGGATGCGCGACGTCCTGGCGGTGCTCCTCCTGGCGGTCTTCACCCTCTTCCTGATCCTGTACTTCGCATCCCTCTGGGGCGAGCGCGGCTTTCTGCGCGCGCGCTTCTTCTCCACCGCGATCCTGACCGGCCTCGCCGGCCTGATGGTGGCATCCTACGGTTTCTCGGGCCCGTCGATGGGCCCGGTCGAAGCCGTCTTCCTGCCGCTCAGCTTCGTCGTCTCGGCCTTGCTGCTGGGGGCCGTGACGGTGGGCATGCTGATCGGCCACTGGTACCTGATCGAGACGGGTCAGAGCCTTGAACCGTTCTTCCGCGTCTTCCGGTTCTTCGTCGCCATGCTGATCATCCAGACCGGGTTGGAGGTGGTCGGGACGGCCCTTCTCTACCTGTTCGGAACGGACGCCACCGCGGCGACCGTGGAACGGTTGTTCAGCCATCACACGGTCCTGCTGTCATCGCGTTTCCTGGTGGCGCAGGCCGCGCCGCTGGCGCTGTCCTGGATGATCTGGAAGACCCTGGCGGACTTCAAGAACACCATGGCGGCCACGGGACTGTTCTACATCGCGCTGCTGGGAGTCTTCGTGGGCGAGCTGCTGTCGAGCCACATCCTCACCCTCGCGGGCGGGGCGCCCTAGTGTCCTGTCGGGGCCGTGTCCTGTCGGGGCCGCTCTTACTTCGAGGCCTGATCCCCGTCGGTCTCGGCGGGTTTCCCGTCGGAGACGGATGTCGATGCCGGCCGGTCGCGCCCGGGGCGGAGATAGGTCTTGATCCTGGTGACCCGCAGGCCGTGCCCGGTCCAGCCGAGATCGTAACCCACCACCATGCCCTCCTTGAGAGCCTTGGGCGAGGTCACCGGTCCGGACATGTGAACCAACTGATAGGAAAAGCGGATGTCCCGGCCGCTGGCGGTGCGGATCACGCCGCTGTTCTTCCGGTGCGAGAGGCGCCGGACGATCCCATGATAGTAGAGATCCGTCCGTTCGCCGTCCGTCGTCGCTTCGGGGGCTCCGTCATCCGGGCCGTCCCTGGCATCGTCTTCGACCATTGTGGATCCCCAATCCTTCAAGCAAGCGCTTGCGGCAAGGAGATTCGTCCCCATTCGTCCCTGCCCGCCCTCTTTTTCCCATCGTATCGCGACGGATGCCGGACTGCAATCCAGCGGGCGACGAATGCGTCCGGTCTCTTCTCGAACCGGCGACATAAACGTCGAATCGGATAACCTGTTGAATAATAAAACGTTTTCCAAGCAGCCCCGATTGAGGACGACAATATTGTCGAACAACACCGGAAATAGTTGTCGCAATTCCAGGTACTTAGAGCTGGCACGAAAAATGCGTGTGTTACCCCCATTATCGACCCGGACGTGCCGGGCCATGTTTTTCCACAGGTTGTGCCGGGGCGTTGTTGATAGGTTGTTGATAAGTTTCTTGACAAGTAGTCACCAACTGAGTAATATAGGCAATCGATTATGTTGTCCACGGATCAGAAACCTACGGAACGACAAATTCTGGCTGACGTATTCGCCCAACCCAAGGCTCAGGAACTGGTCGACATCGCCGAGGAATTCGCCCTGGGCGAGCCATTCGCGGCCGCCGGACTCCACCGGGAATCGGCGGAGGCATTCTTCATACTCGAGACCAAGCGGGGCAAGTTTCTCGTATCCATCGAAGGGCTCAAGAGCGAGAACGAGGTCAAGCATGACATCGAGCTCCTCCTGTTCCTGCGGCGTCACGGCTTCCAGTGCCTGCAGCCACTGAAAAGCCGCGGCGGGCAGCACTACGTCCAGGCCGACGGCCGGTTCATTTCCGCCAGCCGAAACATCGATGGCGCCGAAATACCCGTGGCGGACCTGACACGGGCACAGATCGCCGCCGCCGGACGCGTTCTCGCCGACCTGCATCTCATCGGCAGAGGATACAAGAAGGGCGTGGAGAACCGCTTCTCCTTTCCAAGGGTCGCGGCGTTGTACCAGGAGGTGCGGAAAATCCTCCCCGCGCACCTCAAGACCATCGTTCGGGTGCTGGACGACGAGGTCAACTACCTGGAGGTCTACCTCGACAACAACCTTCCCAAGGGCATCATCCACGGCAACCTTTCCTGGGAGAGCATGAAGTTCAAGGGCTCGCGCCTCGTCGGCATCATGGACTTCGACAAGGCGTGTCGAGGGAAGTTCATCTGTGATCTGGCCACCACCGTCAACGCGGTGTGCTACCACGAAGGGCGCTACCGGCTGGACCGCTTCGAGGAATTGATCTTGGGCTATGAGGGCCTGCGCCCCTTGTCCCTGCCCGAATGGGACTCGTTCCCCAACGAGCTTCGATTCTCGGCCCTGCGAACCGCCGTCACGAGTCTGCACGACTTCTACCTGCGCGCGAACGGAGAGCGGCAGCGGCTCCAAAAGACCTTTCGCGATTTCTTCGAGCGGTTGCTGATCCTCCGGCGGGAGAAGGACGGGGGCATGGAGGACCTGCTTCTGTCCATGGCCACCGGCTACGATTACCGGAAGTACCAGAAGTCCAAGCCTTCCCGGTGAGGTCGGTCGTCCGCGGTCAGCCTCGGGAAACCGCCGAGCGCGTGACCGGGGACGGCCTCAATAGCGCGAATGAGGCCAGCGCCAGCCCGGTGACAAAAAGCACCAGGCCCCCCGCGAGCACGACGTAGAAGAAGTCCATCTTCACCCTGGCGGCATCGTATTGCTCCCTCTCCTCATGGATGCGACCGAGGACTTCCCTGCTCTCCTGGGGCGTCCGCTCCCTGGAACTGCCGTAACCGCCCTCCGGTCCGGTCTTGGACCCCGCCGACACCACCGCGCGGTAGTGGCTCACCTGGACCGACCCGACGATCCAGTTGCCCGCCCCCAACAACACGAGCACCAGACCGACCACGAAACCGGGTTTCAGGTACAGGTCCTTGAACTTCATGGCGCATCGGACGCTACCGGACCCCAGGAGGAAGGTCAAGAGAACCATGAAATGCTACGTGATCGGTGACGTGCACGGATGCCTTGACGAGATGTCGTCCCTCGTCGCGAGCCTCCCGCTCGAAAAAAACGATACCCTCGTCTTTCTGGGCGACTACGTCGACCGCGGCCCCGACTCGAAGGGAGTGGTCGCCTTCCTGACCGATCTGAGCCGGAAAGGCAGGTACAAGACAGTGTTCCTGCGCGGCAACCATGAAGACATGATGCTGTCGTTCATGGGCCTCGCAGGCCACCACGGCGACGTCTTTCTCCTGAACGGCGGCATGGCCACGTTGGCCAGCTACGGCGTGGAGGCGCCGGCGGGTTCCCCGACCCCGGCGGACGGCCAGCGTCTTCTGTCGGCGCTTCCGCCGGACCACGTCGAGTTCTACATGCGGCTGGACCCATGGTACTTCGTCGACGGCTTCCTGTGCGTGCACGCCGGCATCAATCCGCGGCGCGCGTGGGATGAGCAGGCGGGAGAGGAACTCATCTGGATACGGCACGAGTTCATCATGAACCCGCATCCGTTGCCGCACACCGTCCTGTTCGGCCACACGCCGATGCAGGAGGTCTTCTTCGACCTGCCCTACAAGATCGGCCTCGACACGGGCCTCGTCTACGGCAACGCCCTGAGCTGCCTCGAGATCACCGGACGGACACTCTACCAGATCCGCCACGGCAGCCGCGCGGTAAGAGTGACGGACGTGGCCCGGCGCTGGGAGTCGTGATTGGGCTGGTGCCTCGAAACGCTGGTTCATTCCCGCCGGTGCGAGCCCACCTGAGCGCCTTGTCCTTGTATTTCGCGCACCCCGTCGGGTGATGGCGGGTGAGGTCCCCGGGGGATCTTGGGTCCGCCCTCCATCCCCCCGGGACATCACCCGCCATCATGCCATGTCCTCTCGTCCCGGTTACGGGTGCACCGACTCCAGGAACCACTCCGTCGGGATCTCCCGCCCCACGCCCTTGGCCCTGGCGTCCGCGTAGACTGCGCCGCCCACGGCCGCGAACTGCAGCCCCAGGCCGATGGTGTTGATGAAACAGGTGGACTCCTCGGGGCTGGCGCGGCCCGCGACTCTCCCGGACACCACGTCCTTGAGCTCCGGCGCATCGACCCAGGGCGGTTCCTTGGGCCGCTCCACCGCGTCCTTGTCCGCCGCGTTGAGGAATTCCAGGGGATCGTGGGCCACGACCCTTTCGTCGCCCATGCCGGCGATGTAGTTCTCCGGCGCGGCCTTGCGCGTATGCAGGACCACGCGGTCGGCGCGGGCCACGGTTTCGTCGCCCAGCTCGGACGGCTTGACACAGGTGAAGTGAAGGCCGGGCCGCACCCATTCCGGCGGAATGACCCGGGTGATGGCGTTGGTAGCCGCCACCAGCACCTGGGACTGCCCCGCCACCGCGGCGGCGTCCGCGCAGGGTTCCACGGGAACGTCGACCTTCGCCGCCATCTCCTCGGCGAACGACTCGCGGTTGGCCTGGGTCGGGCTGAACACCAGCACCTTCTCGAAGGAACGCACCTTGCAGAAGGCCTCCACGTGGGCGCGTGCCTGCCATCCGGAACCGAGCATCCCCAGACAGCTCACGTCCTCTTGCGCCATGTACCGCGCCGCCACCGCGCTGGAAGCCGCCACACGGTAGGCCTGAATCACCCCGTCCGGGAAGATGGCCAGAGGCTCGCCGGTCTCGGCCGAGAACAGCAGCACGAGACCCACCCACTTGCCTCCCGGCGCCTTGGGGATCTTGTCCTTGACCACGCGGTCGCCGCGGTCCTCCCAGCGGATCACGTCGGAGTTGAGCCGCAGGGCCACCACCTTGGGATCGAACAGCCCCGCCTCCATGGACTTGAAGGCGTACACGCCCGAGGTCTCGGGAAAAGGCAGGTAGAGATCCGTGCGCGGGCGATTGACGGCATGGCCGTCCGCGAGTTGCTGGTAGGCCTTGTTCAGCACCTCCAGGCAGGTGTCCATGGAAAGCAGCTCTTCGATCTCGTCGTTGTTCAGGATCAGCATGACGCGTTACCCTCCTTGCTTCCCGCGGATCAGCCCGTGGCCGTGTGCGGGAGATTTCGAAACCCGTTGCGCCGGGCATGCGCGGCAACGATCAACGGCACGGCTCGGGCGGAGCAGAATGCTCGACGGCGTGCGGGGGCGTCTCCGGATTCGGGAATCCCCCGCACACGGCCCCACTCAATCGCGGATATCCTGCAGCAGCCACTCCGTGGGGATCTCCTTCCCCAGGCCCCGTTCCCTGGCCAGCTCGTAGACCTTGCCGGCCACCGAATAGAACTGGGCTCCCTGGACGTTGCCCCGTTCCGAATAGGTGATCTGGTCGTCCGAGGTCCGCCCCGGATGCCGCCCCGCCAGGAGGTCCGCGAGCATCACGTTCTTGTCACCGCCCTGCACCCCGTGGGCGCGGCGGCGCTTGCGCTTCATCTTGAATCCGGCGTCGTGTTCGGGTCGCGCCGCATAGGTGATGTACTCGTCCGGCAGTTCGAACTCGTCCAGTCCCCATGGCGCCGGAGCGGTGCCCAGCCTCAACGAGACCTCGATGCGCTCGAAGGTCTCGGCATCCGGCCGGCCGCCGATGGAAGTGATGTGGGTTCCCGGCTCCACCAACGCTCCCGTGATGATGTCCACGGCCGAATCGGTGCATCCGGCAATGATGTCGGCCCCCTTGTAGACCGCGCCCGGATCACTCAAGGGAACGGCCTCGACGTCGAACTGCTCGGTCATTTCCCGGGCATACGCCTCCCGGTTCGCCTTGGTGGGACTGTAGACCTGCACCCGCTCGATGCGCCGCACCTTCATGAACGCTTCAAGGTGTGAGCGCGCCATGCCGCCCGAGCCCACCATGCCCACCACCGCGGCGGCCTCGCGCGCCATGTACTTCGCGCCGATGCCGGAGTCGGCACCCACGCGCATGTGTTGCAGGTGGCCGTCGTTCAGCAGCGCCAGGGGCTCGCCGTTCTCGATACTGGTGAGCAGGATCAGGCCGCAGAAACGGCCCGGCCTGACACAGTACTTCTCCTGCGTGATGGCGCCATTGTATTCCTGCTCGTAGATGACGTCCGACTTCATGCGGATGGCGAAGTAACCGGACGTGGAGCCGCCCTCCATGGTGCCCCACTGGTACAGCTTCTCGGGGTCCGAGGTGGGCACCTGCAGGTCGATGCGCGGACGGCACACTGCCTCCTTGTCCACCAACTCCACATAGGCCTTCTCCAGCGCCGCCATGGTAACGTCCATGGTGAGCACCTGCTTTACGTCGTCGTTGTTCAGGATCAAGGTCATGACCGCCTCCTTTTCACTCCCGGGCAACGCGGCGGGCGCTGCCGGTAAGCGCACTCAACCCAACCGCTCGCCCGAGCGTAGCGAAGCGAGTCGTAGGGCGCCAACCGTGCCTTTCAACCGTCTCCTACAGCGGTTCGCGCCACTCGGCGCCGTCGATGGGCAGTTCGATGCCCAGGCCGCGTTCGCGCGCCAACTGGTACAGCTTGCCCCCGATGGCCACGTCCGAGATCCCCACCCCGCCGGTGTTCTTGAACAGAGTGATCTGGCGGGCATCCGTGCGTCCGGGCTTGACGCCGTTCAGGATCTCGCCCGCCTCGACGATCTTGTCCCAGGAGATGACGCCCTTTTCGAGCCGCTCCATGAAGTCGCCGGGCTGGTCCACCTCGATGGTCTGACGGGAGTTGACACCGATGATGTCCGCGCGCCGCATGCTCTCGTCGTCCAGCTCCTGGCGCATCTTGGGGACGAAACCGCCGCGCATCAGGCCGATGTTGCTGAGGACGATGGAGGTCAGGTGAACGCCGGGCTCCAGCCAGTGGCCGTCCAGCACCGGCACGTTGGAGCTGGTGGCGGCGATGATCATGTCGACGTCCCTGACCGCCTCGCGCGCGCTGTCCACCGGGCGGATCTCCAGTCCCGTGAGATCGCCCATCTCATCGGCAAACTCCTTCCGGTGCGCCGGGTTCGGACTGAACACCTTGACGCTGCCGAGGTTGCGTATCTCCCGTAGCGCGAGCAAGTGGTATTTCGCCTGATTCTGCGACCCCAGCATGCCGATGGTGCTGGCATCCTCGCGCGCCAGAAGATCCGTGCCCACCGCGCTGTTGGCGGCGGTGCGCAGGGCGGAGACCCCGCTGAGGGACAGCTCGCGCGGCCTGGGCTCGCCGATGATCAGGCAACGCAGCTCTCCGGTCTCCGAATCGAAGAGCACCTGCGTGGGACGACCACGCACGGGAAAGGCTTCGATGGAATGCGCTCCGTGGACCGGATTCTTGGTCCACTCGCAGTGGGTCATGAGGCCGGTGACGCCGACGTCCGGCAAGCCCCCCTGGTGGACGCTGACGCGCACGTTCGACGGCATGTGCGTGCGCCGGCGCACCATGCTGATGTCGGGGTTCCGTTCCCACTGAGCGAACCCCTCCCGCACCAGGTCGACGGCTTCCTTCATGCTGATCAGGCCATCTATGTCTTCCGGACGCAACACCAGGATCATCTTGGCTCCTCTCTCCGTTCCGAAAACCGTTTCAGGGCGCCGTCACGCAACGCCCGCACCAGCGGCCGGTCTCCTTCCAGAAAGTCGAGTTCCTCGAGCGTGCCCGCGGCCACCCACTCGATGCGCTCGAACACTTGATTGCGCGGGTTCCCCTCGCAGGATAGCACCTCGAAGAACACCAACTCCACCCGTGTACCACCGGGATAGTCGTGAACGTGCCGGAAGACCTCGCGGGCCTCCGCCACCGTCACGTTCAATTCTTCCTTGAGCTCCCGGTCAAGAGCCGCGCGCGCGCCTTCGCCCGCCTCGATCTTTCCTCCCGGAAACTCCCACTTGTGCGGGAACGGGCCGTCACCCCGCCGCTGGCACACCAGAAACCGGTTGCCGCGCGACAGTATGCCCGCCGCCACCCTCACGCGTCTCCGCGGATCGGGAACCGCGGCCACCGGCGTGCGGACGGCGCCCGAGGCCGGCCCGCCGCTTCCGGTATGGCCGGGGGTTTGAGCTTGCTCGCGACATTGTCCCGAATCCACTTCGGGTCCCACCATTCCAGCGGCAGCACCGCGACACCGTGAATGTAGACGCCGTAGTGGAGGTGGTCGCCGACGGCGAGGCCCGTTTCGCCAGTGCGGCCGATATTGGCGCCCTTCCGGACCATCTGTCCCGCACTCACGGCGACGGAACTCAGGTGGGAATAAAGGCTGCAGAGACCCAGGCCATGATCGATGATCACCGTGTTACCATAAATCCCCAACGGACCGGCGAACACCACGGCACCACTGTTCGCCGCTCCCACGGGATGGCGTCGGGTTACCGCCAGGTCGTATCCCAGGTGGCGCGCCTCATCGATCTTCTCGTCGCGGTAGTAGTAGGAGCGCCTGTCGGCGAAATTGGCCTGGACGGCGGATTTCGGGAGTTGCGTGAAACGGCCCTCCCACAGCTTCCTCGGCGCGGAGCGCTGGCACAGTTCGCGAATCTTGTCCTCGTTGATCCGTCGCAGTTCGCGATTGACCCTGATGAACTGTTCGCGGGCGCTGCCACCGGAACCGCCGGCTTCGCCTACCAACGGCACAACCTTCCGCCGGATGAAATCGTCGGACACCGGCATCCTGACGGACCGGTACCGGAGCGACTGGAGACTATACCGCAACGGCGACTCCCACCTGTTGCCCGCATAATCCTCGGCCACGACCACCGCGCGCACGCTCGCCGGGACGTCATAGGGATGCGAAAAGAAGACCAGATACTCACTGTCGATCGCAAGTCGGGTCTTGTAAGCGGGAAAGAAATGCCGCTCGATCCTGACTCCGGTTCGTTCCGTGTCCGGCGAAGCCTTGTAGGTCAGGAAACCGGTGCCGCCCTGGGTGACGTACCGGTCGTCGCCAATGATCTCGACGCTGGGGGGCCTGAAGTCCAGCGTCACCTGCTTTTCCAGGATGGTCTCGTTCCCGCTCAGGAAACGCCAGTACGAACGATCCACCGCGGTCACTTTCAGGACACCGGGGCCGTCCTTCAGTCCGTGCCTTTCCGGGTCGAGTTGCACGGGGATGTCGGATGCGTGTACGGCGACGGGGAACTGCTGGGAGTGAATGGGGGTGGAGACGCCGGCGGAGACCACGTTGATCGAGACGTGGGAGAGGCCGGTGCCGCGGTCACCTACCCTGACGGCGAAGGCGCGCCGGCCGAGGGTAGCCCGTTCGAGATGGACGTCGATCCGTGGCGCGTACCACTCGATTTGCCGGAACAACAGGATGCCCCCTATGACGACCAGCGCCAGCACGACCACGGCCCCCAAGAGGCCCATGTTCCCTCTTGGCAGGAACGTCCCACTCCTTCGCCTTCGAACCAGACCTTGAGCCATGTCAACCGGCTTTCCGAACAGGCCGAACTTATTCCGCCAGTTCCCAAGTCGTGCCGGAGGGACCGTCTCTCAGCAGAATGCCCTTGTCCTTCAACACATCGCGGATGCCGTCGGCCTGCCCCCAGTCCTTCACCCGGCGGGCGGCGTTGCGTTCTTCGATCATCCGCCGAATCTCGTCCTCGGACAAGGCCAGCCGCGTGAGCCCGCTCCGGCGCCGCTCCTCCAGGAAACGCTCGGGCGGCGCCTGCATGAGTCCCAGGGCTTCGGTCATGGCCCGAAGCGCGTTGCGCCTTCCGTCGAGCGCGCGGGTTTGGCCCTGATCCAGCAGTCGGTTCACCGCCCGAAGCTCCTCGAACACCACCGCCAGGGCCCGAGGGGTGTTGAAGTCGTCGTCCATCTCGCGGCGAAAATCGTCCATAAGGCCGGGCTCGGCGGCACCGTCCGGGGACGGGCCGACGAGGCGGTCCGCCCGGCTCACGGTCTCGTACAACCGCGCCACCGTGCGCTGGGCCTCCGCCAGCCCTGCCTCGGAGAACTCGATGGGGTTGCGGTAGTGGGTCGTCAGCATGTAGAGGCGCAGCGCCACGGGATCGAAACGCTCCAGCACCTCCTTGATGCTGAGGATGTTGCCCACGGACTTGGACATCTTCTCCTTGGCCAACTGGACGAAACCGTTGTGAATCCAGTAGCGCGCGAACGGCTGGCCGGTGCCGCATTCGGATTGGGCGATCTCGTTCTCGTGGTGCGGGAAGACGAGATCCTGCCCGCCTCCGTGAATGTCGAAGGGTTGGCCCAGGTAGCGGGCGCTCATGACCGAACACTCGATGTGCCAGCCCGGCCGTCCCCTGCCCCAAGGACTGTCCCAGAAAGGCTCGCCCTCCTTGCTGGCCTTCCACAGAGCGAAGTCCATGGGATGGCGCTTGCGGTCGTCCACCTCCACACGCGCGCCCGCTGTCATCTCGTCGAGGCTCCGGCTCGACAGCTTGCCGTATTCCGGGAAGCTCTCCACCGCGAAATAGACGTCGCCGGCCACCGCATAGGCGTGGCCGCGTTCCAGGAGCGCGGAGATGAGCCCGATCATCCCGTCGATGTGCTCCGTGGCGCGGGGTTCCACGGTCGGGGCGGCGAGGCCGAGGGCGGCCGCGTCCCGGTGGAACTCGTCGATGTAGCGTTGCGCCAGCGCCTCGGGCGCGATCCCCTCCTCATTCGCCCGGTTGATGATCTTGTCGTCCACGTCGGTGAAGTTGCGCACGAAACGGCAGTCGAAGCCGAGGAAGCGCAGATAGCGGTGGATGGCGTCGAAGGTCAGGAGGGCACGGGCGTGGCCGATGTGGCACTGGTCGTAGACGGTGACACCGCACACGTACATGTTCACCGTGCCCGGCGTGAGCGGTACGAACGGCTCTTTCTTTCCGCTCATGGTGTTGGTGATGCAAAGAGCCATTTCAGGTCATATTACGTCACGCCGTGGGATTTGCAAAATGCACCGGCCCCGGCGGGGCGATTCCCGGCCTCAGGGTTGCGGAACCAGGCAAAAATGCTTAAATCGTCACCCCATGGCCAACCAACGACCCTACGAGGATTTACGCGAGTTCATCGGTGTGCTGGAGGATGCCGGCAAGCTCATCCGCATCACCCGGGAAGTGAACAAGGACACCGAGCTGCAGCCGCTGGTGCGCTTGCAGTTCCGCGGACTGCCCGACGAGCAGCGCAAGGCGTTCCTGTTCGAGAACGTGACGGATTCGAAAGGCCGCCGCTATGAGGGCTCGGTGCTGGTGGGCGGGCTCTCCGGCTCCACCGCCATCTACAGCCTGGGGCTCCGGTGCCGGCCGGAAGAGGTGCCGGACCGCTGGATCGAGGCCATGGAAAATCCGATCGCGCCGGTCATGGTGCCCTCCGGCCCGGTCCAGGAGGTAATCCACAAGGGCGACGACCTCGCCGCCAGCGGCGGCTTCACCCGCTTCCCCATCCCCATCTCGACCCCCGGATTCGACAACGGCCCCTACATCACCGCGGGCCACTGGATCACCAAGGACCCGGAGACCGGCGCGCGCAACGTCGGCAACTACCGCGGGCTGGTGAAATCGCCGCTCCGTTGCGGCGCCAACTCGGGCACCCCCCAGGATCTGTCGGCCCACTGGGAGAGGTGCCGGGAGCGGGGCATCCCTCTGGAGGTGGCCATCGCCGTGGGCACGGTGCCCGCGGCCTCCTATACGGCCACCCAGAAGGTTCCCCCCGACATGGACGAGTTGGCCCTGGCGGGCGGACTGGCCCGAACCCCGGTCCAGTTGGTGAAGTGCCAGACCGTCGACCTGGAGGTGCCGGCCACCTCGGAGGTGGTGTTCGAGGGCATCATCCCCACCCACTACCTGGAAGAGGAAGGCCCCTTCGGCGAGTCCATGGGCTACGTCGACCCCCGGACCATCGGCCCGGTGATGGAGCTCACCTGCGTGACGCATCGCAAGGACCCCATCTGGGTCTCCATCATCAGCCAGGTGACCCCCAGCGAGAGCTCCAAGATCAAGGCCATGGGCATGAGCACCCTGGTGCACCGCTACCTCACCGGCAAGGGCTTCGAATCGGTGAAGGAAGTCTACATGATGGAGGAGCTGGTGAACATGCGGCCCTACGTCGCCGTGCGCCTGGACAAGAAGGACGACGGCGAGCCCCGGCGGGTCATGGACGCCGTGCTGCGGTACGGCGACCGGGTGGGCAAGTTCATCGTGGCGGTGGACGAGGACATCAACGTCGGCGACCCCGTGGCCGTCACCTGGGCCATCACCCACCGCTGCCAACCGCACCGGGACGTGACCATCGTCCCCGACCGGCCCTTCGGCGCCACCCCCATCGGCATGGTGGTGAGCCACCCGTCGAGCCGCTACGACGCCACCGACTCGGCACTCCTGATCGACGCCACCCGCAAGGCCGACCTGCCGCCGCTGTCGCTGCCCAAGAAGCCCTACATGGAGCGGGCGGTGGAACTCTGGAAGGAGCTGGGGCTCCCCGAGCTGCAGCTCAAGGAGCCGTGGCACGGCTACCTCATGGGTCTGTGGCCCGACGAGCTGGACGAGGAGGCGCGCATGGCGGCCGAGGGCGATTACGAGAAGGTGGGCGAAAAGCTCGAAGGCACGCGCGTCGGCGTCGGCGAAGGACAGACCCTCAAGTCCATCCGGCTGGAATGGGGCAAGACCCACGCCGGGCGGTCCGTGTAGGGAAGGCGCCGGACGCCGCGCGTCACGGAACGCCGCGACCGGAACGGGCTTTCCACACGGCCGCGGGTCCGAAAATTCGAGGTCAACGATGAAAAGAGAAATGGTACTGACCGTCAACGGCGAGGAGCACGACGTCGAGATCGAGCCCAACCGCCTGCTGCTGGAGGCCCTGCGCGACGACGTTGGCCTCACCGGCACCAAGGAGGGTTGCAGCATCGGTGTCTGCGGCGCGTGCAGCGTCATCGTGGACGGGCGGCTGGTGAGCGCATGCCTGACGCTGGCCGCGGCCTGCGAAGGAAAGAAGATCGAGACCATCGAAGGACTCGCCGAGGACGGCGAGTTGCACCCGTTGCAGCGGGCGTTCGTGCAGTACGGGGGCTTCCAGTGCGGCATCTGCACCCCGGGCCAGATCATGGCGGCCAAGGCGCTGCTGGACCACAATCCGAACCCGACCACCGACGAGGTCAAGGAATGGATGTCGGCCAACCTGTGCCGCTGCACCGGCTACTACAAGATCCTGGAGTCGGTCATGGCCGTGGTGGAAGGCAAAGTGGACGAAGGCCGCCGCGACGAAGCCGTGCGCCAAGCCAGGATCCAGAGCCTGTACCAGTCGGACACCTACAAGAGCGACACGTCGGACTAGTGTTGCGTTTCGCGAAAACGTTGACGAAGATGCGCGGGAATCTATTGTCGTCGGCAAGGCGCCATCACCCGTAGGGACGACCCGCGGTCGCCCCAGTGGCGGGGACTACCCCGAGGAGGACCCCGGGTCAAGCCCGGGGTGACGTAACGCAGCCGACGGCAAAAGGACAAGCAGATTCGTCAACGTTTTCGCGGAACGCAACACTAGTGTCGTGTCTGGTTAATTCGCGTAGCGGCCACCGTGCGTAGCGGCCACCTTCCTTGGGGGAAACATGAGCAAGGCAGAGAACTTCGCGGTACTCGGGCAGAACGTGGACCGCTTCGAGGGCCACGACAAGGTCACGGGAAGCGCGGCGTACGTCGCCGACGTGTTCCTTCCCGGAATGCTGACGGGCCGGATACTGAGGAGTCCCCTGCCCCACGCGCGCATCCGCAACATCGACACCAGCCGGGCGGAGAAGCTCCGCGGCGTCAAGGCCGTGGTCACCGCCGAGGACACCATCAAGAAGGGGTGGGGGGTGTTCTTCCCGGACCAGTACCCGCTGTCCGTGGGCAAGGCCCGTTACGTCGGCGAGGAAGTGGCGGCGGTGGCCGCCGTCGACCGCGACACCGCGGAGGAGGCGCTGGAGCTCATCGACGTCGACTGGGAGGAGCTGCCGGCGGTGTTCGACGCCGCGGAGGCCATGCAGCCGGACGCGCCCCTGATCCACGAGGAGAAGGAGAACAACATCGCCCTCACCATCGACGTGGTGCGGGGCGACATCGACGCGGCCTTCAAGGACTCGGACCTGGTCATCGAGGAAAGCTTCGAGAGCGTGCCCCAGTGGCACTCGGCCATCGAGACCATCGGCAGCGTCGCCGACTACTCGGCCAACGGCAAGTACACCGTCTACATGAACACCCAGACGCTGTTCATGGCGCGCATGCGCCTGGCCACGGCCCTGGGCGTGCGCGAAGCCGACGTGCGCGTGCTCCAGACCGCCGTGGGCGGGGGCTTCGGCGGCAAGTCCTGCGACGACAACAACGCCATGGTGGCGGCGATCCTGGCACGCAAGGCGCGCCGGCCGGTGAAAATCATCAACACACGGGAGGAGGAGTTCCTGGCCGGCAGCCGGCCGCGGGTCAACATGAAGGTGTGGGTGCGCATGGGCTTCAAGAAGGACGGCCGCATCCGCGCCAAGCACATGCGCATCATCGCGGACAACGGCGCCTACAGCGGCAAGGCCCCGGCCATCACCGGCGTGGCCGCGCTGCGCCACGACACCTGCTACAAGTACTCGGACGTGCGTTCCGAGGCCTACCTGGTCTACACCAACAAGATACCCACCGGCGCCTTCCGGGGCTTCGGCAACCCGTCGGCGGAGTTCTCCGTCGAGCAGATGATGGACATCGCCGCCGACGAGCTGGGCATGGACCCGTTCGAGATGGCGCGCCTCAACGCGGCCGAGGAGGGCTACGTCTCGCCCCACGGCAACCGGGTCATAAGCTGCGAGCTCAGGCAGTGCATCGACCGCACCGAGCGCATGATCGGGTGGAAGGAGAAACGCGCCGCCCGCAAGCCCAACCGCGGCCTGGGCATGGGCTGCACCGTGCACGTGAGCGGCAAGCGCCACTTCGGCGACTACGACGGCAGCTCGGCCACCATCAAGATGAACGAGGACGGCAAGGCTTTCATCCTGAGCGGCGAGGGCGAGACCGGCCAGGGGCACTGGACCGCCATGTGCCAAATCGCCGCCGAGGAGCTGGGCGTCCCCTTCTCCGACGTGGCCATCTCCGAGGCCGACACCGACCTCACCACCTTCTGCCTCGGCAACTACGCCAGCCGGCTCACCTACGTGGCCGGCAACGCGGTGAAGAACGCGGCCACCGCGGTCAAGGAAATCCTGCACGACACCGCCGCGGAAATGCTGGAATGCGACCCCTCGGACCTGGTGTCGCGGGACGGCTTCATCTTCGTCAAGGGCGCCGAGCAGCGCTCCATCAGCGTGGCCGACGTGGTGCGCGGCCGGCAGTTCCGGCGCGGCGGCGCGCCCGTGGTGGCATCGGGCAGCTTCGACGCCGACTCCGTGAGCCAGGATGCGCTGCGCTTCGGCAACGAGTCCGGCGCCTACAACTTCGGCTGCCAGGCGGCGGAGGTGGAGGTGGACCCGGACACGGGCCACGTCAAGGTGATCCAGTACGCGGTGGCGTCGGACTGCGGCACGGTGATCTACCCCATCGGCGCTGAGGGCCAAGTGGAAGGCTCCATCGCCCAGGGGCTTGGCTACGCGCTCATCGAAGGCATGCGCATGGAGGAAGGCCGCCCCGTCAACCCCAACTTCAGCGACTACCGGCTGGCCTCCATGCGCGACATGCCCGACCTCGTGCACGAGTTCGCCGACTCCTACGAGCCCACCGGCCCGTTCGGTGCCAAGGGGCTGGGCGAACTGGGCATGGACCCGGTGGCGGCCATCATCAGCAACGCCATCTACGACGCCGTGGGCGTGCGCATCCGCACCCTCCCCATCACCGCGGAAAAGGTGCTGCGCGCCTTGCAGGAAAAGAAGAAGAACGGGAGCTGAAAACATGCGTGCCAAGTTCGAATACTACGCGCCCACGAGCCTCGACGAGGCCTGCGCGCTGCTTCGGGAACACGAGGGCGATGCCAAGCTCCTGGCCGGCGGCACCGCCCTGGTGATGTGGCTGCGCATGGGGCTTCTGAGCCCGGGCTACGTCATCGACCTGGAGAACGTGCCGGGACTCGACGGCATCACCTACGACCCCGCCGGCGGCCTGCGCATCGGCGCCGGTGTGAAGCACCGGGACCTGGAGCTGTGCCCGGAAGTGCGGGAGCACTACCCCCTGCTCCGGGAGACCTTCTACAAGGTGGCGCAGCCGCGCATCCGCCTCATGGCCACCGTGGGCGGCAACCTCAGCCACGGCGATCCCATGACCGATCCCGGCGCGAGCTTCATGGCCCTGGACGCCGAGGTGACGCTGCGCAGCAGCCGCGGTGAGCGCACTCTGTCGGTGGAGGAGTTCTTCGTCGACTACTACGAGACCGCGCTGGAGCCCGACGAGATCCTCACCGCGATTCACGTGCCGCCGCCGGCCGGACGGGTGTGGTCCCACATCAAGTTCACCCCGCGCAGCGAGGAGGACTTCGCCACCGTGGGCGTGGCCGTGACCCTGGCCGGCGAAAACAGCCGCTGCGACGACGTGCGCATCGCTCTGAACTCCGTGGGCCCCACCATCTTCCGCGCCCGCGCCGCCGAAGATGCGCTGCGCGGCCGGGACCTGAGCCCGGCGCGGATCGAGGAGGCCGGCGCCGCCGCCGCCGACGCGTCCGACCCCATCGAGGACGTACGCGGCTCGTCCGACTACAAGCGCGAGCTGACCGCCGTTTTCGTGCGCCGGGCCCTGGAACAGGCGGCGGCGCGGTTGGGCTGAGGGAGCGAAGCACTTGTCGCCGAACCGTCATTCCCGCGGAAGCGGGAATCCAGGGGTGGTGGTGGTGGGGCACTACAGCGGCGTTTCCCCACCCCACCCCTCCTGGATTCCCGCTTCCGCGGGAATGACGGTTCAGGGGGTTGTGGCTCTCTCAGATGGTGGTTCGACACAGCCGGGGAAGCCTGAATGACGGCACGGGCCAGCAGCGTCCTTTCGTGTCCGAAGAAGGTCAGACAAAACACGGGTAGATCATGTCCATAGACGAAAACTGGGACGTCATCCTCATCGGCGCGGGGCAGAACAACTTCGCGCTCGGCACCTACCTGGGCATGGCCGGTCTGGAGACCGTCATCTGCGAGAGCCGGCTGGAGAACGGCGGGCGGCTTTTCTCCGAGGAGATCACCCTGCCCGGCTACTGGCACAACAGCCTCGCCTATTTCCAGGACAACCGGGAGGTCTCCCCGGTGTGGCGGGAACTCGACTGGGAGAACGGGCACCACGCCGAGTTCGTGACCCCGCCGGTGATCAGCACCCTGTTGCTGCCCGGCGGCGCCTCGGTCTCCCACCACCAGGACCTGGAGGGCACGCTGGCCTCGCTGGCGCACCACTCCGCCGCGGACCGGGCCGCCTGGAAGGACGCGCACGAACGCTTTCGCGGCATCGTCCGGGACATCGTGATCCCCTCGTACTATGCCCCGCCCGAGGCTCCAGGCGCGCTCGATGAGCGCATCGCCGCGGACCCCGCGGGTGCCGACTTCCTGCGCCTGGCGCGCCTGAGCGCCGCGGAAGCGGCGGAGCAGCTCTTCGAGAGCGAGGCCGTGCGCACCCTGGTGCTGTCGCAGATGGCCATCCCGCGCGGCTGGGCGCTCGACTACGAAGGCGGCGGGCGCGAAGTGCTGGCGCTCATCGCCGGCGACGAGCGCCCGCAGCTCGCGCGCGGCGGCTCCCACTCCATCGCCCAGGTGCTGCAGCGCGCCTACGTGATGCACGGCGGCCAGATCCGCGCGCTGCACCACGTGGACAAGGTCCTGGTGGAGGACGGCCGCGCGGTGGGCGTACGGTTGCGCGACGGACGCGAGTGGAAGGCACGGCGGGCGGTGGTGTCCAACGTGGATCCCCACGGCACCTTCATCGACATGGTGGGCGAAGAGCACCTGGAGGGCGGTTTCGCGCAAGCCGTGCGCGCCATCGAGCCCGACGAGTTTTCCTACTTCCAGGTGCACCTGGCGCTCAAGGCCCCCCTGCGCTTCGCCGTGCACGAGGCCGCGGACGGGTTCGTGGGCCAGGCCATGAACGTCAACTACGGCCCGCGCTCCGTCGCGGACCTCCAGGCCATGTGGCGCGAGATCCGCGCCGGCGTGTTCCCGGAGCACCCCTGCCTGCACGTCACCTGCCCCACCTGGTTCGACGCGCTGCAGGCACCGCCGGCCAAGCACACGGCATCGGTGTTCATGCCCGTGCCCTACCAACTCAACGGCCACCGGCCGGAGGACTGGGTCCGTCTCAAGGAGAGCTTCATGGAGCGGGTGCTTTCGGCCCTGCGCGACGTCGCCACCAACCTCACGGACGACAACATCGTGATGAAGGTGCCCATGGACCCGTGCTACCTGTCCGGCCGCTGGCAGAACATGCGCCGCGGCTCGGTGTGGGTGGCCCGGAAGACCCCGGACCAGATGGGCGACAACCGTCCCATCCCCCAACTGGCGCAATACCGCACGCCCATCCGGGGACTCTACCAGGTGGGCGTGGCCACGCACCCGGCGGATGCCGTCATCGCCGGCTCCGGGCGCGCCGCGTGGAGCGTCATGCGGGAGGACCTGGGGCTGGGGAATTAACCGTCCGTGCGCCCCCGCGCACCAAGTGCACGGAAGGTGTGAGTCGCGTCGTCCTGGCAACGGGCGCCGGCCCGAGCGACATACAAGCTGGATACGGAGGCGGGTGAACCATGGCGAAGGTAATGCACTACGACGGCGTGGTGATCGGCGCGGGCCACAACGGCATGATCTGCGCCGGCTACCTGGGGAAGTCCGGGCAGAAGATCCTCGTCATCGAAAAGAACATGGAGGTGGGCGGGGGCCTCGACTCCCACGAGGACCGCAACTATCCGGGGTTCTGGCACAACATCCACTCGGTGTTCCATCGCGGCCTGATGATGCTGCCGTGGTTCCAGGACCTCGAGATGGAGCGCATGGGCATCCACTACTACAAGCCCGACCCGGGCGTGGTGCAGCACTTCCTCGACCGCACCTACCTGGGCTGGTTCGCCGACGTGGAGCGCACCATCGCCACCATCGAGCAGTTCTCCAGGAAGGACGCGGCAAGCTTCCGGGACATCTGGGGCCGCTGGCAGCCGGTGGTGAAAAACGTCGTGTTCCCGGAGACCTACTGCCCGCCCATCCCCATGGGCGAGAAGCGGCCGCTGCTGGAAGGACTGCCCGAGGGGCAGGAGTACCTGCGCTACTTCGACACCACGCCCGAACAGTTCATCCTGGAGCACTTCGAGCACACCCGCGTGCGCGCCTTCATCGGCTTCCTGGCGGTGATGCGCGGCTACGAGCTGGACGCTCCCAACACGGGGTACCTGGTGCCTGCCATGATCGCCTGGGGGGTCAACCCGCAGCTCTGCCGCGGCACCTCCCACGCCCTGGGCGACAACCTGGCGCACATGCTGTCGCACAACGGCGTGGACTACATCGAGGCCGTGGGCGTCGAGCGCATCCTGGTGGACGGCGGGCGTGCCAGCGGCGTAGTGCTGGAGGACGGCACGGTAGTGCACGCCAAGCGCTTCGTCGCCTCCAACGTGAACCCGGTGGAGACCTTCATCAAGCTCGTGGGAGCGGAGAACCTCGACGCGGAGTTCAGCGCCAAGGCGGCGGCGTTCAAATTCTCCAAGACCACCCCGATCTTCGCCACCAACCTGGCCCTGAACGAGCGGCCCCGCTACATCACCGAAGACGCACATCCCGAGGTGGCCGAGAGCTTCATGCACATCGTCGGGCTGGAGACCTACGAGGAACTGCGAGACCTCTTCGACGACTGCCGCACCGGCCAGCTTCCGCGCAAGCCCTTCATGAACGGCGCCACCCCCTCGTACCACGACCCCACCCAGGCGCCGCCGGGCAAGGCCACCGCCTTCATGTGGCAGCTCTCGCCCTACAACCTGTGGGGCAACCCCCTCAACTGGGACAAGGTCCGGGCCGAGTGGTTCGAGCGCCAGCTCGGCGTATGGCGGCAATACGCGCCCAACCTCACCGACGAGAACATCCTGTCGCGCGACTCCACCACGCCGCTGGACATCGAACGCCACGACCGAAACATGTACGAGGGCGACTGGATGGTGGGAGAGTACACCGGCGACCAAGCGCTGGAAAACCGCCCCTTCCCCGGCTGGGGCCACTACCGCACACCCGTTTCCGGGCTCTACCTGTGCGGCAGCTCCTGCCACCCCGGCGGCAACATCACCGGAGCGCCGGGATACAACGCCGCCCAGATCATCGCCCGGGACCTGGGCATGAAACTCTGGTGGGAGCCGCTTGACCTGCGCCGGCAGCTACGGGAGATGAACGAGCGCGCCGCGGCCAGCGCCAGCGCGGCGGGGTAGCGGCACCCTGTTGGCCGTCATTCCCGCTGGACCGGCTGTGCCGAGACTCATGAGGTAGAGACCCGTCTCATCGTCATTGATATGAAACAGGACGTTGTCCAATGAATTCAGGCAGTTACAGATGTCCGTCTTCATCGTTTTCAGCCCTCCAATACGTCATTCCCGCGAAAGCGGGAATCCAGGGGCAGTGGCGGGGCGCTACAGCGGCGTTTCCCCGCCTCACCTCTCCTGGATTCCCGCTTTCGCGGGAATGACGGTTCGAATCGTGGGTGTCGTTTCTTCTTCGAGCGGGCGTGTTGACACAACCTGGAATGCGCGAATGACGGTTCCGGACGTGCCGGGAACTTCATGACAACAGGTGCGAAATGGGACGACTTGACGGAAAGGTAGCCATCGTAACCGGAGGCGCGCGCAACATCGGCGCGGTGTATGCAAGGACACTGGCGGCGGAAGGCGCCCGCGTGGTCGTGGCCGACGTGCTCGACGGTACGGCGACCGCGCAGGCCATCCGTGACGCCGGCGGCGAGGCCGTGAGCGTCGAGGTGGACGTCTCGCGGGAGGACGACACCCTGCGCATGGCCGAGGCCGCCATGGACGCCTTCGGGCGCATCGACGTGCTGGTGAACAATGCCGCCATCTATGTCAGCATCCAGCGGCGGCCGTTCCACGAGATCTCCGCAGAGGAATGGGACCGGGTCACCGCCGTGAACATCAAAGGCGTGTTCCTGTGCGCCAAGGCCGTATTCCCGCACATGCGCGACCAAGGCGGCGGCCGCATCATCAACATCTCATCCAACACGGTGATGGCCGGCACGCCCAATTTCCTGCACTACGTCGCGTCCAAGTCCGCGCTCATCGGCATGACCCGTTCCATGGCGCGGGAGCTGGGTTCCCACGGCATCAGCGTCAACGCCATCGCCCCCGGCCTGGTGGAGCACGAGGGCCAGAGGCTGCCGCCGGAACTGTCCGCCAGCCGCGTCAACGCCCGTTCCATCCCGCGGCCGCAGACGCCCGGCGACCTCACCGGCGCCGTCCTCTACCTCGCCGCCTCAGACAGTGACTTCGTCACCGGCCAGACCCTGGTGGTGGACGGCGGCGACATCCTGTATTGATGGCGACCTCGGCTACGCTGGGCAAGACCACCGACCTTGTTCCGTCCGGCGATGCAGGACGGACACAGGCGGCTTCGAAGCTCGTCTACGCGACAGGCCGCGCCGGGGCGAGCGGGTCGTGCCCGTGGAAAAAGCGTGCGGACCTCGGCGTCGTAACGGCTCGTACGGCAGCCGCCTCCCGCCCTTGACGAACGGCCGATTGTCCATGCCCAAGAGCCTGCGCACCTTTCTCGACGACCTGCGGCATCAGCGCCCCGGGGAACTCGTGCACGTCACGCAACCGGTGAACCCGGCGCGTCACGACGTTTCCGCCCTCATCGCCCAGTTGGCCGAACGCAAGCAGTTTCCGGTGCTGTTGTTCGAGCGCCCCAAGAGCCTCCACGGGAACACATCGGAAATCCGCCTCGCCATGAACTGCGAGGTCTCCATGGGCAAGTTCCAGACCGCCCTGGGCGTATCACCAGAAACCACCCGGGCGGATCTGGCCCTGGAGTGCCTGCGCCGGGAGGCCAACCCGATCGCGCCCGTCGTGGTGGAACCGTCGGAGGCCCCGGTCAAGGAGGTGGTCCAACGCGGCGCGCAGGTGGACCTGTTCGAGCTGCCGGTGATGCGCCACCACGCCCTGGACGGCGGCCCCTACATCGACATGCCGAGCCTCGGAATCGACCGCCGCTCGGGCGTGTACAACGTCTCCTACCACCGCATGGAGGTCAAGGACCGGAACCACACCGGCTTCTACCTCTCCCTCCAGCACCTGTGGCGCATCTTCCGGGACTACGAGGAGAACGGCCAGGAGTGCCCGGTGGCGGCGGTCACCGGCCACCACCCGGCGTTCAACATCGGCGCCTGCTACCGCGGCCCGTTCGACGCCGACGAACTCGACATCATCGGTGGCTACCTGCAGGAGCCGCTCAGGCTGACACCCTCCGAGACCCTGGGCGAGCGCCTGCTGGTGCCGGCGGACGCGGAGATCGTCATCGAAGGCGCGCTGATCCCGGGCAAGCGCGTGGTGGAGGGACCCTTCGGAGAGGTGCACGGCTACGTGGGTCCCCAAGGCTACCGGCAAGCCGCCTTCCTGGAAGTACGCGCCATCACCCGCCGGCGGGATGCCATCCACCAATCGGTCATCACCCCGGACGGAGACAAACCCTGGATGGACCTCGCGCGCGAGGGAGCGTACCTGCGGCGCTGTCGCGAGGCCGTTCCCGGAGTCACCGCGGTGTGCAAGAACGGCCGCCACGCGCTCATGAACGTGTTCATCGCCATGAAGAAGATGTCCGAGGGAGACCCGGGGCGCGCCGCCGCCGCCGCGTTGAGCTTCGACCAGTGCAAGCACGTGTTCATCTTCGACGACGACATCGACGTCTACAATCCCACCGAAATCCTCTGGGCACTGGCCACCCGTGTCCAGCCGCACCGCCAGGTCTCTCTTATCACCGACATGATGCGCGGCCCCCTGATCGACCCCTCCATGGACGAAGGCATCCGCACCTCCGCCATGATCGTCGACGCCACCCGCCCTCTGGACCGGCCCTTCTCCCCCGTCTCCAAGTGCCCCGACGAAGCACTCGCCCGCATCCGCGTAGAGGACTACCTCCCGCGCGACATCCTGGACGCCATCCCCGTAGACCGCACCACGTACTGGGCTTGACGCCCTGATCGAGACTCTGTTCAACTGCCCCATACCTGATGGCGGGACAGGCGTCCGCGGGGATTTTTGGGACGCCCGCCAAACCCGCCGACGCCAGTACCGCCCAACCACCAACATACAACGCACCAACCTACAACGCACCAAC
>JAJEAI010000082.1 GCA_022824205.1 Candidatus Binatia bacterium
TCTGATTCCGAGGCGTGATTGCCTCGGCCTCATTGAAGCAGGGTAGGGTAGGGCCATGAGACACGCCTACAAATCGATTCCGAGGCGTGATTGCCTCGGCCTCATTGAAGCCGGGTGGGTTCAAATCCCGCATTCCGCCCAACCTCTGATTCCGAGGCGTGATTGCCTCGGCCTCATTGAAGCGTCGTTGGCGAGCTCCGTGGTTTCGCTGGTTTCCGGCGATTCCGAGGCGTGATTGCCTCGGCCTCATTGAAGCGCCGGGGCAGGTCTCACGCAGGACACGACTTCGGGCACGATTCCGAGGCGTGATTGCCTCGGCCTCATTGAAGCAACGGCAGCTTCTCGCCATACCACAGCTCCTTGGCCTTGATTCCGAGGCGTGATTGCCTCGGCCTCATTGAAGCGCGGTCACAGCAACCCCGGACGTTCCGGCGAATCAAGATTCCGAGGCGTGATTGCCTCGGCCTCATTGAAGCATCGCAACGCCGTTGACGAAGTTGACCCAGGCAGCGGGATTCCGAGGCGTGATTGAAGAAGAGGACGGCACCGTCCTTGGTGACCGGCAGGTAGCCGATCTCGTCCACCACGAGCAAAGCGGGATGGGTGAGGACACGCTCGTGGCGGGAAAGCTCGCCGGGGGGCGCGCGTCACCACTGCTTCGATCCAGCCACGGACGCCGCAGCATTTAACCTCAATGTTGCAAAGAGTTCGTGAAGAAACCTCAATGTTGCAAAAAGTTCGTGAAGAGCGATCCGAAGCACGCCCTACGAAACGTCATTGATATGAAAATAAAATCTTGTTCGATGATCTCGGGTAGTTACGGAATCCCGCTACACCCCAACGAGTCATTCCCGCGGAAGCGGGAATCCAGGTGGGGTGGGGCCGGGCAAGGAGGGCGCCACACCCTCCACCCCTGGATTCCCGCTTCCGCGGGAATGACTCGTTGGGGGGCCGGCGCCCCATTTTCATCCCCCTTTGTGTCGGCTGCAAGCCGGCATGAGTGATCCCCGCGAAAGCGGGAATCCAGGGGTGCCATGGCGCGGTTGAAGGAGAGGCGCTACGCCGACAAGTATCGAAGCCTCGGCCGGCCGATTTACCTGGTGGCGGTGGAGTTCAGCGGGGAGGCGCGCAACTTGGCGGCGTTCGAGGTGGAGGAGGGGTGAGGGGCGAAGCAGCGTGTAGAGTAGGCTGGAGCGGGTGCTGGAGGTAGTGCGGCGCGGGGCGACGGATAGTGCCAAGCATCAGGGAACGTTGTCGCGGTTGTTCTCCCGGCGGGCAAAGCCTTCGAAGAGCCCCTCGATACGAGCCATGCACTCCCGGAGCTCGCCGATACTGTGCCGGAGTTCGCCGATGTCTCTTTTCATTGAGCGCAGGTCCGGCAGAATCAGTCCCGCCAAAGAGATGCCCGTGCCTATGATGGCGACAAGGATATAGAAGAGATCCGACGGAACAGCACTCATAGCCGCAACCTCCCCGATGAAAAAGCAAGTACGATACCGATTGTACGATAAAGGTCGGTCGCTTCAAAGACCTTCTTAGTCGGTCACTTCAAGGACCTTCTCAAGCGGGTGGCAACCATTTGTTTCGAGAAAGATCCGCTCTCTTCGCCTCTCTAGTCTCCCGCCTCCTTCAAGTACTGATCGAACCACGCCACGGACAGGCCCAGCAGGTGGCTCAGGTGCGGCTCCTTGTAGATGTCGTGGTGGTTGACGTCCGGTACCACGACGTAGTCCTTGGGCTCGGGGGAGCTCTCGTAGAGGTTCAACTGTTCTTCGAGCGGGGTGAGGGTGTCGAGTTCGGCGGAGACATAGAGGGCGGGGCAGCCGATCTCGTGGGCGGCGGCCTCGGGCTTGTACTCGATGATGGCGTCGGCGCATTCCAGGGGCATTTCCACCTCGCCTCGTTCCGGATTGGCGGCCACGGTCTCTTTCCAGAACTCCCAGCCTTCGGGAGTCGTCTCCATGATGTGGTAGGGGTGGACGCGCCGGGACTGGCCGCTCAGCACCCGCCCGTTGCGGTCGTCGTCAAGCTCTTTCAGGAACTCCTGCCATTCCCATTCGCGGCGCAGGCAACGGAGCCAGCGTTCGCCGTCGCCGACGCCCACGACGCTGACGATGCACCGCACCCGCTCATCCACGGCGGCGGCGTAGGCCGCGTGGGCGCCGCCGAAGCTGGTGCCCCAGATGGCCAGGCGGTCGGGGTCCACCTCCTCGCGTACGGCGAGGCAGGTGAGGCCGTTGCGGATGTCCTCGATCTGCTCCAACGGGATCAGGCGATGGCGCGGGCCTTCGCTCTCGCCGAAGCCGCGATAGTCGAAGCGGAGCGTCACGTACCCTGCCGCGGCCAGACGTTCGGCCACCGCCGGCATCAGCGCCTCCTTGAGGCCGGCATATCCTTGGCACAGGATTACGCCGGGATGGCGGTCTGAGCGGTCGCGGCCGTCGGGGAGGGTGATGACCGCGGACAGGCCGTAGCCGGGGCCGCTGAAAAACCGGATCTTCTCTTCCATGGTTCCTCCTGAGCAGAGATCGGGCACGGCGCCGGGCGCGCGCGACCCGCGCCGTGGATCAACGGCGGCCGAGGCGCGGCAGCCAGCGGGTGGCGCCGACGTAGATGTGTTGCGTGCCCATGTTCACTACCACGATTCGGGCGAGATGAAAGGCGATGACCGCGGGCACGCCGATGCCCAGTGCCTGGGCGGTGATGGCCATTTCGGCGAGGCCGCCGGGCGAGGTGGAGATGATCATGGTGGCGATGGGGAGCCGGAAGCCCCAGGACAGCACCGCCGCCAGCACCACGGACGCTGCCAGCACGAAGAACGAGTTGAGCAGGGCGAACGGGATGAACAGCTTGTAGCGCATGAAGAAAGCGCGTTCGTAGCGCGCCCCGAGCACCAGGCCGAACATGAGCTGGGCGAAGTTGGTCATCCACTGGGGCACGGCCGAGAGCGGCACCTCGCTCACCGTGAACGCGGCGCCGAAGAAAATCGGCATGAGCAGGTAGCCGTTGTGCATGTGCAGGCGCTCGGAGGTCTCGCCCAGCACGAAGCCCGCGAGCAGCCAGGGCACCAGCACGCCCACGTCCAGGGGCACGGTCGGGCGGTAGTCGCCGGTCTCCAGTGGGATGCCGCCGTAGGTCAGAGCGAAGGGGATCACCAGCACGAGGATGGAGACCCGCAGGCTGTGGGCCACGGCCACCGGCGCGATCTGTGCGCCGTAGCGGTGTGCCAGGTTGGCCATGGCCATGGCGCCGCCCGGAATGGACGCGAAGAAGGTCGACCGGGTCTCGACTCCCGAGACGCGGCTCAGGATCACCGCCCCCAAGGCACCGATGAGAAAGGTGGCCAGGGTGGCCAGGACGATGGGCAGCCAGTTGGCCGCCAGCGCCACCACCACCGGCGGGGTGAAGTACAGGGAGATCCCGGAACCGAGCACCACCTGCCCCATCTGGCGCGCGTAGGGCGGCGAGTCCATGGGGACGCCCAGCAGGTTGAGCGCGGCAATGGCCACCATGGGCCCGATCATCCAGGGGATGGGCAGGTCCAGCCGGTCGCACAGGTATCCCGCGGGAATGCCCACCGCCAGGGCGGTGAGGATGGCGGGCATGCGCGCGCGCAGGTCGGCCACGCTTTTGCGCAGCGCGGCCCGTGCGCGGGAGCCGAAGCTCGAGGACGCCGGGCTCATGGATTCCGGCTTGGGCACGGGAGCACGGCGCCGGTCATACGATGTTTCTTTCCTGGAGGGAGCGGATCTCCTCGGGGCCGTAGCCCAGTTCCCTCAGGGTCTCCTCGTTGTGCTCGCCCAGCGTCGGGGGCCGGAGCTTCAGGGTGATGGGTGTGTCCAGCAGGTTGAGGCCGTTGCGCACCAGCTTGAACGGGCCGAACTCCGGGTGGTCCACGTCCATGAGCCGGTCCAGGTGCCGCACCTGCGGATCCTCGAAGACCTCGGCGAAGTTGTTGATGGGCGCGCACGGAACGTCCCTGGCGCGCAGTTCCTGGAGCCAGTGCTCGCGCGGCGCGGACTGCACCACCGCGCCGAAGGTCTCGGAGATGAAGTCGTAGTTCTTGGCCCGCGCCGGCCGGTCCTTGGTGCGCTCGTCGGTCTGGAAGTCGGGGCGCCCCATGACCTCGGTGACGCCGATCCAGAACTTCGGCGGATGGGACAGGTGGATGACGAAGGGCTTGCCGTCGCCGGCCACCAGCGCGTAGACGCCGGCGGTCTTGATGCGGCTGCGCATGCTCGGCACCTCGCCGCTGAAGAGGTACTGGGTCATGCTCAGTCCCAGGAAGCAGATGGTGGACTCCAGGAGCGAGGTCTCCACCTTCTGGCCCACGCCGGTGCGCTCGCGCGCGGCCAGCGCCGCGAGCACGCCGTAGCAGCCGAAGACGCCGCCGAGATGGTCGGAGAAGGCCGCCCCCGGGCCGTGGGGCTGCTCGACGTCGGTGAGCACGCTCAACAGCCCGCTCAGGGACTGGCCGATGGTGTCGTAGCCGGGCCGCTCCCGGTACGGGCCGTCCTGCCCGAAGGCGGAGATGGAGCAGTAGATGATGCGCGGGTTCATCGCCCGCACCACGTCGTAGCCGATGCCCAGCCGGTCCACCACGCCGGGGCGCAGGTTCTCCACGATGACGTCCGCGTCACTGGCCAGCTTGAGGAACACCTCCCGGCCCTCCGGCGCCTTCATGTCGAGGGTGACGCTCTTCTTGTTGCGGTTGAGCGCGCAGAAGCTCGGACTGTAGTCCTTGGGCTCCTTGTCCCAGGTGCGGAACGGGTCCCCCTTGCCGGGGGTCTCGATCTTGTACACGTCGGCGCCCAGGTCGGCCAGCAGGAGCGACGCGTAGGGACCGGCGATGTAGTTGGTGACGTCGAGGATCTTGATGCCTTCGAGTGCTGCGGGCATGGACGGGGACCTTTCCTGCCGGGGAACGAAGGCGCTGTCATCGCCGACGGCGGGGCGCCTGCGCTCCCTGGAGCGTGTTTCGTTGGGATGGGGCTCCGGACCGGGAGCTAGCGGGTGCGGTTGTACTCGTAGTCCTCGCGCTCGGTGGCGCCGGCGCGAAGCTCGGGCTTGAGCGGCGGACGCGTGGCGTTCACCTGCGCGTGCACGTCCAGGGCGGCCTGGTCCACCCAACGCTCGATGATCACCATCTTGTCCGGGTTCACCACGCTGCGGAACACCTCGAACTGCTCGCACCCCGGTTCCTTCATGACTTCGGCACAGCGGCCGCGGTATGCGTCGGCCAGCTCCGCGCCCTTGCCCTCGACGGCGTTGATGGTGACGATGAGTCGTAGAGACATTGCGATTCCTCCCTGTGGTTGTGCGTGAACATGTATTGCGTGAGGGAACCTGCGACGAGATTCCACCAGGGTGTATCAAAATATCCTCTTTCCCGCGAAACGGGCCGTGTCAGAACTCTGCTCGGATGCGAAGTTGGCGCCAACGCCCCGATCCGTCATTCCCGCGAAAGCGGGAATCCAGGGGTGGAGAG
>JAJEAI010000170.1 GCA_022824205.1 Candidatus Binatia bacterium
TCCTCGTTCTCCTCATTACCCCCCATGGGGATCAGGAACCCTGGTGATCGGGCGCGGCGTGTTCGATGCCCTGGTGCTCATTACCCCCCATGGGGATCAGGAACGCGATTGACCGCCGGTTGGCGTCCCGGATGTAGACGCTCTCATTACCCCCCATGGGGATCAGGAACAGTAGCGGACGGTGAACTCTGGCAAGTGCTGGACCAAGCTCATTACCCCCCATGGGGATCAGGAACCTCCGTCGAGGACCGCCGACAAATCCGAGTCATTGATCTCATTACCCCCCATGGGGATCAGGAACCTTCTAATTCCGCCCACTTCGAATCCTTGGCAACGTCGGAAACGACACAAAGTACGGGCGCAGCTCCCGAATTTGCGCCTGGGCCCCTATTTGGAGGCAGTCTTACTTCCAGGCGCAACACACGGCTGTTAAAGAACGGACCAGTCCTTGCCGTGCCACTCATCTTCGGCCTGACGCATTGGGCCACCCATCTCCTCCTTGCTAAGTCTCTGGACCTCTACATTGTGGCGATTCTTGCACACGAGCTTCAGCACCTTGTCCTGGGGTCCGATCTTCGCTGAGATTTTTGCAACCAGCTTGATTAGTTCGGACTCCGGGAGGTCGCCCATGAACACCGACGCCTGTTCATGTACGAGATACTCTTTGAGCAGCTTCTTAAATATCTCGGTTCGTTTTGCCGGAACGTCGTACGAAACGATTACGAACATCGTCACCCTCGCCAAACAAAGGGTCTGAACTGGCCCACACCCAGGGCTTCCCTTTCTAGCGTCAAGCACTGACGGTGTATCGACTGGCGTAGCGTGCTCTCACCGGTCCGTTCCGCGATCCGTGACCAAAAGTGCTGCGTCGCCTTGATGCGCCCCTTTTCGCTCAGCAGGCACACTCCCGGTTTCTTGTCGAACCACGAGCCACTTACGTAGCCGCGCCGAAAGAGAGACAAGAGGAGCGCATCCGACAGCACCGGCCTGAAGGGCTCCGCCATGTCGATCGAAAGGGACCGACGCCCTGTCGCGGGAGCATGGAGGAAGGAAATGCTCCTGTCGAGATGAGTTTTCGCGAGTTCGTTGGCGCAGGCGGAGTAGAGTAACGCGTTGAAGAAGGACATCAGACAGTTGACAGGGTCTGAGGGTGGCCTCCGAATCCTGCGCTTCAGTTCTGCTTCCGGGGAGATACGTTCGAACGCATCGTGAAGAAACGCGCGTGCTTGGCCCTCGGCACCCATCAAGGCCTCGATGGTGTTGGCCTTGTCGATCATGTGCGTGGAGTTGTCCAGGCCGTCCAGTGAGGAGTCTAGCCCTACGGTACCGTTGCGGCGGTAACGTAGCAGCAACCCCCGCATCGAATTGGCCTGTGCGCTGACAATTGCCTTGGCGATTCTCAAGCGCGCGGCTACGTTCAAGAACAGCTCCGCTTGCCCGACACGTACGCGGCCGGAAGGGGTTTCCTCCTCGGGTTCGAAAGCGCCCAAGTACCTGCCGCTTCCGTCAAGCACTGTAAGGCGGATTCCTCGTCTCCCCATGTCCTTGAGCAACCGGATGGAGATCGAACCGTTGCCCATGCAGAGGACATGCTTGACCCCGTTGAGTGGAATCGATTTTCTCCCCGCGTCGGAGGTGACGACGAGCGCGTTCTCGTGCCGGTTCAAACGGGCGTCGCGGGGTACGATGACCGTGTCCATGTCACTCCTCCTCCCAGCATATGAGCCTGCAACTACAGGTGTTGCAGAGCCGAATACGCTTGGCGGCGGGAGCGACGTCCGCCGCCAATTCCGAACTATCGATGGCGTCTCGAATGAGCTGGTCGAGAACCTCTTCCGTGACGTGGTAGGTCATCGTATTCCGTGACCCGTACACCTGGACCTCGGCGCTCCAGGGCTCGCCCGTGGCGCCCGTCATGAATGCGGCATAGAACAATGCTTGACGGGAAACGGCATCGGCGGCTCTCGCAGTTCCTTTCCTCTCGATCACTACACGTCTTTCGAAGTCGATTGCGTCTGGCGCAATGCCAAGGCCTTTGGGCACCTCGCCGGGGCGCTTCTCGGTTTGATGCAAGGCCAGTCCCCGCTGAACCCGTGAGTTGCGAACAGCATGCGTTGCGCCCGCGAGATGAAGCCATGCCCGTCGGCGGCAAAGAGCTACGTGTTGGAAGTATAGGCCGTGCAGATCATACTGTTCGGCGAGGTCACGCAAATAGCGCGCTTTCTGAAGCATCATCCTCGAAGTCCTCTTCCAGGGGAGCCCACCCGAGTTTCTCCACGAGCGCTGTGGCTGCCGCGATCACCCGAGCACGGGAATCTGTTGAGACTTCACCCGGTGGCGGGAGGAATGGCCGAAACCGCTCCTGCCAAGCCTCCACCAGACGGCGACAAAGCTGTTCCGTTCCCTTCTCGAATTCATGGATACGGAGTGAGAAATCTCCCTCGCCCACGGGCGATGGAATGTACAGCCTGAGCCCTTGAGTATCGTGGTCGCTTGGTAGCGTATGGGTGATCTCCTGGTTCAGCGTCCGTGACAACAGATGGACGACCCGTTCGTCGTCTTCATCACAAGCGACGTGCCTGCCGAGAATATCGGTTGCGCGGCGCAGGAAGGACTCAGTGACGGTGTGCCGTGTGCCGTCCGGATCGACCACGACCATTGTGGCGCCGATGTCGCGGTACGTCAGGGCGCTGGCGAACAAGGCTTTCACCCAGCGCTTGTGCGGCTGCGATTGTCGCCGTTCGTTGGGGTTGACCACATCCACCGACAGGATCTCCGCGATCTGTGCTTCGACGTATCTCACGGTTGGCGATGCGATTTGCGACAAGCGATTGTTGGCTTCCTTTTGCACCTTCATCTTCGTGCGTCGGACGGCGACGACGAAGAGGGCGGCCCAGAACATTCCGCGCCAGGACGCGCGGCGGTAGTAGGGCACGGTGCCTCCTGCCTCAAAGGCATCCAACGCAGCTTCCTTTCGCGTGGGTTCAAGCCGGCGACGCACGTCGCGCAGGATTTCATGAAGGAACTCCTGGACGTCCAACTCGTCGTGTTGCTCGACGATGTCGCCGATCCGCCGAGTCCAGGCCTGCCGGTCTCGCCACCGGTCCGAGAGAGACACGATGACCTGTCCGTTGACGCCGCCGCGAGCAACCCGCCCGACGCGTTGTACAAAGCTGGCAAGCCCGTGGCCGGGCTCCGTGAACATCAGCGTGCTGTGGAAGGTGACCCCAACCTCCACCGACGAGGTGCAGATCAATACGTCGTAGTTCCGTGGGTCCTTGTATTTCGCACCTCTCGGCGGCGTGCCCGGCTTCCGCTCGGAGTCGTCGATGGAGTTGATCAGCAGGAGCCGCGTATTGGGGCCTCCGATTCGGCGTAGTGTGGCCCGGATTTCGGGTTCATCCTTCTTCAGGCGTGCCAGAGAGTCGTAAATGACAATGACGGTACTGCCGCTGTGCAACGCTGCCCGCACGGCATCCACACTGAGTGCCAAGGACTCGGGAATGGGGCAGTCACGTACGGACACGACAACGTCGCCATGTATCGGCCGGTTTCCGGGTACGTGTCCGTCAACAACCTCTTCGGCGACCATCTCGACATCGTCCGTCGATATCCCTGTGTGCTTGAGCACATGGGTCACGTCGATAGGCGTCGCCGATAACAGAGACACCTTGCCCTGCCGTTCGGAAACGGCCAACAATGAGAACAGACAAGCGAGGCCGAAGGACCGATCGTCGATGGTGTGGAACTCGTCGAAGACAATGTGATCGAACATACGTGGATAGAGAAACGGGTTGACAGCGCTTGCGCCCGCCGACCGGATGCCGGAAATCATCCACACCACCACTTCAGGGATCGCAAAGATGACGCGCCCGCCAGCATGTCCGCCACCGCTGAGAAGTTCCCGGACCCGCTTCGTCGTGAGTGACTCGCTTCTGTCCGTGGCCTGATTGCCGGACCACTCGGTGATGCGATCATCGATCCAGGCGTCGATTTGGTCGTCGGTCCAACCGCGGCTACGGAGTTGATGGGTGGCCTGATCCCGCGCGTCCTCGATGAGGTTCTGTAAAAGCCGCTTGGTGGGCACGATGAACAGGACGCGCGCGGCTTCGTCGAGCACTGCGCGCATGAAGGCGTAGGACTTCCCGGAGCCCGTGGGGGCGGAGACGAGGCGCACGAGCCTGTCGGACCGTAGCAGCCGCTCCTGCATGGGCGACAGTCCGTCGGGCAGCGTCGGCACCGAGTGCGCACGAATGATCATTGTGGATCCTGAGACCAGCCGGCGGTGATCCGCAGCGCCTCGCCGAGTTGGAGCGGGAGACTGGGCTGGATGTTGTGAAGACGGTACGGTCCTGCCTCCAACTGGAGGGCAGGATCAAATAGTCGTACCGTGTGCAGGTTAAGGCAGATGTCCGGTTGATCCGGACTACGTTCGAGCAGACCCACCCCGTTGCGCCCGAGGCCGAGCCTGATGGTGAGGCTTTCCAGGGCTTCGCCGTATGCGTCCTGGCCGATGCGTAGCGGGTCCGCGTGCAGGAAGGAGCCGTAGAAGACGGCGCCGGCCGCGACTTCCTGGATGTGGTAGAAGTCCTTGATGTTGCCGCTGGTACGCGCGGAGTGGATACTCGTAGGCATGCCGCACTCGACGTCGAGGTTGAGGCGACGTGCGATGGGTCTGTTGAGTCGGTTGTCGTGGCCCAGGAACAGCGTCGTCTTGAAGGGAAGAGCCGCCACATGCGTGCGATAGTCGGGCGTTGAAGGGAGACAGGGCCAGCGCGGCATCATGCCGAGTGCCGCCGCGACGGCGAACGTCATGGCCGTGTCGGTGACGAGGTCGTTAAGCGTCGCGGTTCCGGAGGGTACGGCCAGCCCGTGCCAAGCCCACGGTGACAGCGCCGTCAGTCGGAACGGGAAGACATCGCCGGCCACTGGTTACGCCTTCCTTGGGGTGAAGTGCTGCTCGAACAGGTCGGCGATCTTCGGCGCGGCCTTTTCGTAACGGGTTCGCAGCCCGGGATCGTCACCTTCGAACTGCTCGACCAAGTTCATCTGGTAGGCTGTTGCCTCCTCGCTGGCGGAGTGGGTCTGATAGTGTCTCGACATCGTCTGCGTGATGGCTCCGCCAAGGTCGCCTGCCGATTGGGCGTTCGGCAGTTCCCGCAGCAACTCGTAAGGGGACGCGATAGGCGTCTCGAGGCGGCACCCGAAAATGCCGGCGATGTGCGTGCGCACGTTCACGCCGGTTATGGAAGTTTGGCCGCCGTACGACCCGGCGAGGCCGACGCTCAGGAGCAGGTGGTCGAAGCCGACGGCCGGTAGCTGGCGCCCGTTGGCGGTGAGGACCTGGATCAGTAGGGTGCCGGGCAGGACGAAGTGTCGTGTGAACAGGTTCTCGGTGTTCTTCTTGCCCTCCGCATCCCACAACGTACCCGTTTCGTCGCCCCGGTGGTGGAAGCTCTCGCCGACGGCGTCACGGTATGGCGCGGTGCTGAGAGCGTCGGAGTACTGCACGGCCGCCTTGACCGGCAGCACCCGTGTTCCCCACATTGCCGAGTCGCCAAACACGAGCGTGTTCAGGTCAAGGGCATCGCGCACCGCCATGCGCTCGCCGACCGCGGTTCGGTTTTGCGGCATCCTGCCGCCGACGTTCCATGTGCGCAGCACCAACAGGCCGCGTCCCCGCTCCCCGAACTTGAACTTGCTGGGAGTGGCGCGCACCCGGCGCACGCCGTCGCGGTCCTCGATGTCTGTGACTTCTTCCTCCGCGTTACGGAATACGGTGGGTGCGGTGATCTCCCGGATCAGCACGATAGCCAAGTGCCCCGCGTTGCGGCGTGCAGGCATTACGTACGTGTCCTTGCCATTCGCCCCGACGGCTTCCTCTACCAAGTCGCCGTCATTAAGGTACGGCATGAACTTGTCGATCATCGTTTGCTCCTTCTTCGGTATGGGGCCGTTGCCCTACTCATCTTCCTCTTCGGGGGTCAGCGTTTCATCAGGCGCGGATTCGGCGATGCCGCGCTCCCGGTAGGTTTCCAGAAGGGCGAAGCGGTAAATGGCCGCTGCCCGGCGCTGGGACTTCGAGGTAGGTTCCTTCGATTGAAAAACAGTTGGCCATACCTCGTTGGTGAAATGGGTTGCGAAGTCGATGCACGCCTGGTTCAGTGGCTGGCCGTCCCGGTGTTTCGGCGCCGCGGCGTCGCGTTTGCGCGTCAACTCTTCCTGGAGGGTGCCTGCGAGCCCAAGTATCAACGCGGCGGGGTCTTGGCTTATGGAACGTTCGGCGTCCGCGTAGAAATCGAGCGCTGTTTTCCAGCACAGGAGCTGCTTGCCGGTAGAGTCTCGTGTACTGCGCCGCATTTGTATGCGGCTTGCAAGCCGCGCGAGACGGATTAACGGATCCCCATTGTCCTTCAAGTTCACGGGTTCACCTCCGATATTTCTGACAAGCACCAGTGCGTGTTCTCGTGTCTTGTCCCTGATGATTGACCATTGATGCCTCTGCCGGGTGTCGGCGCCCAAGCGGTCAATGGCGAGCGCCCATGCCACACAGAGAGCGCCGAGGCGCACCGTTCTGTCCGAGTCGGCGAGTTGCTTAGCCCATTCGATGCCCAAGCCATTCGCGTTGGCCAGAAGCTCGAACAACTGCAGGTCCGCAAGCGCATCCGGAAGCTGCTCAATTCGCAGGGAGTTGCCTCCGAGCAGTCGTTGCAACCAAGGCGGCAGTGCGTCCGAGTGGAAGATGGCTGGATTCCTGCTCGGCGCGCCCCGGAAAATGTGAAGCGGGCGGCCCAGGCGCCGGACGGCGTTGAGTGTCATGCGGAGCTGGGTCACCAGTTCTGCATCGCGGCTGGGCAAACGCTCCAGGCGCGCCAGGCGAATCCGCCGCGTCTGGCAGTCGAGCCCGTTGTAGACGCGTCCCTTCTTGAGTTCGAGACGGTTCAGATCGTTCAAGCCCATGGATGTGTCGACATCCCCCTCGCGTCGAAATGCAAGTGCGGCGAACAGGCCGGTCGTCGCCGGCGATGAGATGAGCGGGGGCAGGTCGCCACCTCCTTTGAACTCATCCTGCGCCTTCTGGCGCAACTGCAACTCGGCTAGGCAGACGGGGCAAAGGTGGGTGTCGCCCGAGGGTGACGTTAGATGATCATTACGCCCATCGCGTCCCGAGAATGCGGATACCTTGACCCCATGTGCTTTGGAGGCGGTATCGACCTTGCGCGTGGAAGCGACCGGCTCGTTACACAGCACACAACGTTTGGGAGCGGTATCGCCGTCCACGGCGTGAGTGGCGTTTCCCGCGAGATAAGCGGAGAACCGCGCCCGCAGGGCATCCCGTATTGCACTGGCCCTGTCCTCGATTTGGGCGCCGAGCCCGACCCGCGTCGCGTCACCTTCCAGCCAGAGTCGCACCAGCCCCTTGGGCCCGGCGATACGGTCCAATAGTTCTTGCGCCGCGTCCGGATCGGTTTCCGCCAACCGCCACACTTCCGCAATCGTCCAAAGTGCCATCAGAACACGCCGCGTCCGGCCGTCCTCGGCCTGTGTTGCAGTCACTACCGACGGTGGTTCCTTGCCTTCCGCACTGAGCAGCCTCGACAACTCACGCTCACGGATTTCTGCTGCGGGCGCGGCCCCCTTGCGGTCGCTGTCGTTGTGGTTCAGGACGATCACCAGCAACGTGAGTGCATGCGCCGGCTCCATGTCGTCGAGTTCAAGGGGGTCCCCGCCGGGGTGATCGAGTGCCGGCTTCACCGTAGCTCCCGCGCCGCCCACCAGTGGGCTCCACGATGTCGCCATTCCCGCGGCACTGAAGAGGGTGTCAATTTCCGACTGATGTTCGACTGCGAAACGTCGGGGCAAGGCCAGCAAATTCGCAAACCGGCGACGCCAGTCGCCGGTCCGTTTCATCAAATCACGGCATGCCCGCCACGATACCGCACCGCCGACAAATTCGGATGCCAAACGGTTGTTGATCGAGAAGTCGAGGCCGTAGGGAAGTCCTCGGAGAAAGCGTTCAAGCGCCTCCTCGCGAATATCGTTGGCCCGTTCCGCTGGAACAACGCACAACAGGCGGCCGTCGTGGACGAACTCGATTAGTGGCAGGCGTTCGGCCAACTCCCTGGAGGTTTCGGAAATCGCCCGCTGGAAGCGGTCCAGGAGGAACATGTGGAGGTGATCGTGGATCTCGATCTTTTCCCACTGTCTCAACGTCGAGTCACATAACACGGGCCACCGATTGACGTCGCGCAATGAGTCGATGACTCCGTCAACGCCTCCCCCGGTTTCACGGCTCGTAAACTTCCCATCCAACTTGTCTGCCAACTCGATATACCGGCACGTCGCGGCGATCCTGCGATCGTAATCCGGAGCAGCAGGGGTCCGACCAGCCTGCGTCCCTTCCACCTCTTCGATATAGTTCAGCATCGCACCCGGTGAGACGCGCAAACCGTATCTGAGCAGGAACTCGTTGATCCCGTACCGATTCATTCGTTCGGCCACGGCGGCCACGGTGATCTGTGTGCCGCGCCCGAGTTGGAGGTCCTTGTCGATGTCGTGGAGAAAAGCGATGCAAACGAGGGCGTGAGCCAACTGCTTGATCTCAGCCATATCGGCGTCGGTCGACCACGAGCGGCGACTGTCGGCCATCCAGAAGAGGAGCGCCCCCCGAACCACCGATAGCAGATGATCGAGTAGACTGATGTTGTCGTTTTTCGACCAGCGTTGTGCAAGGGCCGTGTCCTTAGACCAGCCTCCCTTGCCGCTGATGGTTACCAAGCGAACCGGCCGCCCGTCGATCTTCCCGGCAGATGGCGTTCCGGCTTGGCCGTCTCGGTCCTGAGCGACCCGCGCGACGATACACTCATCAAGAAAGGCGCCATAGACGGCGACAGCCGTCTGGTGGGCAAGAGCCGGTGACGGGACGTTCACGGGCGCCTCCCCGCGAAACCAATGCAGCCGAAGCCGTACCGGTTCTTCTCCCCGATGCCGAGCGTCCAGGCGGAACGGATGTCGTCAATACTGCCCCTGATGACCAAAGGACACAGCATCCCGATAACGAACGCCGGCCTTGCCCCGGGAACCGCTCGTGTGCGCACCAGCGTCGAGTGGTGCGGATTGGCGCGCAGATACAACCGGTCGGCCTGTATGTCCAAGCGGACTTCGCGGCCTGTGAGGCGCGAAAGTCGAGAATTGACAGCTTCATTGAGGTAAGGCGCGACCTCGGAAAGGTCCGTATGCCAGCGGCGTTTTTCGCCACGCACCGACAACGCCAAGGGGGACAGCATGATGGCCGGCAGTGCTGTCGCAACTCCCGGCTCTTCAGCGACGGGCAAGTCTTCGACGGACCTGTGCCATGCCGAAAGGTCCAGAACGTCACCATTGGTCGAACTCTTGCGAAGCTTCTCGGGGCGCAATTGTCCGATGAACTGATCAAGAGGCCCTGCCTCGGTCCCCACTACCACGGACTTCAGGAGGAACCCCTTGGGTCTCGCCGTCCCGACCGCCCCGAAAGACCAGTTGGCGGCGTTCGGCCCAACTATATGGGAGCCCTTGGCGCCACAGGCTGTCCAACCGTTGACGAGTGCCGCATGCAGACTATCCAGGAAGTGGAAATTGGTAAGTTCACCACGCGGAGCGGAAAATCTGATTCTCATGATGGCCTCCGATGTTGGCTGAGAAGCTAGCATTATCTTTCTTGAGTTGCAACATGCAATATTTGCAGGTATAGATACGGCATGGAAGGCTTGACAGTTCGAGTGGCCCGCCGGTTCGCGGAAACAATGCTGTATTGGAAGGGGCACCTCCAGGCGAAGGAGATTCGCCGGTTCCTTGGAGTATCCGAGCGCACGGCCCGAACCATGATTTCACTATGGCGAGACCAAGGCATCCTGCCCCCGTACCGGAACTATTCCCAACGCCGCTTGGTTCCTTCGGAGGACTTTGACCCCGGCCCGCAGGTCACAGATCCAACAATCACCTATTCGCTACTGCTTGTAGCTGAAGCCGTGCCCGGAAACCCCTTTTCGTCCCTCGGGCTACCGGGGGGCGGGCATGACCTGTCGATGACGGCCAGAATCCCCAGCGGGCCACGCCGTGAAATCGTTGCGGCCTGCCTTGAACGGGCGCCCTTGAGTTTGATTTACGCCGCCAAGTCCGGAATCGAGGAGTTCGTTTTCTCGCCCTCGGCGCTGGTTCGTTCCCGTGGACGGTTTCATCTGCGGGGTTTCAGAGCAGACGGCCGGGATGCCTTACGGAGGCCGTTGGAGGATCGCTACGTGGACATCGTTCCAGCGCGCGCCATTGAGGCATCACGCGAAACAACCGCGATTTTCGTGGGACTCGATGGCGATGAAGATTGGCATACTATCGAGCAGAGCCGTTTCAGGCTTTCTCCGGAACTCTCCGACGAGGAGCGGCTCTGTTACGAGCACGAATATGGTGTCGCCGACACTGGGTTCCTCTTCGTGGAGCAAAGACGGGCATTGATGAACTACGTAAGGCAGGAGTTGTTGGAGCGCCAATGTTGGCGCCGTGACGGCACTTCTGTCCCGATCTGGTGTGACTGGGTTTGATCTCCAAGGGCGATGATAGTTGTACCGGGGACAAAGACACGCGGTTTCAGACACGCATTAGACCTACCACCTCAGAGCCGAATCTACTTCAGCAAAACCGCGGGCAACCGCTTCAATTCCTCGCCGCGTGGGTCGACCTCGAATCCGCCGGACTCCAGAGCGGTGACGCCGGGCAACGGTTCTGCGTCTTCGTCGCCGAAAACGACGGTGCCACCGACAATCTCCCCTTCGAATTCGATCTCGGCTACTGTGATGTCCAGAGAGATGGATTTTCCGTCGGCAAGGACGTAGTCGCGCTGCCCGACGGGTTGAAGGCCGATTTCCTGGAGGCGCCGCCGTGGCATCAACGAGTCGAATGCTCCGGTGTCGACGAGGAACCTCCCGGTCCAGTTTCGCTGCCGGTCCGCGGGATTCCGTATAGTGACATCGACATAGGTCGTGCCCATCGATGATTCTCCTTGTCACACGACGGCAAACCGTGGCCGTGACCCTTCCTGGACCGATAAGCCCGTCTTCGGGAACGTTTGTCACAGGTTAACCCTGGAGCGGCCGGAAATCCACTCGGAGAATCATGCCCGGTGGCTTGGCGGCCGAGACGTCGGGCGGCCCTTCCCTTCCCCGCAATGCTTGACACCCGTCACCCCGCAGTCCTATTTTGGGCGCCATGCCCGTCATCGACGCAGACGCACACGTGGACGAGACCGAGGATACCTGGGCCTACCTCGACGAGGCCTACAAGCGGTACACCCCGGTCACGGTAATGCAGACGCCGGACAGCGCCGGGGGCACGCAGCCCCAGGGCTACAACCGCTACTGGTGCGTGGACGGGCGGTTCCTGGTGCGGCGCATCCGGGACGACAAGCGCACGGAGACCACCGTGGAGACGCGCGAGCTGCTGGACGTGGCGGCGCGGCTGCGCCACATGGACGAACTGGGCATCGACGTCCAGATTTGCTACCCGACCACGTTCCTGCTGCGCTGGAGTCCGCGGGACGACATCGAGCACGCGCTGCGGAGGGCCTACAACCGCTGGATGGCGGACCGGTGGAAACTGAGCGACAACCGCCTGCGCTGGGTCTGCCTCCTGCCCATGGGTGATATGGATGAAGCGGTCAGGGAGCTGCGCTTCGCCCGGGAGAACGGCGCCTGCGGGTGGATGAAGAAGGGGATCGAGTGCGGCAACCGGCGCGCGGGCGACGCCTACTTCTTTCCGCTCTACCAGGAGTCGGAGGCCCTCGACATGGCCGTGTGCGTCCACACCGGCACGGGCGACCCGGCGCTCACCGACGCCGACGCCACGATCCTGAGCCTTCACAACATCACCACGCCGGTCATCGACGCCTTCAACTCGCTGGTCATGGCCGAGGTGCCAGGGAAGTTTCCCAAGCTGCGGGTCGGTTTCATCGAGGCCATGGCCTCGTGGGTGCCGTTCGCGCTGGCGGAGTTGCGCGCGCGCCACGAGCGCTCCCGCTGGTTGTTCTCGTTCGACCTGGCCAAGAACCTGCTCAAGGAGTCGCGGTTCTACGTGGCGTGCCAGACGGTGGAGGACCTGCCCTACCTCATCCAGCACTGCGGCGAGGACAACCTCGTGGCCGGCACCGACTACAGCCACGCCGACCAGTCCGCCGAGATCCGCACCTTGAGCGTGTTGCGGGAGATGGGGGAAGAGGGCTTCATCACCAACCGGCAGGCGGAAAAAATCCTGAACGACAACCCCGCGGCCCTGTACGGCATTTCGTGAGCCGCCGCCCGCCGACAACCCGGACGCCGGAGGGAACGGGACGCCCCGATCAAGGTCCACACAGGAGGTTCATAACGTGCCGACTCTTCAACGCGATGACGTAGAGCTCCATTACGATGTGGCCGGCGAGGGCCGTCCCTTCCTGTTCATCAGCGAGACCGCCTGCGACGGCGAGGTGTGGAAGATGTACCCGGTGCCCGAGTTTTCGAAAGACCACCAGTGCATCACCTTCGACTATCGCGGCACGGGCCGCTCCGGCAAACCATCCATCCCTTACAGTACCGACATGTTCGCGGCGGACGCGGCCGCCATCATGGACGAAGTAGGCGCTTCGGACGCGATCGTCTGCGGCCATTCCATGGGCGGCCGGGTGGCGCAGCTCCTGGCCCTGGACCACCCGGGGAAGGTGGGCAAGCTGATCCTGGCGTCCAGCGGTGCCTCCTTCCCCAACACCAAGGGGATACCCCTGAAGCTCGCCACGCAGATGGTGGAGATGGGCTACGAGCGCTACGTGAGCGACAGCTCCGTGGCGGTGGGTTTCACCGATGCCTTCGCCGGAGAGCATCCGGAACGCGTGCAGGCCTACTTGGACGTGCGCATGGCCAACCCGTGTCCGCCGGAGTTCTACCTCCGCCACGTCATCGCCCGCCAGGAGCACGACACCAGCCACCGGCTCAAGGACATCACGGTGCCCACGCTGATCCTGGTGGGGGAGGACGACCGCAGCGTCACCAGCGACATGGACCATCGGACCTCCGCGGACATCCTGGCCGGGGGCATTCCGGACGCGCGCCTGGTGATACTGCCGGGCGAGCGGCACAGCTATTTCTTCGCCAACCCGGAGGCGTCCTTCGAGGCCATCCGGGACTTTCTGTAGAGCGAGCCGTTTCAATCATCTCGATTATCCGGAGGGAGGCACTCTATGGCGGATTTCACCGTGAACGAGATACAGGAGGGCCCGGTCATCGACGAGAAGCGCGTGCTGTTCGAATGCCGCGTGGATCGTGTGGCCACGTTCGGAAAGCCGTAGTCCTCGGGAATGACGTGCGGACAAGGAGGTTACCATGATCCGATTCACCGACGCGCGCTACAGTCCGGCATGGGTCGCGGTGCTGAGCGGCCTGCTGATATGGATGACCCTGGCCGGGCCTGAAACGGCAACCGCCGCGGACAAGCCCTTCTACGAGGGCAAGACCATCCGGGTGATCGTTCCCTTCAGCCCCGGCGGAGGCACGGACAACTACGCTCGTTTCGCCGCGCGGCACTGGGTCAAGTACATCCCGGGCAACCCCAAGATACTGGTACAGAACATGCCGGGCGGCGGCGGCGCGCTGACCTTCGGCTACCTCTACTCCAAGGCTTCCCGGGACGGCCTGACCCTCGGAGTGGCATCGGAGGGTATCCCGGTGCGCCGTCTCCTGCGGCGGCCCGGTCACACCTACAAGTTCACCGAGATGTCGCTCATCGCCTCGGCCCCGAGCTCCACCACCCACTTCGCCGGCAAGAGCCTGGGCATCAAGGAGCTCAGCGACCTCAAGAAGACCAGCGGCAAGATCGTCGCCGGGGACACCCAGAAGGGGTCCACGGTGGCCATCGTCTCCGGCCTGATCTTCCAGCTCCTGGGGCTCGAGTACCGGCAGGTGTACGGCTACAGCAGCTACGGCGAGGCGCGCCTGGCGCTTCTCAAGGGCGAGGTCAACATGACCGGCGGGGACGCGTTCAACTATGCGCTGGTGGTGAAGCCGCTGGAAGAGAAGGGCGATGTCACCATCCTGTTCCAGTCCGGGCTCCTGGACAGCCAGGGGAAGGTGACGCGGCACCCGGCCATGCCGCACCTGCGCACCGTGAAGGAAGGCTTCGTGGAGCTGTTCGGCAAGGAGCCGTCGGGGACCGTGTGGGAAGCCATCAAGGGCATCATAGCGGTCAACACCCTGGGCAAGTCCGTGTGGGCGCCTCCCGGCGTGCCCGAGGCCAGGGTCCGCGTTCTGGAGGACGGCTTCCGCAAGATGGTCGCCGACCCGGCGTTTCAGGCGGATGCGGTGAAGGTGATGGGCGGCAAGAACGACGCGGTCATCGGCAAGGACGCGCAAGCGGCGCTGAAGCAGTTCTTCGGCCTGCCGGAGGAAGTGGTCAAGCTGTACCGCTGAAACCGCGCGGAGCATGCTTGAATCGCTGCTGACCGCCCTGGGGGTGATCTTCGCCCCCTACCATCTGTTGCTCCTGCTGCTGGGAGTGCTCCTCGGCATTCTCCTCGGGGCGGTCCCCGGTCTGGGCGGCATCGTGGGCCTGACCGTGGTGCTGCCCTTCGTCTTCGAGTTGTCGCCGTCCGAGGCCATGGTCCTGCTGGTGGGGCTGGTGGCGGTGGTGACGTCGTCCGACAGCATCCCCGCCGTGCTGTTCGCGGTGCCGGGCACCGCCGCGGCCCAGGCCACCATCATGGACGGCCATCCAATGGCCAAGAAGGGCGAGGCCGGGCGCGCCTTCGGCGCCATCTACAGTGCCTCCATGATGGGCGGCGTGTTCGGCGCGGTGGCACTCCTCCTGGCGGTCCCCATCATGCGTCCGCTGGTGCTTTCCGTGGGCTCGCCCGAGCTGTTCATGCTGGGGCTGCTGGGGATATCCATGGTCGGCGTGCTCAGCGGACGGGCGCCGCTCCAGGGGCTCATCGCCGGGATGGCGGGCGTGCTCGCGAGCATGGTGGGCATGGATCCCCAGACGGGAATACTGCGCTGGACCTTCGGCGCCCTCTATCTCTGGGAGGGTCTCCCTCTGGTGCCGGCGGTCATGGGCGTGTTCGGCATTCCCGAGATCGTCGAGATGGTCATTCGCCGGAAGAGCATCGCCGACGTTCCCCGCCAGGCCATCAAGGGGGTGCTCACCGGCATCGGCGACACCTTCCGTCACTGGTTCCTGGTGCTCCGGTGCAGCGTCCTCGGCACCTGGATCGGATTGATCCCGGGGCTCGGCTCGGACGTGGTGGACTGGTTCGCCTACGGGCACACCGTGCAGTCGTCCCGGCCGCGGGAGGGCTTCGGCAAGGGCGACGTGCGCGGGGTCATCGGGCCGGAGAGCGCGGCCAACGCCAAGCTCGGTGGCTCACTCATCCCCACCATCGCGTTCGGGATACCGGGAAGCCTCCAGATGATCATCCTTCTGGGGGCCTTCATGATCCTGGGGCTGAGACCCGGCCCCGAAATGCTCACGGACAACCTGGACGTGACCTTCACCATCGTGTGGAGCCTGGTGCTGGCCAACGTGTTCGGGACGCTCATCCTGCTGCCCCTGACCGGCCAACTGGCGAAGCTCGCCCTGGTGCGCATCCAGATCCTGGCCCCGGTGATCATCAGCATCCTGTTCCTGGCCTCGTTCCTGACCACCCGGGACTACGGCGACCTCGTGGTCCTCATCGGCTTCGGCCTGTTCGCCTGGGTGATGAAGCTGGCGGGCTGGCCGCGGCCGCCGCTGGTGCTGGGACTGGTGCTCGGTCCCATCATCGGCAAGTACCTGTTCATCTCGACCCACGCCTACAACGGCTTCGGCTGGCTCGCCCGGCCGGGCGTGATCCTGCTGTTCCTGGCCATGGCCGCCAGCGTCGCCTTCGGGCTGGTGCGGGAGAAGCGGGGCGAGACGGCCCCCGAGACACGCGCCGTCGAGGGGATCGGGGGCACACCGTGAAGGGCGGCATCAGCCAGGGACTGAACCTGTGCATGGCGGGGCTGTTCGTCTGCGCCATCCTTTCCGCCATGCAGTGGCCGGTGCACAGCCGGGCGTTCGTGATGGCCATCGCGTTTCCGGGGTTGCTGCTCACGGTGGTGCTGTTCGTTCGCCAGCGCTGGCGGCGGGGGACGGACGCCGCGACCTCGCCCGGCCTCGGCGACACGCCGTTGGACGCGGACGTGCCTCCGGCGGTGGCGCGGCGGCGCATGGTGAACGTCTTCGCATGGATCTTCGCCCTGTTCGCCCTGGTCCGGCTCGTGGGCTTCGAGATCGCGGTGCCGGTGTTTACGTTCGTCTACCTGAGGTTCCAGGCGCGAGAGGGCCTGCTGGTGTCGGGCGCGGCCGCGGTCGTGATGGTCGCGCTGATCGTCGGCGTCTTCAACTGGATCCTGCACGTGCTCTGGCCGAAGGGAATGCTGCAGGGGTGGCTGGGGTTGTAGGCAGGAAGCTCGGCCGTGACCGCCGCAAGGTCACTCCCGCGGTGGGAACTCGAAACCGACCTTGCCCTTGTCGTCGAGCACGAGCCAGGCGTTGAACTGGCGGCCGGACTTGGAGGAGACGAACTCCGTCAGCAGGTCGGTCTTGCCCTCGGCCAGCAGCTTGGCCATCTGGGCGCGGTCCAGGGGCTGCTCGAGGATGACCGTGCCGGACTTGAAGCGGCAGGGTTTCTGGTCCGCCTGGGATTTCTCGCACAGGTACTGAGACTGCCACTCGAACACCCGCCCGCCGCAACGGGGGCACTTGCCCACGGGCTCCTGGCCCGAAAAGTCGGCCTTGACGGCCGGCTTTGCGGCAGCGGTCCCGGCGGTCTTCCTCGGGGCCCGCGGCTCGAACTCGAAACCGACCTTGTCGTCCTTGATCACCAGGAACGCCTTGAAGGCGCGGCCGGTGCGCGCGGAGACGAAGCCCGTCAGGAGGTCGGTCCTGCCCTCGGCCAGGAGCTTCATCATCTGCTCCCGCGGCACCTCCTGGCGCAGGATGATCTTGCCGGAGCTGAACTCGCAGGTGCGCGTGTCGCCCACGGCGTTCTCGCACACGTAGCGCATGGGCAGCTCGAAAACGTTGCCGACGCAGCGGGGGCATTTGCCCAGGGGTTCCTGGCCGCTGAAGTCCGCCTGGGGCTCGCCCTCGCCCGCGCCGTCGCGCGCGTCGTTGCCGAAGTCGAAGGCGATCTTGTGTTCGGGCGACAGGTTCAGCACCGCGGCGAAGGGGCGCCCCTGCCGGCTGCGGAAGCCCTGAAGCGGCCCGATCTGGCCCTTCTCGATGAGCGTCTCGGTCTCCTCGGTGCTCAGCAGCCGCCCGGCGAGGATCTTGGGCAGGCTGAAGTCGCAGTTGACGCACTGGTAGTTGCGGTAGCGCTCGTGCACCTCCCCCTGGCACTTGGGGCACGGGACCGCGAGGGCGCCGAAGTCCCCGGGAATGGTGTCGTGCTCGTACTGGCGCGCCCGGTCGACGATCTGCCGGGTCATGGCGGCGATCTCGCCCATGAATTCGTCGCGGCTCTTCTTTCCCCCCTGCATCTGGAAGAGTTGGTACTCCCAGTTGCCGGTGAGCTCGGGCTTGGTAAGCTCCCGCACGCCCAGGCCGTTGAGCAGTTCCATGAGCATGAAGGCCTTGGGCGTGGCCTGAAGCTCCTTGCCGTCGCGGACGATGTAGTCTTCGTCGATGAGCCCTTCGATGATGGAGGCGCGGGTGGCGGAGGTGCCCAGACCCTTGCCCGCCATGGCCGCGCGCAGGTCTTCGTCGGTCACCAGCCGGCCGGCTCCCTCCATGGCCCCGAGCAGCGTGGCCTCGGTGAAGCGCGCGGGCGGCCGGGTCTGGTTCTGCTTGACCTCGACTTCCGTGGTTGCCACAGGCACGGCCCCGCCGTCCGCGCCTGCCGGGTCCGCGCCGCCGGCACGTCCGTTCCCGGGCCTGTCCTTGGAAACGTCGGCCCCCGCGCCCGCCTCCGCGACCGCGGCCCGCAGGGGCGCCAGCGTGGGCTCGTCGCCCTTGCGCGCGTTGTCCCGGCCGTGGACCTCGAGCCAGCCGGCCTTGACCAGGACCTTGCCGGTGGTGCGGAAGGGCTCGTCCTCCACCCGCGTGATCCGGGTGGTCTCCAGGTACTCGGCGGCGGGGTAGAAGATCGCCAGGAAACGACGGGTGACGAGGTCGTAGATCTTCTGCTCGATCTCGTTGAGGCGCTTGGGCGCCTCGGTGGTGGGGATGATGGCGAAGTGGTCCGATACCTTGGCGTTGTTGAAGATGCGCTTGTCGGGCTTGACCCAGTCCTGCTCCAGGATGTTGTCCGCGAAGGGCGCGTAGCTCGTGTCCTTGAGCATCCGCAGCGAGTCCTTGACCGTGCCCACGTAGTCCTCGGGCAACGCGCGGGAATCGGTGCGGGGGTAGGTCAGCACCTTGTGGCGCTCGTACAGGGCCTGGGCGATCTGCACGGTGCGGTTGGCGCTCAGGCCGAAGCGGGCGTTGGCCTCCCGCTGGAGGCTCGTGAGGTCGAAGAGCGGCGGCGGCGCCTGCCGGGTGGGCTTGCTCTCTTCGGTGGCGCTGCCGGCCCGGCCCTGGCACTTGCCGCGGATGGCCTCGGCCGCGGCCTCGTCCCAGATGCGCTCGGGGCGGGCGTGGGGCTCGCTCTCCTTCTTCCTGAATTTCTCGTCGAACCAGCGGCCCTGGTACTCGCCGCCTTCCGCCTGGAACGTGGCCGTCACCTCCCAGTAGGGCTCCGGCCTGAAGTCCCGGATGGCGGCCTCGCGCTCTGCCACGATGGCCAGGGTGGGGGTCTGCACCCGCCCCACGGTGGTCTTGTAGAACCCGCCGGGCTTGGAGTTGAACGCGGTCATGGCGCGGGTGCCGTTGATCCCCACGATCCAGTCGGCCTCGGAGCGGCTCAGGGCGGCATCCGCCAGGGGCTGCATGTCCTGGTCCTCGCGCAGCTCGACGAAGCCGTTGCGGATGGCGTCGGGGGTCATGGACTGGAGCCACAGCCGCTTGATGGGCTTCTTGGCCTTGGCGTGGCGCACGATGTTGCGGAAGATCAGCTCGCCCTCGCGGCCCGCGTCGCAGGCGTTGACCAGGGCATCCACGTCCCTGCGCTTGATGAGCTTGACCAGCGTCTTCAGCCGGGAGGCGTTCTTCTGGATGGGCTTGAGGTCGAAGTAGGGCGGGATCACCGGCAGGTTGGCGAAGCTCCACTTGCCCTTCTTCGCCTCGACCCCTTCCGGCGGGATCTGCTCCAGCAGGTGGCCCACCGCGGACGACAACACGTAGTCGTCGTTCTCGTAGTAGTCCTGGTGCCTCTTGAAACCGCCCAACGCCCTGGCCACGTCCGCGGCCACCGACGGCTTCTCCGCGATGATGAGCGCTTTACCCATGTTGTTTCCGCACTGTTGTCCGCACGACGGCAGGGTACCCACGGTGTCCGCGCCCTCCACGCGTCCACCGTGAACAGTGCATATGTCTAATACAGGTATACCTGTCAAGTAGGCGGGAGCAAGCCGTTAGCGGAGAGGGGCCGATCCGTGCCATAAGGGTGGACAGTGGATTCCGCGGAGCGCGGCGCCCTCGTGGCCGTGGCCGCGGCAGTCCGCGGCCGGCCGTTCCCGGCCTGTCCGAAGGAGGACCGCACCCATGCCCAACGTCAAGCTGCCCACCGGCGTCGACCTCTACTACGAGACCCACGGCCAGGGAGAGCCGCTCATCTTCGTGCCCTCCACCGCCTACTCGGGCGAGGTGTGGAAGCCCTCGCAGATGCCGCTGGCCGACTCCCTGAACCTGATCTTCCACGACCCGCGCGGCTGCGGGCGCTCGGTGGCGGAGCAGAGCGTCTACACCATCGAGCTCATGGCCATGGACATCGTCGCGCTGATGGACCATATCGGCTGCCCGTCGGCCCACTTCATCGGCCACTCCATGGGCGGGCGCATCGCCCTGTCCCTGGCGCAGAACTTCCCCGGGCGCATCAAGAGCCTGATCATGGCGGCGTCCGGTTCCGGCACCGCCGGCCGCGCCGGGCCCGACTGTGTGCCCGGCCTTCCGTTCGAGTGGGTCTACGAAATGGTGTCCCAGGGCTTCGAGAAGTTCGTCTACGACGAGATCGTGGAGACCGACACCTTCTTCACCGACGCCTACCGGAAGTCGCACCGCGCCGAGGTGGAGGCTTTCTACAAGCTCGCCTGGGAGACCCACGCCAAGCTGCCGGAGTTCATCCAACTGGTCATGGCGCGGCACAGCTTCGAGGGCACGCACCGGCTGGGCGACGTGCGCTGCCCCACCATGGTGCTCATCGGCGACGGCGACACCGTGGGCAGCAACCACGTGGCGCAGGCACAGGTGCTCAAGGACCGGATTCCGGGCGCGGAGCTGAAGGTCCTGGAAGGGCAGACCCACGGATTCTTCTGGGAGGACCCGGAAGGCACCAACGACGTCATCCTCTCCTGGGTGAAGCGTCATAGCTGAGCAAGCGGCGACGTCCGGAAAACCCGGTGCCGCGCCGCCCATGCCCGGTGCGGCGGCAAGGCCTTCTTTCTGGACGCGCACCTTCCTCCTGCTGTGCGCGGCGCAGTTCCTGGCCTACGGCCACCACGCGCTGCTGACGCCCACGCTGCCGCTCTACGTGGACCACCTCGGCGGCTCCCCCTTCACGGTGGGCCTGCTGCTGGCGGTCTTCAGCGCCAGCAGCATCCTCATCCGTCCGCTGCTGGGCACCTGGGTGGACACCCGCGGCGAGACCTTCGTGCTCAGCCTGAGTTGCGTCGGCCTGTGCCTGACGGTGCTCATCTTCATCGTCCCGTACGTCGAGGGGGCGTTCACGGCCAACATCCTCCGGGGCTTCTCCTGGGCAGGCATCAACACCAGCGGCTACGCGTTCCTGGCGGCCGCCGTGCCCGACGACCGGCGCGGCGAGGCCAGCGGCTACTACTCCGGCATCCAGGCCAGCTCGTCGGTGTTCTTCCCCACCGTGGCCCTGTGGATCATCGAGTGGCCGGCGGCGGGCTACGCGGGGGTCTTCGTGCTGTCGAGCGCCGTGGCGCTGCTCGGGGCCTTCCTCTCCCACGTGTGCGGGCGGGGTCTCCAGCGGCAGGCCGGAGGCCCGCCCGCGCGGGCCGCCCGGGTGCCGTTCCGGGACCGCACCTGGTTCGACCGCTCCATCGTGTTCGTCGCGCTGCTGCTCTTCTGTCTCAACCTGCCGTGGTCCGGCCTCACCTCCTTCATCGTCCTGTACGCCCGGGAGGTGGGCATCGAGAGCCTGGGCTGGTACTTCGTGGCCATCGGCTGCGCCAGCCTCGTGGGCCGCCCGCTGCTGGGCCGGGTCTCCGACCGCATCGGCCGCGTGCCCGCGGTGGTCGGGGCCTACCTCCTGGAGATGGCCGGCGTCGGGCTGGTGCTGCTGGCGCGGGACGTGACCATGATGATGGCCGCCGGAGTGCTCTTCTTCCTCGGCTACGCCATGGGCGTCTCCACCACCCTGGCCCTGGCCATGGAACGCGCCGACCCGCGCCGCCGCGGCGTCGCCATGGCCACCTTCTCCATCGCCTTCCCGCTCGGCTCGGGCCTCGGCGCCGCCGTCGCCGGCGGCGTCATCGCGCTCGTGGGCTACCGCGGCATGTACATGAGCCTCATCGGCGTGCTGGTGCTCGGGCTGCTGCTGACGCTGGGCCGCAGAGCCGCGCTGGCGGCGACGGCACGTGCGGGGGCGTAACGCCAGCCATGCCTCGGCGCGATACCCCCTGGGCGTCATTTCCACGAAACAGGCTGTGCCAGAACGTCGCCCGAACAAGAACGCCGCCCGAACAAGAATCGGCGTCAGACCCCCCGGTCGTCACTCATTGATTGGCGTCAGACCTCCGGGTCGTCATTCCCGCGGAAGCGGGAATCCATGGGGGGTCGTGGGGCACTACGGCGGCGTTTCCCCCCTCGCCACCCCTGGATTCCCGCTTCCGCGGGAATGA
>JAJEAI010000194.1 GCA_022824205.1 Candidatus Binatia bacterium
GCACTGCCTGCAAGGGCGGTGACCTGACGCGGGCCGCGCCGGCCGGCCGTGCCTTGTGTCGGCGCGCAAGATGCTGCCGACGCTTGCGGAGAGGCCGGGCGTGCGCCTGCCGGAGGCGGAGGCGATGGCGCTCGATCCGCATGTGCGCCCTGCACCGGACTTTCCCGACAGTTCCGTCGCGTGCGCCCTTGGCGCCCTTGGCGCCCTGTCGCTTGATTCGGTGACGGGCACGGAGGATCGCCGCCTCTGGGAGGCGATGATCGAGACCCATCATCCGAAAGGATGGCGCCGCCCGCCGGGCGGCCAGGTCCGGTACTGGGTCCGTTCGGAGCGCCACGGGGTTCTGGGCGGCATCGGCTTCTCTGCGGCCGGGATCCAGCTCGGCCCCCGCGACGGCGTTGTCGGCTGGTCGGCCGACGCCCGGGTTGCGAACATCGGCAAGGTCGTGTGCAACAATCGGTTCCTCCTGCTGTCCGGCGTGCGGGTGAAGGGTCTTGCGTCCCGGGTCCTCCGCCTGGCGACGGCACGCGTGGCCGACGACTGGGCGGCCGCCTACGGCGAGCGCCCCGTCCTGGCGCAGACCTTCACGGGGCCGGACATGTCCGGCCTGAGCTACAGGGCCGCGGGATGGAGGTGCTGCCCGGAGCTGACCTCGGGGCGGCGTTCGGGCGTGCGTCGCGCGGTCTGGCTCAGGCCGCTTTCGCAGGGCTGGCGCGAGGTCCTGCGCCGCGAGCCGGAACGGGTTCTCGGCTGGTCCGGATCGATGTACAGCAAGGGGGGCTGGGCCGAACGGGAGTACGGTCGCAGCACGCACCCGGACGGCAGGGTCCGGCGCCGGATCGCGCAGATGGGCGCGGCCTGGACCAGGCGCCTCGGCGAGCACCTGCCGGCGATCTTCCCGGGGCGGGCGGAACAGGCGGCGGCCTACCGGCTGCTGTCCAGCGAGGCTGTGACGATGGAGCACATACTGGGTTCGCATTTCGAGCAGACGGTGGAGCGGTGCCGCGCCGAGCGGCTCGTGCTGGCCGTGCAGGACACGACCACGCTGAACTACGACGGCCTGTCGGGGACGTCGGGCCTCGACGACCTCGGCGGGGGCGGCAAGGGAACCTCGGGCATTCTGGCCCATGTGGGCATGGCGGTGAACGCGGCCGGACGGCCGCTCGGGATGTTCGAGGCGGACGCGGACTTCCGCCAGGCGGAGGGGACGGACAGCGTCCGCTGGACCGCCGGCCTCGACCGGGCGCAGGACCTCGCGCGCGCCTGTCCGGACACCCGCGTGGTGACGGTTTGCGACCGCGAGGGCGACTTCTGGGAGTTGATCGCACGCGCCGAGGAGACCGGTGCTGCGCTGCTGGTCCGGGCGAGCCGGGGATCGAAGCGCCGGGTGGCGCTGCCCACGGGCGGCGACGCGGACCTCTGGGACCACATGCTGGGAACGGACCCCGTGGGAAGGCGGAAGATCGAGGTTCCCGCCAGCGGCGGCCCGAACCGCTGGAAGGGCCGCACGGCGACGCTGACGCTGCGCTGCACGCCCGTGGACCTGCTTCCCCCGAAGGACCGGGCGGGCGAGGCGCCCATCCGCATGACCGCCGTCTCCGCCCTCGAGGAAGACCCGCCCCGTCGCCCCGCGACGGGGAAAGGGAAGAAGAGCGAGCCGCTGCACTGGATGCTGCTGACCACCGAGGAACAGGCCGGTCTCGAGACCGCCCGCACCGTGCTGCGCTGGTACGAGTTGCGCTGGAGGATCGAGCGCTTCTTCCACGCCCTGAAGGTCGGTACCCGCGTCGAGGACCGCCGCCTCGACGAGGCCGACGACCTGCGCAAGTGCCTTGCCTTCGACGCAATCACCGCGTTCCGGGTCTGGGACCTCTCCCTCCTGGCCCGCGAGAGGCCGGACGACCCGGCCGAACGGCACGTCACCCGCCAGGACATCACTGCGCTTTGCGTCCTCGCCGCCCATCACGGCTTCAAGGTTCCCAGGGGACCGCCGGACATGACCATCGCACGCTTCGTCGTGCTCACAGGCGGGCTGGCCGGCTTCCATCCATCAAAGCGCCAGCCGATGCCCGGAACCCAGAAGCTCTGGGAAGGCGTCAGGTTCCTCTCTCATGCCGTCATTGCCATTCAGGCCATCAAGAACTGGGAACGTAGCCAATCGGAAGGAGAAAAAGACACGGACTCAAGTGTGGTAGATTGATAGCCCCCCCCAACCCGGAATGGCCGGTCGCGGCGCTTTACGGGCTTTCTGCGGGCATGCTCAAACCGCTCAAATGAAAACCGCCCGGTTGTGAACCGGGCGGTTGGAGCCGACCGCTTCAATGGCCGGCTTGGGGAAAGCGCCATCTACGCATAGCACTTTGTTGCTCGCCAAGTCCCGTTCGCTACCTTCTCGTAGTAGCATCCGTTTAGCCAAAGTCCTGCCGCGAAGTCCTGCGGCACCGATTTCCCTTGCAAGCCGGATATGAAGTCCAAGAACTTTGCGACTTCATCGTTGACCTGCTCGGCTTCCCCTTTTTTCAACTGACTGGTCATCTTTCTTGCCTCCATAGGTTGTTGAGCCGTTGTATGGTTTTCATGGTCCTAATAACAACCCGGCATAAAAATTTTCTTGAGAAGACCGTCGTCAGCGGTACGGCCGGCGCAAACATCAAACTCTTTATAGGCGGCCTCCGAGGACGATTCAGACGCGGGGGCTGATCTCTGACTAGTTGGCGGATGGGTCCAGCTACCACTTTCCCCGCAATCCCCATACCACCTGTCCCTATAAAACCGGCACTTGGCCCGCTCTTGCCCGGCCTTTTTCCATCCGGGCACGCTGTAGTCGGTTGGCTTCACGGCGTAGTTTTTGGTCGGCTTGATCACTTGCACGGGAGGTTTCCGCCAAGTCGGCACCGAGCGGGCCGGGCTTGTCGTTTGCTTCCGAGTAGGTTCACGCGGTACAGCCGTCGCGCCGACCGCGGCCTGATAATCGGACTTGGCCTTGGGGCCTCCCGTTCGCCCTTCGCGCCGGTCCAGCGTGGACAGGAGCCGCCTGTGCTCGGCTTTCCGCCGGTCCCGCTCTGCCTTCTGCTTGACGGCCCGCCCGATCACCTTGCCATACCGACTCGCCGCTGGCGCTTCATAGTTGTCATATACGCTGTCGAACGGATCGGCCTCGGTGGTGGCTAGGGAATGGATGTTGATGGTGGTTCCACCCCCGCCGCCGGGCGCGCTCACGGCAGGCGGTATGTATTCGATGCAGTTGGTGCCGGGTCTCACCTCATGGCACCACGGCTGCTCATGCGCCGAAAACTTCTCCTTGAGCGATTCGAGGTTGAAGGCGTCCTTGATCTCGTTCACCCTCTCTTT
>JAJEAI010000169.1 GCA_022824205.1 Candidatus Binatia bacterium
GTACCTGTCCGGCAACCGCGACGAGGCGGTCTTCGACGACCCGGACCGCTTGCGGATCGACCGCCCCAACGCCCGCGCCCACCTCGCCTTCGGCTTCGGCATCCACCGCTGCATGGGCAACCGCTTGGCGGAACTGCAGCTTCAAGTGCTCTGGGAGGAGATCCTAAAGCGCTTCAGCAAGGTGGAACTGGCCGGCGACGTGGAGCGCCAGCCCAACAACTTCATCCGCGGCCTCAAGGACGTCCCGGTGCGCCTGCACCCGATTTGAGGCTTCAGCTTGCGCCGATGCGGCTTGGGGAAGTGAAAAGCAGCCTGAAGCCAGCCATGATTTTGCAGACGGCGTCTGCAAAATCTGAATCACAGAGGGTTGTTGGCTTAGCTTGAGTTTCGGCGCGGAGCAAGCGCGTCACACCCCTGCACGAAGTCACGGGGATTCTAGGCTAGGGCAAGACGCCCTTGAGCCGGTGCGAACCTTCAGTCTCCTGCACAAGTGATCGAGGGTGTGCAATCGACCCGCTTCGAGGTCTGGCGGCCATACCACGAGAGCGCCTTGAGGTCGATGCGTCGTGATCGCTTGATCTTGGATCGCGCCGCTACGGGACGTGTTTGGGCGTCACGCTGCCGAGTCCTTCATGGTTGTCCCCCGACAGTGCGGGGTGCCATCAAGCTAGTAGGGCGCCAGATCGGTTCGGTGTGGGATGTTCCGCCTTGGCGGGAAAGTGGACAGTGCTGATGGCTGATTTTAGACTGCCGCTCTCGCAGTTTGACGCAGTTCAATGCCTGACTCAGGATTGTCCAAGTTTCAAGAAAACGTCCTTGGCCGTGTGGAGAAGATTCCGTGCGGCAAAGTTGTCACCCACGCGGATGTCGGGGACCGTAAATGCGCCAATGTCGGTAGGGCGCTGGAGTCCATGATGGACAAAGGCCACGATCCGCCTTGGCATCGGGTGGTCAAACGAGACCGACAACCTCGCTGGTTGTCCGCCAAGGTCATTGGTGAGCAACGGGACCGCTTGCGAAAGGAGGGGGTCGAGCTCCGCCCAGACGGACGGGTTGATCTCAATCTGTTTCGCTGGAAGGAACCTGGCTGGGGACCGATCGACTGATCCATGGATAGCTGGGCGGACAGAGGCCAACTCGATTGCATGCCGCCCGAACCGACATCTCGGAGTGCGTGATTCAGTTGGCGCAGTCGGGTCGGGCCAAGCGGGAGCACCGACTACCTCCGGGCACAATGTCGCCACGCCGTCGCATGAACGAAAGTCGCTTCAGTGCAAGCGCTGGATGTGCCTTCGGAGCGTGGGCAACGCCTTGGCCGCAGTTGGCGGCTTGAAGTGACCGAAGTGAGGCCGAAGCGCGGCAATGGGAGGGAAGTGATGGCGCCGAACATATTCGAGTACGCAACGAAGGAACTGTCGCAGGACGCGCTGATCTGCTGGCTGGTGGCATGCGCGCGGGAAGGGAACGGCGGACTGCGCGAACTCGGCGTCGCGTTCGTGCGGGCGCTGATGCAGGCGGACAAGGACAGGCGGTCCGTGTTCGAGGTAGGCGAAGATCGGCCAGGACTGTATGAGGGGAACTGTGACGTCGGGCGTGTGATCCTCGGGCCTTGGCAGCAGTACGGGAAGATCGACGTGTACTTCCAGGCGGAGGTCGACGGCAGGAGGGTGAGTTTCCTCATCGAGGACAAGACCCGCACGGAAATGCACGACGACCAGCTGGAGCGGTACCGGGACATCGTCGCCGACGACGGAATCGAGGAGGACCTCGTCAAGCTGGTGTACCTGAAGACGGGCTACGTGTTCGGCGACGAGCGCGAGGAGGCGCAGTCGAAGGGATACGCGGTCTTCGGTGCCCAGGACATGCTTGCGGTTCTCAAGGAGCGCGGGGATGCGGAGAGGCACGAGATCGTGCGCCAGTACGTCGAGTTCCTGCGCGGGCAGTTGGCGTTCAGACGAATGGCCTTTGCGACGTGGGATCTGGGCCATGACTTCGTGCAATGGGAGTTCATGGTCCGGTTGTCCAATACGCTGGGGCTGCACGGAAAGAAGCGGCCGTGGCCGGGGCGATGGTACAGCATCGGCGGGGGCGCATGGACGCAGTATCCGCACTACGACGACCCGCGCTACGGCCACGAGCGCGGCGCACTGTACTGGCGGTTGGATCGGGGGAAGCCGCTGCGCCTGATGGTCGACACCACCAAGGCCGGGGAGCGGGTGCTGGAACGATGGGACGCGTGGTCGGCGGCGTTTGACTATGCGAGGGAGACGAGGGAGGAGGGGGAGATCGAACTGCCTCCAGGCGCGTTCCGCTCAGTGAGGAGCAGGAGCGGCGCCGTCGTGCGCGAGGGGACGATCGGCGCCGTTGACATCAGGAGTTGTCTGTGCCGCGAGGGACTGGAGCGCGTCGTGGAGCGCGTCGCGGCGTTGCATCGCAAGTTCGTCGAGTTGGTGGATGAGGAGCTAAGAGTCCTCGGTTGACGACAACGGCACCGCTCGCGCTGCCCCGATATGGAGAGCCAATTGGCGTTCGCGTCACCGATCGTCCAACGTCAGCCACACCTCCCTAGGGGAGTGAGGGGAGACCGCCATTAAGCCCGCAACCACCAATTCCCTCAGTTGTTGGACTCTCGGGCCTTGGGGTGCAAACTAAACACCATCGTCGAAACCTCCAGTGCGGGCATTTCTCTGTTGAGCAGTCCCATGTAGGTCCGTACTCGTGAAGCGCCAGCCCCTTCGCTCCATGTGAAGGAAAACACGATCCTCTTAGCGAACTGACATGTCATGTTGTACTCGTCACCAGCGTGGCTCCATTCACATTCTTCCCGGGATGCTTCGGAGACAACTTTGACATACTCCTTAACCTTCACGTCTCCGAAGTCAGCTATCCCAGGACGGACGAAGACCATCGAATTCAAGAAGTCGTTAGGTAGAGACTCCTCGGTCACCGTGGAGCCGAACCATTGAGCTTGAGTAGATTGACTAACCAAGACTAGACAAAGGGCCCCGACTAGGTGTTTCACTTCTTCCCTCCCTTGATGCAGCTCCCGACCAGTGTGGAGTCGGGCCGTTTGCGACATCATGTGATGTGACGTTCCTGCCTATTCACCTAGGCAGGAAGCAACTCCTGCCGGGCTAGAGGCTGTTTTATTCAGCAGGTAACCCGACATGGAACGGGTCACATGATGTCGCAGGGAAGAGACTAGAAGGCTGGACAATTGGTGTCAAGAACCGAACGGCTGGAGGAGCTTGCGCCGTAAAGTTTGTCGGTGAGTTGGCAAGCGGGGTGGCTGGTTGTGGCGTGGGCTCGACGTCCGGTCGTGCCGGATTGGCGTTTACGGCAGTCCTCGGGCTGGCTTTCGGTCCGGAACCGGGAACAGTTCCCATGCAAGTGAGCCAAGCGTATGGGTGGCCAGGACCGTGCGGCCGACGCTCGGCAGGGCCTTTCTTCGAGGAGTCGCGCGGCGCGTCGGTGCGCTCCGTCGCCCAGTCGCGGTAGCTCGACGGGAACCCGTGCGGTACCGCATCGACGCCCAGCTGGCGCAGCAGCTTCGGCAGCGCGGACTGGGCCGGGACCCGATTTGAGGCCCGGCCGCTACGGCGATGGCCGTGGCCGTGGGGCCAGCGCCGCTCAGACGGCCAATGGCCCGTCGGGGCGCTCGGAGATCCGGCGCGCGGGATGGCTGACGTACTCGCGTCCGGACTCGTTCTGCATCTCGCGGATCAGTCGGAAGATCGCGCCTACGTCGTACTCGGCCTGCGCCGCGATGCCGTCCCGGACCGCCCGGACCTCGGCGATCACTGGGTCAAGTTGCGTCGTCTCCATGTCAGGCCTCCATGAGTTCGTTGGGCGTGCAGATCACCGGCGGCTCGAAGCCAGCCTCCCGGCACGCACGTTCGATCCGCGCCCGCATCGCCGCGTTGGCGATGTGCCTGAAGTTCCACGTCACCAAATACTCGACGCCGTTGGCCGCAGCTATGGCGATGTGCGCGGCATCCGCTGCAGCTTCGCGCGGAACCGCCCCGAGGTCAATCAGGCGGCGCGCCAGGTCCTCCGCGGCGGGGGTGGCCCCCAGCAGGGCCACGCCCTGCAGGGCGGCCAGACGCGCACGGGCGGCGTTGCGGTCGCCAGCCCGGCACTCGGCCAGGACCAGCTCCGATGCCGCGAGATCGAACCGGGCGGCAGCGTCCCGCCACCACTCGCGGGTCACCTCTTGGTAAGCCGCGACGACGACGTCCCGCGATGGCCGCGACGTCAGGTAGCTCACCACCGAGGTCTCTATGTAGGCGGTTGGGTTCATCCGCGGCGGGTCGTCCGTCGGCTTGGGTTCAGTCCGACGCCCTTTGTCGCCCAACGCCGCGCCGTTTGCAACCCTTCGGATTCACGACGCGCGCAAACGGGCACGTTCACGTCCCGACGTAGGTCAAATGTGTAGCTCCACACATGGTCTACTTACGCCAAATGAGGAGGTCGCACGACCTTCGTGGGGATACGAAGAGCATTTACTTGGCTTACCAAAGCGGCTTCCCGGTAACTCCTTTGACGTGCGCGTTGACCGCGCCACCAGATTTCGCAGCCAACCCCCTAATCAATTCGAGATAGTCCACCACCTGCTGTTTCGTCACGGACTCCTGTGCGCTTCCCCGATGCGCAATCGCTCCTCTCAATTCCACAAACCCGTCAAGCTTCTCCGTGCACTTGCGCGACGGCATGTTCCGCGCCAGCTTCCAGCTGTCAGAGATTTTCTCGAGTCCCAACGACCGCTTGAACAGATCATCAATGTTCGCCGACTTTGGGGTATTCAGTTTTCGGTTTCTGCGTTCCTGCAACGACATCAGTCGACTCTGGATGTGTGCCCTCCAACCATCATCCGCAATTGTCCAAACGGCCAACTCGTTCTTATCGCCCTTGAGCTCGCCAGCGACTTGCTTTTTCAGCTCCTTCGGCAGCGGCACGGCCGACTTCGCATGCTCCAGCATGTGCGCGAGAGCTTCGCTGGCAATATCCTCGCAATACGACTCCCAGTACGCAGTTATCAGCACGATCGCGGACTTGTTGAGCACCTCCAATCCATAGCGACGGCCCCTCTTCGTGCCTCCCTCCTGTTCGTGCAAATCCAGCAACCTCTCGACATCCTTGACGTTTTCATCCAGCGCCTTTCTCGCTTTGCTCGCCACGACCATCTCCTAACTGTGCGACTCTTTACGCCGCACGATATTGTCCCGACCAACCAAGTCGGTCAATCCTCCAACGTACCCTCGAAGTGCCAGCGCGAACTCTGACAGGATCTCGCCCACGCCCTCGTGGTGCGCCCAGTCCTTGAAGCTTGACCGAAACCCGTGGCCCGTGGCTTTGATCTTCGCCTTCTCCGCTATCGCCCGCCGCTCGGCCTCCGCGAACGAGATGGTCCACGTGCGGCGCCGGTCGCCGTCGGTGCGCGCCACGCAGCGGTTTTCGGCCGCGACTCGGCGGCGAACACTGGAAGCGTCAATTGGTCCGACAGCGTTGGACCAATCGTCATGCGCTGCCTGTCAGCACATCAGGGACACCCAAACTCAACGAGGCTAGACTACAAGAACTAACAGATTGGGAGAAAGATCCATGGATACAGCAGTTGTCATTGGCGTCGGGCCATTGGCGGGTCTTGGCGGCGCGCTCTGCCAGCGCTTCGCAGCGATGGGTCTGCACGTTTTCGCGGCGGGCCGAACTCAGGCCCAAGTGGACAACGTGGCGCAGAGCATTCGCGCGGCGGGCGGCGAAGCCACCGGCGTGGTGGCGGACGCCACCGATGAAGCATCCGTTGCGGCGTTGTTCGACGCCGCGGGCGACGGCTTGGCCGTTGCCATTTACAACGCCGGCAACAACCAGCCCGGGCGCGTCATCGACATGGACGCGGAGTACTTCGAGTCCGCTTGGCGGGTGTGCTGCTTCGGCGGCTTCCTGTTTGGACGCGAGGCGGTGCGCCGCTTCCTGCCGAAAGGCGGCACCCTGCTCTTCACCGGCGCCAGCGCCTCCATGCGCGGACGCGCCAACTTCGGGGCCTTCAGCGCCGCCAAGGGGGGCTTGCGCAACTTAGCCCAAGCCATGGCCAAGGAGTACGGCCCGGAGGGTGTCCACGTCGGCCACGTGGTGGTGGACGGCGCCATCGGCGGCGAGAAGATCATGCAGGGCTTCCCGCAGTACGCAGAAAAACTGGGGGAACAAGGGATGATCTCCCTGGAGGGCATCGCCGATGGCTTCGCCTACCTGTACAACCAACCCCGCCGCGCTTGGACCTTCGAAATCGACGTGCGCACCTCTGTGGAGCGATGGTGAAGTAGGGCTTAGGGATCCACCCGAGCCGAAGCGTACCCTGACACCACCACCTTGCCGTCCTGGTTGGTGGTTTCTACCTTCAGCTTCACCACCGGGTCGCCGTCCTCCTGGGAAACCTCCTCCACCGTGGCGGTGGAGTGCAGGGTGTCGCCCGGCCAGACTTGGTTGGTGAAGCGCACGCCGAAGGACTTGAGCCGTCCGTCGCCGACGTAGTTGGTCAGCATCCGGCCGGTCATGCCCATGCTCAGCATGCCG
>JAJEAI010000113.1 GCA_022824205.1 Candidatus Binatia bacterium
TTCTATCAGATCCTCCGCCTCCTCCAACTCAATCTCTTCGAGCGCCGACCACTCCTCGGTCTGCTCCTGCCACAGCCCCCGCCCAGCCCGCCCCCTCAAATCCCCCTCCGATTCGCTTAAAATTTGTGGGACAGCAGTGACCTGCTGTGGACTTTTCGTTGAGCCAAAGCGCAGCGGAGGTGACTTCGGGAGCGAACCTATGACTCGCAAGGATAATGCGTTGATCGTTGTTCAAGGCATTCAAGTCATCGTCGGAACCAAGATGCTGAACCAATTTTCTCCGAGCGTCGGACTCGGGGATACCTCCGTAAGAAGCCAACATCTCAACGATGCGCGTCCCACTGACCCGATAGAGATAGCTCGCGTATTTGATTGCCTGCCAGTGGACATCCACGCCCGAATCGTCTCGCTTCAGTTCTACGACAACTAGCTTTCCATCGATATCGACTGCCAGAAGGTCAAGCCTCTCATTTGTTCTGTCGAAGCCGCTAAACTCCTTGCTGACTATGAGTAAATCCTGACCCAGGATACTGGGATTGGAGGCTATCCATTCCTGGATGTCTCGGCGCTCTTGAAGGCCCAAATCCGTGAAGTCGACTTCAGACATAGCTGTTGATTGGCGCGAAGCAGGATCGATCTTGAATAGTTTCGGTTCAGAACTCACACTCACATCCTTTCGGCAAAACAATCCGACAAGTAGCTTCGCGTCCTCGGAATCACGATATCGGCCAGCGAAAGCCCCCCTTCCAGAAGGTCGCGAATCTCGAGGAACGCCACAAGGTTGACTCATCGCGGGACGCTCAACTGAGCCCCCTCGCCTCACACCCCCCTCAACACCTCCGCCATCTCCCTTACCCCTATCACCTCCACCTCCCGCGACAGCGGGTAGCGTTCCGTTCCCGCGTACACGACGAACGCCCTCTCGGGCCGCACGTCTTCCAGCGCGTTGTAGAAGCCGCGGGTGGGACGCGGGGCGAGGCTGTGCTTGATCTCGATGGCCCAGGGTGAGGTGCGGCCGGGAAGCTCCAGGACCAAGTCAATCTCGGCGCCGGCGGCGGTGCGGTAGAAGCTGGCGAGGGTCCTCCGGGGCGCCGTGACCAGCAGGCTCTCGATCACGAAACCTTCCCAACTCGCGCCCATCACGGGGTGGCCGGTCAGGGCGAGCTCGTCCTGAATGCCGAGGAGGCCGTGCACGAGGCCGCTGTCCCTGACGTACACCTTGGGTGACTTCACCAGCCGCTTGCGGGTGTTGGCGACGAAGGGCGGCAACCGCCGGACCAGCAGCAGATCGATCATGAGATCGACGTACCGGGTGACCATGGGCGCGCTGATGGACAGGCTGGAGGCCAGCGCCGAGGCGTTCAGCAAGGAGCCCTGCCCGTGGGCGAGCATTCGCCACAGCCGCTCCAGCGTGGCGGCGGGGACCGGGTACGGCGAGAACTGCGGCATGTCCCGTTCCAGGTAGGTGGTGATGAAGTTCAGCCGGTACGCGAGGCTGTCGGCATCGTTGGCGGCGAGAAAGCTCTCGGGAAAGCCGCCGCGCACCCACAACCTCCCGAGTGCGCGGTCGTCAGGGGCTGCTTCGAGAGCGTCGAATGGATGGAGCGGAACGTACTCGATCCGCCCCGCTAAACTCTCGCTCGACTGCCGGAGCAGGTCCATGGAGGCGGAGCCCAGGATCAGGAACCGCCCGGTGCGGTTGCCCGTGCGGCGGCCTTCATCGATGAGGCCACGCAACTCGCGAAACAACTCGGGGGCGCGATGGACCTCATCGATGACCACCAGGCGATCGGCGTACCGCTGGAGGAAAAGCCATGGCTCCGACAGCCGGGTCCGGTCCGTGCTCTTCTCAAGGTCGAGGTATACGTTATCGGTGATCTCGGCGATCTGCCGCGCCAGTGTCGTCTTGCCGACCTGACGCGGTCCGATCAGCGCGACGGCGGCTTGCCGGCCCAGGGCGGTACGGACCTCCTTGGCTGCACGGCGGGCAATCATCCTCGCAAAATAAAATATAACGTTTTAATTTGCAAGGCTAAGACGTTCACTGACTGAAGGCCTTCCGGCTCGCAGCGCAGACTCGACGCCCACGATACTTCGTACTGTCAAGCCAACGCCAAGATGTCCCCTTTTTGCAAAGCAGAAATGTCCCTTTGGGTTCAGTAGGGAGGGGGGGCGCCGCGGACCACTCGCCGCGGGTGTGGTCGCCGACTACCAGACCCAACTACCCACGGCCACCGCCTGCTTCATGGACGACTTCGAGGCCTGCATCGCACACTTGCGACGGCGAATGGAGGTTCGTGCTCATGATCTCATTCGAACAGGTCCGCATGTGTCCCTGTCCTGACCAGCGTTACTGTCTGCTCGTCCTCTTGCCAGATTAACAGCCAATCGGGCTCAATGTGGCACTCCTTGAGACCAGAGCTGTCTCCAATCAAATGGTGCGCCCTGTAGCGTTCCTCGATCTGGCTTCCGGCGACCAGCTTCTGAACAAGTGTCTGTACTTTCTCGGTATCCTTTCCACGTCTGCGCGCTCTCTTCATGTCCCTCTTGAACCGTGTGGTCACGCGTAGCCTACGCATCGTTCAGATCGTCATCGGCCAGATCCGCCATCAACTCTTCCACACTGCCGTAGCTCGTAAGCCCTTCTCCCGTACGCGCCTGACGGATGGCCTCGCGCGTCTCGGCATTGGGAATCCGGACGGCAAACGGCAATCCCTGACATAGGGCGACCTGCCTGTAAAATAGCGTTATGGCCTCGGTCGCGGACAGCCCGAGCGTGGAAAAAACCTTTTCCGCATCTTGTTTCAAGTCGGGTTCCACGCGGGCACGGATCATTTCAGTCTTGGCCATTGCGCACCTCCGTAGCCAATGTACCACATTCGAGGAACATCACAACGGTTGACCCCTCCACGGAACCCTCAACTGACCATCCCTCGCCGCACACCCCCGAGGGCCTCCCACCTTGCAGCGCAGACTCGACGCCCACGATACTTCGTACTTGACGTATAAAACCAATATAACATATATTGTTATCCTCCTTTTAGAAGCAGCGTTCCAATGCCGCGAACCTTGTCCGCACCCTTCTTCAGCGCACATCCGGTCTTCGACCGGGGAGAGTACGCCCAAGCCGTCGGAAGAAGCGCGCAAGACAAGACGGTCACGGCCATGCTCGCCCATCATCTTCGCGCCGGCAACGTCAAACGGGTCGCGCGGGGCGTGTTCGCTTCCGTTCCCAGCCACGCTGATGCCAAGCATTGGTCCGTCGATCGCTTCCTTGCCGCATCCCGCTTGCGCCGGAACGGCATCGTGGCGTACCACTCCGCTCTCGAAATGCATGGCCGCGCCTACACGGAAGGGTCTGCGGTGCAGATCGTCGCGCCGGGTGAACCCGGGTTGTTCGAGGCCGTAGGGCTTTTCTGTCGTTTCGTCAAACCACCGCGGGGGTTGGTCTGCCACGACGACGTTGCAGACGGGGTGACGACCGTGGATCGCCTGGGCCTTGCGGTCCGGGTGACGACCATTGAGAGAACGGTAGCCGATCTCTTCGACCGTTGCGATCTCGCGGGCGGCACGGACGAGTTGTTCAATTCGCTCGACCTGTTGGTTCGCATCGACGGCACGGCTCTGTTGCGGCACACACGAAAGCTGGAGAACGCCGCGGCGGCGGGGGCCTTGGGCTATTGGTTGGAGAACCGACGAGACGTGTTGCGCGTGTCGGAACAAACCCTCGACGAATTGCGAGACATCGCCCCAAGACAGGCGCGATACGCGCTCGGCGCCAAGCCCGGAAGGGGGCGCTTGGCGAAGGGATGGAACGTGATCCTCCCCTTGGATATCGTTGACCGCCGATTCGAGGGGACATGAATGCCACGACGAGGCACCGTCACGTCACCAGTTCATCCGTCCAGAGCCGTTCGAGAAACCGTTCCCAGGGCAGTATCCAGATGCCCTCGGGGGTGCGGCGGGGGGCGGCTTCGTTGCACACGACCACGGCCTGCGCGGGACGGTGTTCGTCCATGTAGGCGCGCATGGCCCTGAGTTCCTGGGGGCGGACGCGCGGGCTTCCCTTGACCTCGATGGCCACCTCGCCCGCGCGGCCGAGGACGAAGTCGCACTCCATGCCCGACTTGGTGCGCCAGAAGCGCACCGGGAAATCGTGCTCGCGGTAGGAGCGATAGGCGAGGAGCTCCATCAGCACCAGGTGCTCCAGGGCGCGCCCGAAGTCGGCGCCGTGCTCGCGTTCGATCCTGCGCCCGGTCACGTGGCCGGCCAACCCGACGTCGAAGAGATAGAATTTCGGCGCCCGTGTGATGACCGCGCGCGAGCGGCGCGGGCTGAACGGCTCGACGAAGACGCCCAGCAGCGTGTCCACGAGGATCTGGAAATACTCGCGCACGGTCTTGGAGTCGACGCCACAGTCCCTGGCGACGTTGCTGTAGTTCAGCAACTCTCCGTGACAGAACGACAGGGCTTCAAAAAACCTTGAGAACCCAGCCACGTTCCGTGTCAGCCCTTCGTCGAAAACCTCCTCCTTCAGATAGTCATCGACGTACCCCGCGAGGGCGCGCCGGTACCCGGCGGCGTCGTAGTGCTGCGGCACCAGCCCGCGGTTGAGGGCCCTCAACAAGTCGAACCCCGGCACTTCCGGCCACGTCAAGGGATGGAGCTCGAAACGCCAGGCACGGCCGCCCAGCAGATTGGCGCGACCGCGCTTCAGCTTTCGGGCGCTGGAACCGCACAACACGAAGCTCAATCCTTCGTTCTCGATGAGCCGGTGAACCTCGTCGAGAACGGCGGGCGCCTTCTGCACCTCGTCGACGAGGATGGGGGTGGAGCGGGCCTTTTGATCGAATGCCGCCACGCGTTCCGAGAACGCCCAGGGGGCTCGCGTGAGTTCCAGCATGAGCCGCGTGTCGAGCAGGTCGAACCGGGCCGCCTCGGGGATGAGCGCACGCAGCAACGTGGATTTGCCGGTCTTGCGGGGTCCCCACAAGAACGCGGACTGTCCCGCAGGCAGGTCCAGGCGGAGGGTGCGGCTGTAGTGCATCGTTCGGAACATGATCCGAAATAGTCGGACCAATTCGGAGCATACTCCTAAATGACAGGCTCTACAAGATGCAGGCCGATGGGGGGGACGCTAGGCTAGAGGCGCAGAATAAACTCGTGCGCCTTGGTCATCTGGAAATCGCATCTGCACAGCACGTCCCGTCCAATAAGCGCTTCAACCCTGACCTTCTGATCTAATTCGACGAGCTGAATCTCAGAGGCGACACGTTGCCCTCCTGGTGAATCATCAAAGCGTAACCAGACGTCGCCGAGGTACCAATTCGTAGACTGCAACCCATGGATCGAATGGGTCTGTCGACGCCCCAGGGGAGACAGATCGAGACGATCCGCCACCCTTGCCTTGATGCTGGTATTGGACGCGCCAGTGTCCAGCAAGGCCTCTACCCATTCGATGTGGGGAATGGGACCCATTGAGCGAGACGCTACAAAGTAGGGTTGGGCTATCCCGATCCTTACCAAGATGCCAAGAGTTGGATCGAATGTCCCACTAATAACTGACATGCGAGAACCATCCAAGATCTACGGCCTCATCGGTGACCTCTTGAACGGAAAACAAGCCGTCGTCAAAGGTGCGCTCACCATGCTGTGCGGCTTCCCTCGCGCTGGGGAAGAATCCTTGGATCTCCTCGTTTCGTAGAAGGGCGAATTGACCCTGGTGGGCCTTGAGAAGCTCGGGGAGCTGTTTGTTGAATGCCTCGTAGTTCCTGTCTACGGCAGCTTGAATGCTCTCCCGGGTGGGACGCGCGGGCTTGACCATGGCAACCTCCTTGCGCTCAAGCGTGCCTCCGTCGTACAGGCACGCAACTCTCCATGTTCGGCGGTTGCCAGTAGTCCCCTACATGTTGGCGCTTTGGGGAAATGTCAAGGGGCAAAGCGCAAGGTTTTGATTTTTCTGACCATAACTTGGGCTTGCGCCTTTCATGGTACTCATCATTCGCAGGATCTCAGATTCTGCCGGAAGCAAGGTCGATGGTAGCAATCATGCCCCGCTCTCCGCTCGGATGAGAACTGGCACCAACCCCCCGAACCGTCATTCCCGCGGAAGCGGGAATCCAGGGGCGGATGCGATGCTGAGTGCGTCGGCACCGCTCAGCCCTTCCCGTCCGCCTCCCTCACCAGCGCCCTGATACGGTCGGGCGTCAGCGGCAGGTCCTTGATCTGGATGCCGAGCGACGACAGGGCGTGGGAGACGGCGTTGGCGAGGGCGGCGCCGCAGGCGACGATGCCGCCTTCGCCGGCGCCCTTGACGCCGAGGGGGTTGAGGGGGGAGGGGGAGTACTCGGTGATGATGCTCTCCACCGGGGGGATCTCCATGCTGGAGGGGAGCGGGTAGTCGAGGAGGGTGGTGGTGAGCAACTGGCCGTCCTCGTTGTAGGCGAGCTCTTCCAGCAGGGTGCCGCCGATGCCCTGGGCGGCGGCCCCGAGGGCCTGGCCGTGGACGAGAAGCGGGTTGACGGCGCGCCCGACGTCTTCCAGGACCAGGTACCGCAGGATCTCCACCATTCCCGTCTCGGGGTCGACGGCGACATGCACGAGGTGGCCGCCGTAGGTGTAGGTGAGGCGGTCGGTGTGGAAGTATTCGGTGGCCTCGAGGCCGGGGGTGTCGCTGCCGGAGAGTTTGCCGGGCCTGGTCATCTCCAGCAGGTCGCCGAGGCCGAGCAGCGGCTTGTTCGTGTTCGCCCCCTCCGGCCCCTCCACCCCTGGATTCCCGCTTTCGCGGGAATGACGGGAAGTGTCCGGGAGTCGCTGGGAAGTGTTCGAGGGTGCCTGGGAGGCGTCCGAGGGTGCCTGGGAGGCGTCGAGGGGTGCCTGGGAGGCGTTCGACGGTGCCTGGGAGGCGTCCAACGATGCCTGGGAGGCGTCCGAGGGTGCCTGGGAGGCGTCCGAGGGCGGCGGGGCAGGGGCGGCGGCGTAGATCGCTCCGTCGCGGAACTCCAGCCCGGCGGGGTCGGTCTCCAGGCGGCGCGACGCCACATCCAGCAGCCGCTTCCGGAGCGCCTCCGCCGTCAGGTGCACGGCGTTGCCGGCCATGACGGTGCCGCGGCTGGAGTAGGTGCCGCCGCCCCAGGGCATGAGGTCGGTGTGGCCGTGGAACACGGTGATCCACTCCATGGGGACACCCAGGGCGTCGGCGCAGATCTGCGCCATGATGGTCTCGTGGCCCTGGCCCAGGGTGGCGATGCCCAGGTAGACGGCGACGCTCTCGGGGCCGGCGATGGCGACGCGCGCGCCCTCGGACGGCCCCAAGCCGGTGTTCTTGACGAACCAGCCGATGCCGATGCCGTGGTAGCGGCCGTCGCGCTTCTGCCCCTGGAGCGGCTTCAACCCTTCCCACCCGAAGCGCTCCAGCGCGTGCTCCAGCGCCCGCGGGTAGTCGCCGCTGTCGAACACGGTGGAGGCGATGCCGGGCCGCGTGGGCCCGAGTTCGTAGGGGAGCTCCTCGGGCTGGATCAGGTTCTTGCGGCGCAGGTCGATGGGGTCCAGGCCCAGGTCGGCGGCGACCATGTCGAGCATGCGCTCGCGGAAATAGCAGGACTCGTAGCGCCCGGGCGCCCGGTAGGTGCCCACTCCCATCTTGTTGGTCATGACGCAGCGGATGTGGGCCTCGTAGGCCGGGATCCGGTAAGGTCCGGGCAGCACTCCGGCGGTGGAGGCGGGCACCAGGCCGCCGTGGGTGCGGATGTGCGCGCCCATGTCGCCGTGGATGTGCGCGCGCATGCCCAGCAGCGTGCCGTCCTTGCGCGCGGCGATCTCCAGCTCGCAACGCACCTCCCGCGAGTGGTTGGCGGCCATCAGGTGCTCGCGCCGGTCCTCGATCCACTTCACCGGCCGCCCGAGCTTCATGGCGGCGTAGGGGACCAGATAGTCCTCGGGATAGAACTCGCCGCGGATGCCGAAGCCGCCGCCCACGTCGGGCTCGATGAAGTGGATGCGGTGCTCGGGCATCTCCAGCAGGGACGACAGCACCGCGCGGTTGAAGTGCGCCACCTTGGTCATGCCCCACACGGTCAACTCGTCGCGGCCGGCGTCGTGGGACGCCACCAGGCCGCGGGTCTCCATGGGGTTGCCGGTGTGCCGGTGCGTCCGCAGCACCTCCTTGCGGGTGTACTCGGCGTCGCAGAAGGCGCCGTCCACGTCGCCCAGCTTGATGTCGTGGCCGCCGGCCACGTTGGTGCCCTGCTCCTCGTGGATGATGACGTCGCCGCGCAGCGCCGCCTCCACGTCCGGCACCACCGGAAGCGGCTCGTACTCCACCGCGATCAGGTCGGCGCCGTCCTCGGCCACGTAACGGTCCACCGCCGCCACCAGCGCCACGGGTTCGCCCACGTAGGCGACCTTGTCCCGCGCCAGCGGGAACTGCAGGAAGCGGTCCAGCCCATTCAGTTGATACATGCGCAACGGAATCGGCTTCACCCCCGCCGGCAGGTCCGCGAACGTCAGCACGCCCGCCACCCCCGGGAGCTTCAGCGCCGCCGACACGTCCACCGACTTGATGCGCGCGTGCGCGTGCGGGCTCCGCAGCACCGCCGCGTAAAGCATGCCGGGCAGCTTCACGTCGTCGATGAACGTGGCCCTGCCCGTCAGGAACCGCACGTCCTCACCGCGCCGTATCGGCGCCCCGACGTATGTCTGAGTCATAGGCTGCGCCCTCCCCACGCATGGCCCCCCATTGTCGCAGTCCCGCCCCCTCCTGCTCCTGTCATCCCTATCTGGCCCTCTTCTTATCACTTCTTCCCGTCATTGATATGAAAATAAAATCTTGTTCAATGATTTCTGGCAGTTACGGAATCCCGCTACACCCCGGCGAGTCATTCCCGCGGAAGCGGGAATCCAGGCGGGGTGGGGCCGGGCAATGAGGCCGCCATACCCCCCAACCCCTGGTGTCCCGCTTCCGTGGGAACGGCAAGACGGAGGAGTTTTGGCACGGGCCTTTGGTCTCGAACGGCGTTCATGCCACTATTCGTACCAGACACGCACCTGGATGGCGCGTCCTCGACGACCACGTCGATTGCATGAACAGGTGCCAGATGCGCGAAATCACTTGATTCCATGTCCGCGCTGATTCAACTCTTTCGGCCCGAATCCCTGGTGCTGGTGCTGTGGGCGCTCCAGCTCACGCGGCTGGCGTGGGGGGTGCCGTGGCTGGACGACGTGGGAGCGGCTCTTGCCGCGCTGTTCCTCCTGCGCGTCTGCGTCCGGCTGCGGCGCCCGACGGTGATCCTGTGCACCGCCCTTATCTTCCTGGCCGCTGTGCTTATCCTGGCCTATGGCGGGGTCGCGGCGGTGCTGGCCGGATTCCGGACGACGCCCCTGTTCACGGCGTTTTTCGGCACCATCGTGTTGCTGCGCGTCACCGCCGACCAGCTCCAGCAGATCGTCAATGCGCGCGAGCTGTTCGAGCGTCTCAAGCCCGAACAGCGCCTCGGGGGCTTCCTGGTGGGCACCCACGTGCTGGCGGCGGTGCTGGGACCGGGGGCCTACGCCATCACCGCGCCCATCGTGGGCCGGAGCAAGGTCGAGGCGGAACATCTGGCCGCCATGCGCGCGTGCCACCGCGGCGGCGGCCTAGCGGGCCTGTGGTCCCCGTTCTGGATCGCCATGGCGCTGTCGTCGCAGTACGTACCGGGGGTGCCGCTGTGGCAGATCATGGCGCTGGGGCTGTCCATGGCGGCGCTGGCGCTGACCGGCTCCCACCTCCTGTTCTCGCGGGAGCGGGGCCTCGGGCTCCTGTGGCGCGCGCTCCGGAGCCTCCAGCCCATCGTGCCGCCGGTGGCGCTTTGCGTCGTGGTGGTGGCGCTGCTCTCCGGCGCCACGGTGCTCTCCACCCTGGAAGCGCTGATCGTGGGCGTGCCGGCACTGTGTCTCCTGACCCTCTTGGCCAAGGGCCGCCGCGCGCTGGGACGGACCCTGGCGCTCACCTACCGCGGTTCGGCCGACATCGGCAACGAGGTTGCCATCCTCACCCTGTCGCTGGCGCTGGGCGGGGTGGTGCGGCACGTCTTCGCACAGACCGGCATCACGGAGTGGATCGGCGGCCTCGACCTCCCCGCCATGGCCGTCATCGCCCTGGTCATCGGCGGGGTCACCGTGGGTTCGCTGATGGGAGTGCACCAGATCGTGTCACTCACGTTTCTGTTGACCGTTTTGTCGAGCCTGCCCGTGCGCGTGGCGGGCGTGGTGCTCATCGAGAGCGCCCTGGTGAGCTGGTCCTGCTCCTCCATGGTCGGCCTTTCGGCCATCATGGTGGCCACGGCCTCCTCCATGTTCCGCGTCCCCCCGGAGCGCGTGATCCTGGGACCCAACCTCGCGTTCGTCGCGCTCTTGGCCGCGGCCGCCATCCTCGTGCTGACGGGCGTCAATGCGCTGTTGGGGTAGGAGCTTGCGCCGCGCTTGGCTCTTCGGGCGCTGGAAGGCGCAACAGGATGTTCTTGATGTCACCCTCGACTCGGGTCAACCGAGCGTCGACCCGGGTCAACCGAGCGTCGATCCGGTCGAACCGAGCGTCGATCCGGTGGAACCGAGCGTCGACACGCTTTTCCATCCTGTCAAGACGTTCTCCCATCCTGTCAAGACGACCTGTCAACTCCTCCTTCAACCGGACCAGGCCAGCGTCGAAGCGGTTATCCATACGGTCCAGACGGTCCGTGATGGCTACGTGAAACGACGTGAGACGCTCGTCCAAGCGCTTGATCTCCGGGACGACCTGGACCTGGACGAGCCACACGACCAGTCCCGACAGCGCCACCGCCACCGTTGTGAGCGCCACGATCACCCCGGCGTATTCCTTCAGTTTCTCCACGGCCCCGTTCCCTCCTTGGTATCCTATGAATAATGGATCGGACGGTCAAGGCCATTCTTTAGGTTAGGGGGACCATGGCGCCGCGGTCGGCTTGGCCCGTTGTCCGCAATGTGACAGACTGGGGGCATGTCCAGTTTGGCAAAAGACACACGTGTGACGCTGATACCGACCAGCCGGTACCGGGACGCGGCGGCGGCCATCGACTGGCTGTGCGAGGCGTTCGGCTTCGAGCGGCACCTGGTGGTGCCGGGCGCGGACGGCGAGATCCTCCATGCGCAGCTCGTGTTCGGCAACGGCATGTTCATGTTGGGGTCGGCGCGGGATGACGACTTCGCGCGGCTGCAGCGGCCCGTGGCGCGGCCCGGCGACCCGGTGCCGCATTGCCACTATGTCATCGTCTCGGACGTGGACGCGCACCATGCCAGGGCGGCGGCCGCGGGCGCGGAGATCGTCATGGAGCCGGAGGATCAGGACTACGGCGGCCGGCTCTACTGCTGCCGCGACCCGGAAGGCAACCTGTGGGCCTTCGGCAGCTACGACCCGTGGGACGGGGGCGCGTGAGCAGAATCCCGCTACACCCCGACGAGTCATTGATATGAAAATAAAATCTTGTTCAATGATTTCTGGTAGTTACGGAATCCCGCTACACCCCGACGAATCATTCCCGCGGAAGCGGGAATCCAGGCGGGGTGGGGCCGGGCAATGAGGCCGCCATACCCCCCCACCCCTGGATTCCCGCTTGCGCGGGAATGACTGGTTGGGGGGCCGGCGCCCCATTTCATCCCCCTTTGTGTCGGCTGCAAGCCGACATGGGTGATTCCCGCGAAGGCTTGCCCTCGACCCCGATCGGGGGCTGGAATCCAGGGGTGGAGGGGGCGTGCGTTACGTCACCCTGGTTACGTCACCCTGAGCTTGACCGGGGGGGTCTTCCTGGCGTGGTGCTTGCCACTGGGGCGACCACGGGTCGCCCCTACATCGAGACGCCGCAGTGGTGTCTCGATGGGCTATAAAGGCGACCGCGGGTCGCCCCTACGGGGTTATCGGGCATTGCCGATGACGAAACATCCTCCGCATATTATGCTGCGAATTTGACCAGACACCACGCTGGAAGGATGGAAAGGAATACACCATGAAGGCGACTCTCAGGGCTTTGACGGTGCTCGGTTTGTGTATCGTGCTGGGGGGTGGGATGCTGACGGCGCAGCGGGTGCGGGCGGCGGACGATGCGGTGTCCCAGCACATGGTGGCTCAGGCCATGCTGGCGGCGCAGTTCGTGGCGGCGGCGGTCAAGGCGAAGATGAGCGTGGAGGAGATCAACGCGGCGCTGGCCAGGGTCGCGGCGGGATCGGTCATCTCGGAGTTCTGGATCAGCGACGAGACCGGGGCCATCGAGTTCACCAACATTCCGGGCACGCGGTTCAAGTTCCCTACGGATCCGGCGGGCGAGAGCCAGGCGGCGCCCTTCGCCGCGCTGCTGGACGGCAGCAAGAGCGTGGTGGTTCAGGGGTTCCAGCCACGTGAACTGGACAAGAAGGTGTTCAAGTACGTGGGCGTCGCCGGCGTGGACCAGCGCCGCATCGTCCAGGTGGGAGTGGCCAAGTAGTACGAGCCCCGCGGCATCTTCCCCCCAATGAGTCATTGATATGAAAATAAAATCTTGTTCAATGATCTCTGGCAGTTATGGAATCCCACCACACCCCAATGAGTCATTCCCGCGGAAGCGGGAATCCAGGCGGGGTGGGGCCGGGCAATGAGGCCGCCACACCCCCCACCCCTGGATTCCCGCCCCCGATCGGTGTCGAGGGCAAGCTTTCGCGGGAATCACCCATGTCGGCTTGCAGCCGACACAAAGGGAAATGAAAATGAGGCGTCGACCCCCCCAATGAGTCATTCCCGCGGAAGCGGGAATCCAGGGGTGGGGGGTGTGGCGGCCTCATTGCCCGGCCCCACCCCGCCTGGATTCCCGCTTCCGCGGGAATGACTCATTGGGGTGTGGTGGGATTCCATAACTGCCA
>JAJEAI010000145.1 GCA_022824205.1 Candidatus Binatia bacterium
CACTTGGGCGCCGTCCGGCGGCAATCGTCAACCTTGGCGGGTGATTGCGGTGCGCGACCCGGCCATCAAGCAGCGCTTCGCCGAACTCTACCGTCCCCGCTGGTCGGCCTACACGAAGTCCTACCGGCCGCAGTTCGACACAATGCCGGCATCGTTCCAAGGGGCCATCACAGCAGGCGACTACCTTGCCGAACATCTGCATGAAACGCCCGTGGTCGCCGTGTTCTGCTTCGACCCCGGCGGATTGGCGATCACCGACGCCGAACTCGACCGGCCTTCGGTGGTGGGCGGCGGCTCCCTCTACCCGGCGGTGCAGAACCTGCTGCTCGCCTGCCGCGCCGAGGGCTTGGGCTGCGTGCTCACCACCCTCCTATGCGCCGAGGAGCAGGCAGTGCGCGAACTGTTGGGCATCCCGGATCCTTGGGCCACCTATGCCCATGTGCCCATCGGCTGGCCGGTGGGCGGCGGCCACGGCCCCATCGCCCGCCGTTCCGTCGAGGCGGTGGCTTATGCAGATCAATTCGGAGAGCCGCTGTTCGCCGGGGAATCGCGGCAAATCGACTAGCCCACGGCAATACTAAGGGGTTGATGGCGTTGGACAAGAACATCGGAAAACTGAAGCCAGTGCCAGTCCGCGAAGTATGGCCAGACGAGGCACGGGATCTCACCCCTTGGCTGGCCGACAATCCTGAAGCGCTTGCCCGCGCATTGGGAATGGACTTGGAGTTCGTTGGGTCAGAGGTCGCAGTTGGATCGTTCAAGGCCGACCTTCTTCTGCGCGATGCCAACACTGGGAAGTCCGTCGTCGTCGAGAACATGATCGGGCAAACGGACCACGATCATCTGGGCAAGATCATCACCTACGCCGCTGGGCTCGATGCATCCCACGCGGCGCTCATCGTGGAGACGTTCCGCTCGGAACATCTTTCGGCGCTTCATTGGCTGAATGCCAACAGCCGAGACACGGTGAACTTCTTCGGAATCGAACTCAGAGTTTGGAGTATCGACGGCTCGCGGCCAGCACCGCAGCTGGATGTCGTCATCGAACCTGACGAATGGGTGCGTCGCGTCAACGTCGCGAAATCCGGTGAATTGACTGACAAGCAATTGGCTTACCGTGACTTCTGGACCGAGTTTCTGCCCGCATTCCGCCAGCAGTATCCGGGGTGGAGCAGCGCCAAAACGCCGTCAAAGGACAACTGGAGGAACTTTCCGGCCCAGAAGGTGGGCTTCCACTATTCGGTGAACTTTTGTCGTCAGGATGGCCAAGCACGATTCCGATTCGAGCTCTATGTCGACGGGAAGGATCACGGAAAGGCACTCGAGCGTTTCAACAGGCTTGAGGAAAGCCGTCCTGACATCGAGCGGGCATTCAATCTTCCCCTAGTTTGGGAACCGCTGGATCAAAGCCGAGGCAGCCGATTGGCTTGTTACTATCCTGAGGAGGCCGACGTGAACACTCGCGAACAATGGGAAGTTCTCCGAAAGTGGACACTTGAACACATCGGCCCTTTCAAGGATGCGGTGCAGCCGCATATCAACCGCTTGGACTGAAGAGAACTCCCTAGGCGGACTTCCATGGAACATTCCGACCTTCCCAGTGGACAACGTGATCCAACAGCCCAATCGAGGGCGTGGCACCCTTATCTGTTAGATTTTCCCCTGCGGATCCGGAAACGGGATTGCCTCCACACCCCAGCCCCTCCGGTGTCCAACAACTACATCAAAGCCGCCCACGGCGGCTCCAGCGGCCATCCCCGGTGCCTGCACATTGCCGGAACGCGCAGCGAGGACGCCGAACACTTCAACATGTCGCGACCGTTCCTTGTCGACCTGCTTGAGGCCGGCACCGTCCCCTTCCACAAGGTCAGCACACACACCGGCGCGTCCGCGTCGACCATCTGCGCGCCTACAAGGACGCCGCCCGCTGCAAGGCGCTCGACGAGCTCGCCGCCGAAGCCCGAGAACTCGACTTGGGCCATTGACCCTTGCCAGTCGCCTTCGGTTTCTGTCCGCCACAGCCCTCCACGCTCTCCATTTCAAATGCGGTCTCACCTCCCTCGTTGCCACCAGCCAGACACTTCCCTTAATCGCCTCGCTCCCTCCGGCGAACGCGTCGGCGTTTATCCTGCGTCAAGTCCTCGCGGTCGTCCCCATATTGGAGGTCATGCCCCCACAATCGCTACCATAGACCATTAGCGGCTAAGAACCCGATGGCGATCCTCGATCCCCGCCTTCTCCCCCTCATCGACGTCCTCGCCCAAGTCGGGATGGACTGGCTCGCGTTCGAGCTGGTCGAAGGCGTCCGACGTGGAGAGGAGCCCGTCGAAGACGGATCTGCGCTACGACGCGCACGGGACCGGGCCAAACGCACATCGGACGCCAGCGAGCAAACAGAGCGGTTCGCCGCGCCTACCGCCGCGGCAACCCCCTTTCAGGGCGATGATCAACTCGAGTGGGCGGTGCGCTATGTGGAGGAACGGCTCTTTGCGGCGCTCGACCAGATGGCCGAGTCGCTCGACGCGCTGGACGAAATCGTTTCCGGTGCCGACGCTCCGTCGACAGTCACCCGAACGGCTACGACCAGGCTCCTTCTCCGCGGCCACGACAGAGTGGACGCTATAGGCCGACTCGAGGTCGATCGTGCCCGGACCCAGCTGCCCGCGCTCCGAGTGGCCCTCGATTCTTGGCTTGGGAACGAACGGTCGGACTCGCCCCAGTGATCGGCGACGTGGAGAAAGCCCTGCGGGACATTGTTGGCAGCACCACACTGCTGTTCGAAGCCACCGGTCCCGGACGACTCTTCGAACTGTACGTCATGACCGGGATCGCTTGCGCGCTCAGGAAGCGCGGCTACGACGTTTGGATCCGCCGCTCGGACGGCACCCGAGTCCTGCCGAACGACGCCCAGCGAGAGTTCGTGCAGCGCGGCGGTATCCCCGCAGGCATCCCCCCTGCCTCAGGTGGGCCTAACGAAACTAGCACCATCGCCTTCACCCGCCACGGGCCCGAATGGGAAATGCTAAACGGCGTCACTTTCGAGGGCCGCAGCCAAGCCCTGCACGAGATCGACATCGCCATCGTCCCCGGAGCCGTCGCCGCATCCCTTCGAAATGGTCAAGGCGGCCCCCCAACGGGCCGCCCGCGCGTATCCATCGAATGCAAGGACGCCGGTACCAATGGGAGCGTCGACGAGATGCGCGCGTTCATCGCACGCCTCTACGACGTTACCCTCCTCCACAGTCACCATCGCTATCTTCCCTGGCCCCATCCGCCCAGAGTCATCCATCCGGATGCACCTCTGGATTCGGTCAACCGCGCTGTCGGCACCTATCGGCAAGAGAATCGCAACACACTTAACGTCCTAGCCAGACGGACGGGGTTCGTCAATGGCGCGGTCGTACTCTCCGGCTACCATATTGTGGCGCCTTACCACGGAATCACGGTCGGAAGCGCATCCGCCCACGAGCTGATGGACGACGTCGCCGACTGGATCAGTCGCCAAAACTACTAACGGCGCATCTCGCCCACCATTCCCCGGCGCCCTGCACCCAGCGCTCGGGAACGTCCGAACTCCCCGATCCGCACTGGCCAGGTACAATAGACCTTCCTCCCGTCATAATCTCCTACGAACAGAATGTCGCGGCTTTCCCGGCAAAACCACTATGTCCCCAAGTGGTATCAGAAGGGCTTCATCCTCGGCTCGCGAGGCACGCTCTACCGTCTCGACCTTGACGCTTCGTCGAGACAGCTCCCCAACGGGAGAAAGGTGGTCGGACGCGATGTCCAGCTGCGTTCCCCGAAAACGTGCTTCGTCCAAAAAGACCTCTATACGACTCGAATCGGCCGGTTGATCAACGACGAGGTTGAGCGGTATCTGTTCGGCCCCATCGACGCGACCGGGGCACTAGCCGTCCGAGCGTTCGCTGATAACAACTAGCAATCGATCCACGACCGCTTCCTGTCATTCTTTGAGTACCTCGACGCACAGAAGCTAAGAACGCCGAAAGGCCTCCATTGGATCGACACTAGGTATCCGAACCTCACCCAAATCGACTTGATGGTCGAAATGCAGCGCCTCCGAAACATGCACTGCACGATGTGGGTTGAGTGCGTCCGCGAGATCGTCTCAGCGGTATCCAGCGACAATCAAGATGAGAACGTAGCGACAAACAAGATGAGAAAGCCGAAGTCGCGCGCTTGGGGAGGGAGGGCGTAGCCCGACCGAGCCAGGCGCGCGGCGCGGGGCCGACGGCCCCGCTGCGGAGATCGCGGCGATTCGCTGGCAACGTGGACCGTTTTCCGGAACGGAACCCGATGCCAGGCCGACACACAACCGATCATCAAATGAGGCTTTACATGCACCTTCGACA
>JAJEAI010000185.1 GCA_022824205.1 Candidatus Binatia bacterium
GGCGATCATCATGTTCTGGGTGCTGGGCTTCCTACCCTGCTACGTCCTGGCCCGGGTCCTGCAGTACTTCAACATGCTGCGGGTGCCGCGCGAGGTGGAGCTGGCGGGTCTGGATACGCACCAGCTTGGCGATGCGTATCCTTACCATGCACACCAGGAGACGGCGTTCGAGAAGATCGAACGCACCTACGCCAAGGAATAGGAGGCGCAAATGGCTTCGACCGGCTTGGACTCTTTCACCAATCCCGCCGAAATCGGCGCCATGTACCCTGGCGTGGGCGCCGAGACGGCGATGGTCGGTATCCTCGTGGCCCTCTGGGTAGGCTGGCACTTCGTTCAGGCGTACCAGGAGGAGAGCGAGTATCGCGAGGCGGTAAAGCTCTACCGCGAGGTGGGCATGGAGCGCGCCATGCACCATGCCACCGGCTCGATCGCGACGGAGGACGAGGTTCAGATCAAGACCTGATCTCGCGCCACCGTCGCTATGTTACAGGGCGGGCCTTCGGGCCCGCCCCTTTCTTTGTGTGCCGAGCATGATCGACAGCTTGGAGGTGCAAGTCCTCTATCCAGCCCGATGGCGGCGAAGGATTAGCGAAGCGCAAGGGCGTCGCCGCGAGGCGGGGTCCGAAGGAAGCGTGGAGCAAAGCCGCGACCCGATGGACAAGAACCGGATACGAGGCCGACCCGGGCGGACGAGCGGGCAAAGGGCCGCGAAGTCCACAGCCATCAAGGGCCGGGGTGGTAAATCCGGCGGGTGTGCGGTGAAGGCGGTCGGTCTTACCTCGGGAGGTCTGCGCCGCGTCCGGCAGTCCCGGACTGAGCGGTTCCGCAAGGGCCGTGATCGCGGTGCAGAAGTCAGCAGAAGGCATAGTAGCCGGTTCGCCGGTGAAGGCCTGAACGATGGACAGGGTCAATAGGACGGCGCGCTCATGCGAGCCAAGCGGCAGAATATCCAGATGGAGCTGGCCTTGGGGCCGGGGGCGAAGGGTGAAGCCCGGAGCGCCGGAGACCGAGGGACCGAAGCCCGCACGGCGTGTGCCGAACCCGAACGCCCGGCGGCCGGGCAAGGCCCCTCGATGGAGGCGGTTGTCGAGCCCGGCAATTTGAAGAAGGCGCTAGCGCGTGTCCGGCGCAACAAAGGGGCGCCCGGCATCGACGGTATGACGGTCGATGATCTGGGCGATCACCTGCAAGGCCAATGGGCCGAGATCAGGTCCCGGCTCCTTGACGGCACCTACACACCGCAGCCGGTGCGGCGGGTGGAGATACCGAAGGCATCGGGCGGCACTCGTCCGCTCGGGGTCCCCACGGTGCTCGACCGCTTCATCCAGCAAGCAGTGATGCAGGTGTTGCAGGGGGACTGGGACCCCACCTTCTCGGACGCGAGCTACGGGTTCCGGCCCGGACGCTCGGCTCATCAGGCGGTGGAGCGTGCGCAAGAACACATCCGCGCGGGCTTTGCCATTGTGGTCGATCTCGACCTGGAAAAGTTTTTCGACCGGGTCAACCACGACATCCTGATGGGACTGGTGGCCAGGCGGGTGGCCGACAAACGCCTGCTCAGGCTGATCCGCGGCTTTTTGACTGCGGGCGTGCTGGAGGGCGGATTGGTCGGCCCGAGCACCAAGGGGACGCCGCAGGGTGGGCCGCTTTCGCCCTTGCTGTCCAACCTGATGCTGGACGCCCTGGACAAGGAGCTGGAGAAGCGCGGCCACCGCTTCGTCCGTTACGCCGATGACTGCAACATCTACGTGCGGTCCCGGCGGGCAGGCGAGCGGGTCATGGCGAGCGTGACACGCTTCCTTGCCCAGCGGCTGAAGCTGACGGTGAACGCAGACAAGTGCGCGGTGGACCGCCCGGCAGCGCGGGCCTTTCTGGGCTTCAGCTTCACCAGCGGACCGGAGGCCAAGCGGCGCATCGCGCCACAGGCGCTCACCCGGTTCAAGGCTCGGGTCCGGGAACTGACGCGGGGTACCAAGAGCGTCAGCCTCGCCCATCTCGTCTCGGAGTTGTCCCGCTACCTCGTCGGGTGGCGGGGATACTTCGGCTTCTGCGAGACCCCCTCGGTACTGCGTCGTCTCGACCAGTGGATCAGGCGGAGGCTTCGCGCCATCGTCTGGCGCCAGTGGAAGCGCGGGCGCACCCGCTTTGCGGCGCTGCGTCGCCTCGGTGTCAACAAGCACTTGGCGGCGAAAACCGCCGGCAGTGCCCGTGGCCCATGGCGGATCAGCGCCAGCCCCGCGCTCTCCTACGCGCTGCCAAATGCCTTCTTCGACCGGCTCGGCCTCGCCACCGTAGAGGCCCGTCATGCCGCCTAAATCCGTCGAACCGCCGTGGTACGGACCCGTATGCCCGGTGGTGTGGGAGGGGTGGAGCCGTGAGGCTCCCCCCTATCCCGATCTCCGACGGACACGCCCTCGCCATTGCCGCGCGAGCCAGCAACGGCGGCGATTGGCTCAACTTTTCCTGACTTCGACGGTTGATTCGCGTAAGTAGCTGATATTCCCCAGTTCTCATTTCTGGCTAGATGCCGTAATGGGGCACGGC
>JAJEAI010000060.1 GCA_022824205.1 Candidatus Binatia bacterium
CCCTCACCTACAGTGACATTCCCCAACAATCCCCCTCCGTCCTTCCAAGCCCCATCCCGCTTGCCTCCCGGCCTTTCCATGCTTCCAGTTTCTGCAACAGCGAGGTTAACTTTGCAGACTTGTTTGTGAGACACAACACTAGCTTCTCTAGCGCGCTTCGACCTCAAGGTACAGGGGCGAGCTTCGAACCCACCCGTCAGGCCGTGTCCAACCCATGAAGCAGAGACCCCTCGAATCGTCATTCCCGCGGAAGCGGGAATCCAGGCGGGGTGAGGCGGGAGCCCGGCCTCACCCGCGCTCGCGGCCGGCGATCTCCAACGCGGCGAACGCGTACATGCGCGCGGCGGCTTCGAGGTCCTCCACTTTCTGCATCTCGCTGGTGGCCGGCTTGGCGTCGGCGGCTTCCGGCGCCGGACCGCACTTGATGGCCGGAATGCCCACCTCGGCGAACACCGTGAGGTCCGCGTAGGTGCTGGTGAAGGCGCTGCGGATGGGCTCCACCTTCCGGCCGCGGACGTACTCGTGGGCCTCCTCCATGGCGGCCACCAGCGGTTCGGCGCCCTTGGACTCGTAGCTGTTGACGGACAGGAAGAGCGACGACTTGGCCTCGATGCCGGTTTCGGCGAGGACCGCCCTCACCTCCCGCAGCACGTCAATGGCCCGCTGGTCCGGGGTCATGAAGGCCTCGACGTAGAGGTTGCAGATGGCCGGAGAGAAGTTGGGCTTGAACGGCGCGCCGCCGAAGATGGAGCCGATGTTGACCTTGGGCACCATCGTGCCGGCGCCGAACTCGTAGCGGTGCTCCTTCTCGTAGCGCCGCGCCCACTCCTCCAGCGACGGGATGATGGAGGCCATGCGCACCACCGCGTTCTTGCTTTCCTTGGGCGACACCGGGTGGTCCACGAACGGCCCGTACATGGGCTCGCCGTAGGTGGTGATCTTGATGAAGACGGCGCCGCACTGGGCCCAGGTAATGCGGAACTGCGACGGCTCCACCACGATGCAGTAGTCTCCCACCACGCCGTGGGTCACCAGGTAGCGCGCGCCGTGCCCCTTTCCCCGGTACGCCGGACCCTGGTAGTGGTCCACCGGCGAGCGCCCGATCTCCCCCGCCACGCCCGTGACGATGACGTCGCCCTTGAGCCTGACGCCGCTCTCCTTGAGCGCCTTGGCCATGGCCAGGGTGCAGGTGAGCGGCCCCTTGTCGTTGACGATGCCGCTGCCGTAGATGACGTCGTCCTCGCGCCGCGCCAGCGCCTGCCACTCGGGCCGGGTGCTGCCGGTGATCCAGAGATCTTCCTGGGTCCCCGCCAGCGCCGTATCCATGTGCCCGTTGAACAGCAGCGTCGGCCCCTCGCCCGTGCCCGGAATCACGCCGACCACGTTGGCCCGCCCCGGCTCGGTGTGCTGGAGGAAGGTCTCGATGCCCTGCTTCTGCAACCAGTCGTGGATGAACCGCGCCACCTCTTCCTCGCTCCCGGTGGGCGTCGGGAAATTGACGACATCCATGGCCAGTTGGGCCAGTTCCTCCCGGTCGATGTGGGAGAAGACGTTCTCAAGGGTCTTTTGGTCGGTGTGCATGCTTAGTATGCTCCGTGGTTGGGACTGCTGGACAGGAAACTACTCGGGACGGTACTGCAAGAACCGCTCCACCACCGGATGCCACGCAGAGGTTTGATAGTACCGCCAAGACGGGTGTTGGATAGCCAGAACAACGCTCTGTCCCTCAGAATTTCCGTAGCAGCCCAGAAGATTGCTTGGCTGCCTCCATGACGCCAAACTTGTCGGAAAGCCTACGGAGTCAAACCACCGGATCAGTGTTTCCGATGGCGGCGCCCAGACCCCCTCAAACGCCGGCATGTTGTCCCAGAGGTCCATTCCGCACACCACGATGTGAGTTGGGCGCAGGCACTCCAGAGTCACGCTAAAAGGAGCGGCTGCCTCTTCCCACATCTCCGGTATCGGACGGCAGTCGGAAGTCGGCCCGACACTGCGCTGAACATAGTTGCAGAAAGCGGTGGACTCGTAGAACCGGCACCGCTGTTCAGACGTGTCTGCGGGCGCGTCCGGTCCCAGAACGGTGTGCAGGATCTTGGTGAAGAAGGCATAGCCGGCTCCTTCGCAGTATTCACGGACGACGCGTATTGTGATCCCGCGACCCCAGTCCTTTGGGTCGCCGTAGTGGGATTCTCCCAGAATCAACAGGCTCGCCGGCAGGCCAAGGTCGTTCGGCGTACCGTAACTCTCTCCCTTCCACGGCTGGAACTCCGGTTGACGCGTCGCCGCGAGCCACCGCTTCAAGGAGGCCGTGCTCTCGCCCGATCGATTGCCCGCCAGAAGACCCTCAACGCTGATGTCTTCGTCGATGTCTTCCCAATGTATCCCGTGACCTGCGCCCATGATTCGCCAGTTGGTCCTCTCCTGGTGCGTGGCGTAGGCCAGCCTCGGATACCTATCCACGGGGATAGGGATCGTCCTGCCGTCGCTCAACTCCACACTCAGCGCGCTTCTGGAGACCTCTATACTGACGGCGTTCGGTATATGCTTCTCAACCCCTGAAATACTCATCCCATGCCTCTATGACTTCCCTCTCATGTTCCTCGACAATCCTGCCGATCCGTGTGGTCTCGGCCGAACGAAACCCGCCGGCGCGCTGCAGCCTGACAGGCTCAAGCCAGAATTTGGCGACATTGTCGTCTCGCTCTACATGCACATGACGGGGTTCCTCACCGTCGCTGGAGTAGAAGAAGAATCGGTATGGCCCCTGCCTCAGTATTGTCGGCATCCGCAATGTCGCGGTGGACACGCTCTGCCCACCACACCCTCCCCCCAATCCAGTTCGCAATATCCCTGCCGTGTACCATGGCTCAGCCCAAATCCATCGTCTCAATCGTGTCAACGTACCGTTTTCGCCAAACGCACTCAAGTTCGCTCAACCCACTCCCGAGTCTTGCCGAATGCCCGTCAATGGCACGGCCCGTTGTTCTAGCCACCGGGGCGACCGCGGGTCGCCCCTACGGGTCATCGCGCCTTGCCGACGACAAAAATCCCCGCGCATCTTCATCAACGTTTTCGCGAAACGCAACACCAGTGACGCCGGCCGCCAAGGACTCGACGAATTTGACACGGCCGGACCCCATCGGCTATTTTTCATTCTTCGCACGAGAGCCATCCGTTTCTTTCCGCCGATCGCCTGGAGCCCCGCTATCCGGGCTTGTGCCGCACGGGGTTACGGGAACTCGCCGCGACATTCCGAGAAATCGACGCGAACAGGAGGCAGTCAATGGGTTATGCAGATCTACATGAGCACCTGAGAATGCTCGAAGAAGCGGGGCATCTGCGCCGCATCAATCAGACCATCAACAAGGACACCGAGTTGCATCCGCTGGTGCGCTGGCAGTACCGGGGCGGCATCCCCGACGAGGAGCGCAAGGCGTGGTACTTCTCCAACGTCACCGACTCGCGCGGGCGCCGCTTCGATTTCCCCGTGGTGGTGGGCGCGCTGGCCGGCAGCAAGGCCATCTACTTCCTGGGCATGGGCTGCAACAGCGCCGACGAGATGGACGCGAAGTGGAAGCACGCGCTCTCCAACCCCATCCAGCCCAAGGTAGTGGACGCGCCGGCGTGCCACGAGGTGGTGATGACCGGGGAAGCCCTGGAGAAGGACGGGCTGGACAAGTTCCCGGTGCCCATTTCGACGCCGGGCTTCGACAACGGCCCTTACACCACCTGCTCCCACTGGATCACCAAGGACCCTGAAACCGGCATCGGCAACATCGGCAACTACCGCGGCCAGATCAAATCGAATACCCGGGTGGGCGTGTTCCCGTCCGGCCTGGGCCAGGACATCTACCTGCACTGGAAGAACGCCCAGAAGCGCGGCGAGCCGCTGGAGGCGGCGCTGGTCATCGGCGCGCCGCCGGTGGTCTCGTACGTGTCCGTGCAGAAAGTGGACTACGGCGTGGACGAGATGGCCATCGCCGGCGGCTTCGTGGGCGAGCCCATCCGCATGGCGCAGTGCAAGACCGTGGACCTGCAGGTGCCGGCCGAGTCCGAGATCGTCATCGAGGGACGCCTCAACACCGAGTTCGTGGAGCCCGAGGGACCCTTCGGCGAATCCCACGGCTACATGCATCCGCGGCAATTGAACCCGTTCATGGACGTCACCGCCATCACGCACCGCAAGGACGCCATCTACGTCTCGTGGCTGAGCCAGCTCACTCCCAGCGAATCGTCGGTCATCCGCAAGATCGGCTACGACCGGCTCATGCTGGTGCACCTGCGCGACCACTGCCGCATCACCAGCGTCACCCGGGTGGAGATGCACGAGCCCTTGACCAACACCTACAAGCTCGTCATCGTGCAGATGCGCAAGCCCAAGGAAGCCGAGGTGTGGCGCGCGCTGCACGCGGCCGCGTCATTCCATCCCGGCGTCGGCAAGATCGTCATCGCGGTGGACGAGGACATCGATCCCTCCGACGAGGCCGCCGTCTTCTGGGCCATGTGCTACCGCATGAAGCCCCACCAGGACGTACAGATCATCGGCGGCATGGAGAAGGGTCACGCCCCGCCGTTCCTCTACAAGGACGACGCCAAGGGCACGGACGTGGTGTCCTACCACCTGCCGGCGGACGAGTCGGGCATGCTGTGCAACGCCATCCAGAAGGAGCCGTTCCCGCCCGTGTCCCTGCCCAAGCGGGAGTACATGGAGCACGCCCGGGAGCTGTGGGAGGAGCTGATGCTGCCGCCGCTGTCCCCCAAGATGCCGTGGTACGGCTACTCCCTGGGCCAGTGGGACGACGAGCTGGACGAGGAAGCCAAGCTGGCCGTGGAGGGCCGCTACTTCGAGACCGGCGAGAAGCTCAAGTCGCGGCGCGTCAAGGCCAGCGACGTGGAAGAGCAGGACCACTAGTGTTGCGTTTCACGAAAACGTTGACGAGGATGCGCGGAAATCTTGTCGTCGGCAAGGCGCGATGACCCGTAGGGGCGACCCGCGGTCGCCCCAATGGCTCGGAGTAGAGACCATGCAGATCGACACCGTCACGCTGTTGCATCCCGGCAACATGGGCGCCACCGTCGGCGCGGCGGTGAGGGGCGCCCGCGTACTGTGGGTCTCGGAGGGGCGGCGGGAGGACAGCCGGCGGAGGGCGCTCGAGGCCGGACTGGTGGAGGTGGCGACGCTGGCGGAGGCCGTCCGCGAGAGCGACGCGGTGCTTTCCGTGTGCCCGCCCCACGCCGCCGAGGAGGTGGCTCGGGACGTGTCGGACCTGGGTTTTGCCGGACTCTACGTCGACGCCAACGCCGTGTCCCGGGCGACGGCACAACGCGTGGGGACCATCGTCGCCAAGGCCGGCGCGCGTTTCGTCGACGGCGGCATCATCGGCCAGCCGGTGCGCAAGCCGGGGACCACTCGCCTCTATCTTTCGGGAGCCGGAGCGAATTCGGTCGCGCGGTTGTTCTCCGAGGGTCCCCTAGACGCCCGGGTCATCGACGGCAGGCCCGGGGCCGCCTCGGCCCTCAAGATGACCTACGCGGCCTGGACCAAGGGCAGCGACGCGCTGGTCCTGGCCGTTCGTGCCTTGGCGGGCAGTGAAGGCGTGGAAGCGGCGCTCCTGGAGGAATGGGCCGCATCGCAGCCCAACGTCGAACGCAAGAGCGAACGCGCGGCCGCGGTGGCGGCGCCCAAGGGTTGGCGCTACGTGGGCGAGATGGAAGAGATCGCCGCCAGCTTCGAGTCCGCCGGACTCCCGGCGGGGTTCCACAAGGCCGCCGCGGAACTCTACCAGCGGCTGGCGCCGTTCAAGGACCGGACCGACCCGGGGCCCGAAGTCGAGGAAGTCCTCAAAGTCCTCGCCACGAGGCGACGGTAGAGGTCAGCCACCCGTCACCGCAACCCCCGCGATCCCCTCACAGTCTCAGCAGCGGCCGGTCGGGCGATTCCGGTCGAGGACCGAGCGTCTGGCGTACGCAGTCGGCCACCAGGTCGAGCGTTTCCATGACGACCTGGCCCACCAGAGCATCGGCGCCCGTCGGCACCACGACGCAGTCGGTGGACGTCCGGCGGTCACCGATACGGACGGTGAGCGGACCGGCGATCGGCCGTTCATCTCGCCGTCCGTCCGCATACGTGAAAGAGGCACGGTCCACCACCTTGACGCCGAGCCGGTTCACCGCGTCCTCGGGCAATGTCAGCATGACCGCCCCCGTATCCGCGACGGCCCGAACCGTAGCCCGCCGAATGTCTTCCTCCCGGCGGTACCGTTCCTCGAACAGTCTGCGATCTCCCGGATTCTCCAGCTCGATATCGACGACGATTTCGCCCAACGCATTCTCCTGATGTCCTGGCCGATTCACGCACCACACCTCTCAAGGATACAGCTTGAGGGTAGCCGCGCAAGGCCTTTGTCTTGCCTGTTCTCCTCCTCGTTCGCGAAGTGACTTCGGGGTCACGAAAGGGGAAGGCCCGACGGCTATGACGATGCCAGAACCGCGTACAGCGCCCAAACCGCGATGACGCTCCAGATGGCCATCACCGGCCACAACCGGCCGAACCCCTCGCCCGCCATCTCCCTGCCGAGCTTGAGGATCGTTCGGGAATAGGGCGCGATTCCCAACCCGGTCAGCAGCGACGTGAGCAGCATCGCCGAGACCACCTCGACGATCTCCATCCGGGTCAAGACGAAGTATCCCACCACCGCGGCGAACACGGCATAGGCCCAGGTGCACGCACGGGGATAGTCCAGCATGGCTCCGGCGCTGTCCATCCACCACGCCGGAGCGATCAGCAGGGCGGCGAGCTTCACGAGCACCACGACTCCAAAGATGAGCGCCATTACTTCGAGCGCATCCATGACGTTCCCCCTTCAGCAACGATTATGGTTCGTCCAATCAAGTATGGCGCGTGCGAAGGACTTGTGGCCGGCATCCGCGACGACGGTCACCGGATCGACGTCGCCGAGAGCGGCTTCCGCTTCCCGTGGTACCACTCGAACCAGTCTTCGCCGTCGCGCGGGCACGCCGACAGCATCTCTTCCATGGTCACGGGCGCGATCCCGCCCTCGCGGATCTCTTGCAGCCGTTCCTCCGGCATGGGTTTGCCGTACTGCTCGTTCCTCATCTCCAGCCGGATGGCGCCCATCTCGGCGATGATCCTGGAGGCCGTCTCGACGTCGTCCTTGCCGCGGACGAGCCGGTACAGGTCCTCCCTTCCCTCGGAGGCGCCGTGCTCGATCTCGTCCCTGAGGATGGTCTTGGAGGCGCGCGACAGGGCTTCCTCGTAGTCGCCGCCCCGGAGCGGGATCATGCCGTAGAAGAGCGAACCGCCGCCACCGCGGGTAAAGAGCGCCGCCGCCAGCTCCAACTCCGACCCGCCGGCCTTGATCTCGGCCCACCGCCGGTGCTCCCGGCGCGACAGCTCGTACCACGAAGCCTGTTGCGCGGTTTCCCGAAGCTCGCGCCACTGCACCCGCTCGCCGCTGATGCCTTCGTAGATGTAGGCCAGCATGCCGTAGTGGCGGACCTCCTGGTAGTCCTCGGTGAGCTGGTCCACGAGCGTTTCCCGGGAGACGGAGCGGTCGACCTGCTCCACCAGCTCGCAGCGCTGATGGGAGGCGATCTCCTCCAGGTTCCGGGCTTCCCGCGCCACCTGGAAACGCAGCCAGTCCAGGTGCTGGGAAAGCGGGCGCTTGTCCTCGAAGAAGCGCCGAGCCACCTCCGCCTCCCCCGCCCGGAACTTCCCCACGATCTCTTCGATTTCGGGAATCGGTTGCACTGTTCGGACTCCATGCAAGGGTAAGGGAACCTCGATCGATTGGCGCGCAGTAGTTGGCGCCCTTCGACTTCGCTGCGCTACGCTCAGGGCGAACGGGTGAGTCGGGTTCGCTTACCTCAAACGTTCCTCACCGTTCGCCCTGAGCGTAG
>JAJEAI010000135.1 GCA_022824205.1 Candidatus Binatia bacterium
ATCAAGGGGAACATCAGCCGCAAGGGCGCTCGCATCTATCACGTGCCGGGCGGCCGGTACTACGAAGGTACGCGCATCAGTCCGTCCCGGGGAGAGCGCTGGTTCTGCACCGAGGCCGAAGCCCGGGCGGCGGGTTGGCGGCGGTCGCGGCGGTGACGCGGATCGAAATTCTCCAGCGGTGCAACCGGCCGAAAGGGTGACCAGAGGGTGACTTCCGGGGCGCTCGAACCAAGAACGAGCGAGGCGTGGGACGACGCCTGCCGCGCTTCCGGACCTTCATGCCGTATTGACCGGCGGTGCGGAGATTCGGCGGCCGCACTCCTTCGGCCCCGTGGGAGACGCAGGTTGTTGAGGCCCTCCGCGTTCTCTGCCGGCTCTCCGCACCCGTAGCTAGACCGTCATGACAACGCTCATCGTCGCTGGCACTCTCGCCATCCTGTTCGTCATCGTATGCGTCGCCATTGTGTTCCTCATGGGCTCACACCAATACAGCAAGACGCGGGATCTCGGCCGCAGCATTCGTCGGGAGGCCGAAGTGGACGGGCCCGAGCCGAACAAGGAAGACGGACGACAATGGACAGCTCTACCGGACCGCCACACCTTGTAGCCGCGTCATACGTACTTTGTTCCCATAGGCACCGTGTCCCGGCGGGCATGACGCCTATCGATGCGGCGCGTACCACCCCGCAAGCCCTTCCTGAAGCCGGACGCCGAGTTCCTCGGCGGTCGATGCGCCCGTAATCGCGGCGACCGAAGCATCCCAGTTCGCCTGTTCCAGATTCGGCGCGCCCCGTGACAGGAGATGGGAGGCGAAACGAATGGTCGAACGGCAGCGGCCGCGCCACGACAGGAACGCCCGGGCCAGAGGGTCGTCGATCTCCACCGGATGAGCGGAAAGCGGGAAGAAGCCGGGCAGCGCCATGGCATGGAGCCGGGCGAACCCGGCTGAAGCGACCCACTCCAGAAAGGCGCGGGCGGCCGCCTTGTTCCGGCTGCCGGCGTTCAGACCGATGCCCATGTCGGTGTGGTCCGAGATGTAGCACGGGTCGCCGGCCTTCCGCACGGGCGGAGGGAAGGCGCCCATCGCGAAACCGGCCCTCGCGCCGAGACCGGCGCTCTCCCAGCTCCCGGCGGGGTAGACGGCCGCGCGGCCACCCGCAAACAGCGCCTGGCTGTCCCGGTAGGACCGCATCCCGTATCCTTCTCCCAGATAACGGCGCCACCTGGCCAGCGTCCGGTAGGGCGCAATCCACGGCTCGTCGGTCAGCTTCTGCCGACCGGCAATCAGGGCCCGGCGGCCCTCCTCGCCCTTCCAGTAGGCCGGTCCGATGTTGTTGTAGCCCATGGTGGCGGCTTCCCACCGGTCACGGACCCCAAGGGCCAGCGGTATCCAGGCGCCGTGGTCCCGGACCGCTTCCAGGATTGCGAAGAACTCCGTTTCCGTTTCGGGCGGGTCGAGACCGAGAGCGCGGAACACCTCCCGGTTGTAGAGGAACCCGTGAATCACGGCCGCCACCGGCACACAGAAGGTCGCGGACCCGTCATCGGTCTGCCACGCCGATTTCGCGGCTCGCGGGAAATGGGCCATTCCCGCCAGTCCGTCGAGACCGTCGAGGTGTCCCACCTTGTAGAGCGCCAGGGAGGCGTCGAACGGGCGGCAGGCGATCAGGTCCCCGGCCGTGCCCGCCGCAAGCCGGGCGCTCAGGGCCGCATCGTAGTCCGCCGGTTCGGACGGCCGGAACCGTACACGGATGCCAGGATGGGCGGCCTCGAAGGCCGGAAGGATCCTTTCCCGCCAGACAGCCCGGTCGTCATACCGCCAGCTTTCGAGGACCAGCACCGTCTCGCCAAAGGCGTTGGCGGCGAGAATGGGGATTAGCAGCAGAAACTTGAGCCCGGACAGTTTCACGTCGATGCATCCTCCCAAGTGAGTCTCGCGCAACAACGAATCAGCCCGCCAGTCACCTATCAACCGGAAGAATCAAAAATGCAACATAAACCGTCGGAATGATCAGTCCCTGGAGAATGTTTCTCGCGTGTCGCCAATCGTTTGGCAAATCGGCAAATTTGCGGCGCTTGTCACCCGACTTCGAGATGCGTTACGGGTATCGTGCTTGGGTGTCGATGCGCTTCTTCTGTCATAGGTTGCCCGCGCTTCGACCGTGTCGTTGGGCTTGGGAAGACATCGAAGAGCGCCGCCGGACAGGCAGCGCGGCTTGGCGTTTGGTGCTCAATCCGGAAGACTACCGCATGATCGGAACAACAGGGGGTCGGGGAAGGATGGAGCCGGCGTCAGGAGGATGGTCCAGATGGCGACTATTCTAATGGCTCAACCGAAATATTCATGAGACTACAAGGCATGGATGACCGAGAGCTTAGGATTGAAGTGAAAAAACTCGCCGTCGAAAGACGGGGACAAAACCTATCTGCGGGCAAGTTTTTGGTTGGCCTGGTTCTGTTGGGTCTCTTGGGTTTTGGCCTAGACCTAAAGTCTTTCCTCTATACGCAAGATAAGGATGATCGAACTTTCCTAGCCGCCCATCGCATCCTCTTACAAGAAGAGAACTTGGGGAAACGACTAACTCACATAGCGTTTCTACACGAGATAAGTGGAGGAAGAATCGAGTTCCTGTCCCAACTCGAAAAGCAAACTGAATCGGCCCGGGTTTACCGGAGACGGAATAGTTTGAGTCAGGCCACCAGGGCTGACTCCCGGTACTGCTGATCATAGGCCTCTTCGAGTTCAGCCGGCGGCACATAGCCGATTCCTTCCAGGAGTCGGCGGTGGTTGAACCAGTCGACCCATTCGAGGGTGGCGAACTCGACCGCTTCGAGGTGGCGCCAGGGGCCGCGCCGACGAATCACCTCGGTCTTGGAGCCTGTAAGGAATTTTGTGTTTGTGAGCCATACGATGAACTCTTAGAGAGGAGGGACGTATGGCAAGGAAGGAAGACGACGGGATTTCGCGGCAGCTATTGGACGAGCTGATCGCGAAGCGAGGGGTTCGCGGGGCGGCAGATTTCGAGTCGTTGGCGACGGAGTTGAAGAAGGCACTGGCGGAGCGGATGCTGGGGGCGGAGATGGACGTGCATCTGGGCTCGGGGTCGGAGCGGGAGGACGGCAACCACCGCAACGGGACGAGCCGCAAGACGGTGGACACGGGCAGCGAGCGGATC
>JAJEAI010000132.1 GCA_022824205.1 Candidatus Binatia bacterium
ACCACGGGATGATGTTGGGTCTGCCCTTCATCATCCCGTGGTCCAGGTCGAACCACAACCAATCCGACCAAACCAAACTGGATCACGAGTTGCCTTCCCTGAGCCTGAACCGCTGGATCTTGCCCGTGACGGTCTTGGGCAGATCGTCCACGAACTCCACCCAGCGCGGGTACTTGTAAGGTTCCAGGCCGTCCTTGATGAAGTCCTGGAGCGCTTGCCGCAGTTCGTCGGTGCCGGCGTGCCCGGCCTGGAGGATGACGTAGGCCTTGGGCTTGATGAGCCCGTCGCCGTCGGCCTCGCCGGTCACCGCGGCTTCGAGCACCGCCGGATGCTCCATGAGCGCGTTCTCCACTTCGATGGGCGACACCCACAGGCCGCCCACCTTGAGCATGTCGTCGGAGCGGCCACAGTACCAGAAATAGCCGTCGTCGTCGCGGTAGTAGGTGTCGCCGGTCCTGAGCCACTCGCCCTGCATCGTGCGCTGGGTCTGCTCGTGCTTGTTCCAGTAGTAGGGCGCGGTGGCGTCGCCGGCCACGTACAGGTTCCCCACCTCGCCGTTGGGCACCTCGCGTCCGTCGTCGTCCACCACCTTGGCCACGAAGGCCGGCGTCACCTCGCCGCTGCTGCCGGCCTTGGCCCGGCCGGGGCGGTTGGCCAGGAAGTCGTGGGTAGCCTCGGTGGAGCCCACCACGTCGAGCAGCTCCACGCCGACCTTGTCGCGCCACTGGTGGAACAGCGCCGGCGGCAGTGGTTCGCCCGACGACAGGCACACCCGGAGGGAGCCGAGGTCGTACTCCTTCTCCACCCGCAGCATGCGCGCGTACAGCGTCGGCACCGAGAAGAAGAAGGTCGGGCGGTAGCGCTCGATGGTCTGCAGGATCTTCTCCGGATCGGGGCGCTCGGGCCACAGCACGCCGGCGGCGCCGAAGCGAAACGGGAAGTAGAGGGAGTTGCCCAGTCCGTAGGAGAAGAACAGCTTGGAGGCGGAGAAGCAGACGTCGTCTTCGGTCATGCCCAGCACGGGCTTCACGAACAGGTCCGTGATGGTGATCATGTCGTGCTGGAGGTGGACGGCGCCCTTGGGGTTGCCCGTGCTCCCCGAGGTGTAGTTCCACATGACCACGTCGTCGCGCCCGGTGGGCTCGGCTTCGAGCTCCGCCGGCTGCCCCTCCATGAGCGCGTCCCACCCGGTGGCGCCGCCGCGCGGGGTCCCCGCCACCACCACGTGCTTCAGGTACCGCGGCCGCGCGCCAATGGCCTCGATCTCGGGCAGCGCGGACTCGTGCACCACGGCGATGCGCGCGCGGCTGTCGTGGAGCAGGTACTCGTAGTCCGCCGCGTGCATCCAGGGATTGACGGGAATGGGGACGGCGCCGACCTTGATGGCGCCGAAGAAGGCGAAGGCGAACTCCGGGCTGTCCGGCAGCACCAGCAGCACGCGCTGCTCCGTGTCCAGGCCGAGGCCGCGGAAGGCGTTCCCCGCCCGGTTGACCGCGTCGCGGACCTGCGCGTAGGTGAAGCGCTGGTCCTCGTACAGGATGGCGGTGCGCTCGCCGCGGCCGGCGGCGATGTTGTCGTCGACGAACGTGGTGGCCGCGTTGTAGGGGTCCGGCAGATCGAGTCGCGGAGCGCTCATGCCATTCTCGATTCGTGTGGCGCGGCCCCACCGCCGAGCGCGCGGCCAGCGGGGCCGGTGTTCGGTGGTCTATTCCCCTCCCACCATCTCGGAGCGCTGCTCGGTGGCCACCACCACGGACTTGACCTCGCTGTAATGCTCCACCGCCTCGTTGCCGTGCTCCTTGCCCACGCCGCTCTGCTTCACGCCGCCGAAGGGCAGTTCGTCGTAGATGATCTGCGCGGAGTTGACCCAGGTGTAGCCGGCGTCGAGCTTCTCGGCCGCGTACATGGCCTTGTCTATGTCCTGGGTCCACACAGAGGAGCCCAAGCCGAAGATGGAGTCGTTGGCCAGCGCCAGGCCCTCCTCGATGTTCTTGACCCGCACCACCGGCAGGGCCGGGCCGAACACCTCGTCGCTCAGCAGCTTGGACTTCGGGTCCACGTCCACCACGATGGACGGATTGAGGAAGTTACCCTTGTCGAACTCGTCGCCCTTGGGGCGGTCGCCGCCCACCAGCACCTTGGCGCCCTTCTGCACCGCGTCCTCCACCTGCTCCTCCACCTCTTCGCGCTGTGCCTTGGTGTGCAGCGGTCCGAGCATGACGCCCTTGGTGAGGCCGTTGCCCACCCGCAACCTCTGGACCTTCCCCACCAGCTTCTCGACGAACTCGTCGTATATCTTGTCCTGGAGGTAGAGGCGCTTCACCGCCAGGCACGCCTGGCCGCAGTTGAAGAAACGGCCCACCGAGGCCGCGCTCACCGCGCGGTCGATGTTGGCGTCGTCGCACACGATCATGGGGTCGCTGCCGCCCAGTTCCAGGGTAACCCGCTTGACCTCCTGCGAGGCCACTTCCATGATGCGCTTGCCGGTGTCGGTGGCGCCGGTGAAGCCCACCTTGCGGATCACCGGGTTGCGCAGGATCTCCTCGCCCACGGCGCCGCCGGGTCCGGTGACCATGTTGATGGTGCCCTTGGGCAGCCCGGCCTGCTGCACCAGCTCGACGCACCGGGTGGCGGTGAGCGGCGTGGTGCTGGCGGGCTTGATGACCATGGCGTTGCCGGCGAGCAGGGCCGGTCCCACCTTGTTGCCCATGAGCGACACCGGGAAGTTCCACGGCACGATGGAGCCCACCACGCCCATGGGCTTGTGCATGATGAGGCCGTAGCGCCCGTCGGCGAGCTTCACGTAGCCGCCCCGCAGGGTCTTGGCCATGCCGGCGTAGTGCTCCAGGGTGTGCGCGAAACGGCGGATCTCCAGCACCGACTCCCGGTGCGCCTTCCCCTGCTCCTTGGTGAGCAGCTCGGTCAGCTCCTTCTCGTTCTGCAGCACGAGACGCGCGGCCTCGGACAGGCACTCGCCGCGCCGGGAAGGCGCGAACTTGCCCCACTCCACCGCCGCCTCTTCGGCGGCCGCGACGGCCCGCTGGACGTCCTCCGCCGTGCCCTTGGGGACCGTATCCACCAACTCGCCGGTAGCGGGGTTGTAGATGGCGGTGGTCTCGCCGCTTGCCGTATCCGTATACTCGCCTGCAATGAACATCTGCATGGGACGAACTCTCCTCGTGAGTTGAATTGATTTGCAGCCCGCGGGACTTGGCCGGGATTTTGCGTCGTAACCGATGAAGGGGCGGTTTCGGCGAATCTGCGTCAGTCGAAGGCTGACGCAGAATGAACCACGTCAGGGAAGGGCTGTCAAGGAACCTCGTTGACGCGTTCGGGTGATTATTGTAACTACCATTCTATGGGGGGTTGTCAAGAATGAACGTCGACTTTTCGGCAATCGCCATCATCGTGTCGGTTCTCGGCGTGGGTATTGCCTTGGGTCGCATGATCCAGTCCCTGCGCGCGGACATGCATCGGGAAATGGACCTGCGGTTTGCTCAGGTGGACCAGCGTTTTACCCAGGTGGACCAACGGTTTACCCAGGTGGACCAACGGTTTGCTCAGGTGGACCAGAGCCTTGCCGAAGTGCGTCAGGACATTCGTGAGGTGCGTCAGGACGTAAGCAACCTGCGGGAAGATGTGGGGGCTTCGCGAGAGCGCACGAGCCAGGCCGCCGGCGCATAAGGTCTCTCATGCGCCGGCGACGGTCCAGCGTGATCCACGACAACAGGCCGCCGTCAGAACACGTCAGAACCGTGTCCGCGTCTCCTTGCCGCTCATTTCTACGTATATCTTCTCGGACGTGACCGGGTTGCCGTCGAGGCAGTCCTTGAGCCAGTCCACGATGATGGTGCGTGCCGCCGGGTTACGGATGGAGTGGCGCTCGCCCTCGTAGACGTACAGCACCTTGGGGCAGGTGGCCTCGTCCATGACCTCGTAGACGAACTCGATGGGGCAGAGCTCGTCGTCCTCCCCGGCCACGACCATGTAGGGGCAGCGGATCTTCGCGGCCACGCCTTCCAGGGTGAGCGTCTTGCAGAACTCGTCGAACTCGGCCTCGTCGTCGTAGCCGGACATGTACATGTAGTTGAGCTTGAAGCTCGGAGCGGCGGTGTTGAAGATGGTGTACTGGCTGGGCTCCATGCACACGCCGGCCACCGCGCATGCCTTGAAGCCGGGCTCGGCCGCGGCCATGCGCGTGCCCCAGTAGGAGCCCATGCTGGAGCCGAACACGGCCACGCGCTCGCCGTCGATCTCCGGGCGGTTCTTGAGCCAGGCGTACGCCGCCTTGGCGCCGTCTTCGCAGTTGGAGGCGGTGCAGGTGATGCCGCGCTCGCGGGTCTCGCCCTGTCCCGGCCCGTCGATGGAGAGGATCGCCAGGCCGCGGTCCAGCAGCGGATCGCCCATGAGCGGGTTGTCTTCCTTCACGCCGTCCATTCCCGGCTGGTAGAGGATGCACGGCAGTTGCTCCCCCGGCGCCGGTTTGCGCGGCAGGTGCAACAGCGCCGCCATCTGCCCGCCCGGCACCGGCAGGTCCACCCGCTCGATGGGATGGTCGGCGAAGCGGATGTAGCGGTCGTAGCAGTCCCGCTTGCTTTCCGCCCAAGCGATCCGTTTCGGGTTGCCGTCCTCGAAGATGCCCCACTGGGCGGCGGTGTAGTAGGTGGCCGCCACGTAGTAGTGCTCGCGCGCCTCCACCGTGTGCCCCAGCGCCTCGGCCGCCCGCCCTCTCTTCTCGCGGCTCTCGGCGGCGCGGGAGAACTCCCGCGGAAAGTCCGTGAACTTCTGCACCCGCTGGCCGATGCCGCGCAGCTCCCCGGCGATGCCCGGACCGCAGTTCCGCAGCATCTTGTGCGAGCGCCCCTGGTCGAAGTCGAGGCCGCTCACCTTGATGACCTGGTCCAGTACCCAACGTTGCTCTTGCCAGCGTTTCGTCTTCCTCTCGGTGCGTGCGCGCATGGTGGGATTTCCTTCCTCCTGGGTGTCCGTTGCGGACTCCCGTTGAGTCCATCGCGGCCAAATTGCTCCTTGACCGCTTCGTTCAGGTCTTTATACAATCGCCGCTGCCTTAATCAACGTTCGTGGCCAAGAAGGCTCTCATGAAAATTCGGCCGCAAACCGTCTTCGGTTTCCTGGTTTTACTGTTCTTTGGCCTCGTGATCTGGGGCGCATGGGGCTGGCCGGTCAAGGCCAAGCTCTATCCTCTGGTGATCGGCATCCCCATGCTGGTGATGGCCGCCTTCCACCTCGCCATGGATTTGCGGGAGGGGAGCGGGAAAAAAATTTCTTCGCCCGCGTCCGACGACGTTCCGGCACCCACGCCGGCCGACATCCAGTTCACCAAGGAGGTTGATCCGGTCATCGCGCGGCGGCGAACCCTCGATGTCTTCGCGTGGATATTCGGGTTCGTCCTGGCTGCTTGGCTTATCGGTCTCTCGTGGACCATCCCGCCGTTCGTATTCCTTTACCTCAAGGTCAAGTCGGGCGAGGGGTGGCCGCTCTCCCTCGCGCTGACCGGCGCCGTCTGGCTCTTGTACTGGGGTCTCTTCGACCAGGTGCTGCACCTTCCCTTGCCCGAGGGGAAAATCCATTCCTGGCTGGGGCCATGACCATGTGCGACTGCTTTGCGACGCGACGGCACGCCTTGGTAGTGCGAGGTTCCCGTGATTGACGCTGCCATCAGCGGTTTGCTCCAGGTGCTGTCCTGGCCTGCCTTCGGCTTTCTGCTCATTGGAGGAGGCATCGGCTTCGTCGTGGGGATCCTGCCAGGACTGGGCGGCTTGACCACCCTGGCCCTGATGCTGCCCTTCGCCTACGCGATCCAGGAACCCATCTCGGCCTTCTGCTTCCTCCTGGGCATGCACGCCATCACCGGGACCACGGGCGACATCACGTCCATCCTTTTCGGCATACCCGGCGAGGGAACCTCGGCCGCCACCATCATGGACGGCTACCCCATGACCAAGAACGGCGAAGCGGGAAGGGCCTTGGGCGCGGCCCTCATGAGCTCGCTCGTGGCCGGCCTCGAGGGCGCTCTCATCCTGGCCATCTCGATTCCCATCATGCGGCCTCTCGTGCTGTTCTTCGGCGCACCCGAGCTCTTCATGCTCACCATACTGGGAATCACGTTTCTCGCCACGCTCAGCAGCGCGTCGCTGAGCAAGGGCATCCTGGCCGGCGGCATCGGTCTGGCGGTTTCGGCCGTCGGCATCGAAAACCATACGGGGACGCTGCGCTACACCATGGGGACCATCTACCTGTGGGAGGGATTGAGCCTGGCCCCGGTGGTGGTCGGCCTCTTTGCCATCCCCGAGATCGTGGACCTCGCGGTGCGGGGATCGAGCATCGCCGAGTCCCGGGTGGAGAAGATCAGCGGCGTCATGGAGGGGGTCAAGGACACTTTCCGGCATTTCTGGCTCACCATGCGTTGCGGCATGATAGGGGTCCTCGTCGGGGCGGTGCCCGGCGTGGGAGGCGGCGTGTCCCAGTGGATGGCGTATGCGCACGCGGTGCAGAGCTCGAAGGACCAGCGCCGCTTCGGCCAGGGAGCAGTGGAAGGAGTCCTTGGGCCGGGCGCCGCCAACAATTCCAAGGAGGGGGGGAACCTCATCCCCACCGTCGCCTTCGGAGTTCCGGGCACCACCGGAATGGCGATCCTCCTCGGCGCGTTCCTGATCGTCGGCCTGACGCCCGGCCCCGACATGTTGACCAAACACCTCGACGTCACCCTGGCCATGGTCTGGATCCTGGTCATATCCAATGTGCTGGCCGCCGGCGTGGCGTTCCTCTTCCTGAGCCAGTTGGTGAAACTCACTTTCGTGCGCGGCAATCTGCTCATCCCGTTTCTCGTTGTGTTCGTGTTCCTCGGCGCCTTTGCGGCGAACAACGATTTCGCGGACATCGTGGTGGCCCTTGTATTCGGCGTGCTGGGCTACTTCATGGTCCTGTTCGGCTGGCCGAGGGCCCCGTTCGTGCTGGGTCTCGTCCTGGGACGCCTCGCGGAGCGGTACCTGGGAATTTCGCTGGGCGCCTACGGGACCGATTGGCTCCTCCACCCACCCATCGTGGTCATGACGGTGATATTGTTGGGAACCGTTTCCTACAGCGTGTACAAGAGGATGAGAACCCGCGGTCAGGCGGTTGAGGGCGGCGTGGAGCCGGAATAGGGAGGCTGTGTCGAAACGCGCCCAGCGGAGACGTTACGAATACGTCATTCCCGCGAAAGCGGGAATCCAGGGGTTGGGGGGTGTGGCGACCTCATTGCCCGGCCCCACCCCGCCTGGATTCCCGCTTTCGCGGGAATGACTCATTGGGGTGTAGCGGGATTCCGTAACTACCAGATATCATTGAACAAGATTTTATTTTCATATCAATGACGATTGGGGGGTCGGTGCCATTTCGTGTCCGAGCAGAGTTTGCCGTGAAACAGAAACGGACACAAGGCGAGGGTGTGCACACGTGCCCCGGGCTTGGGGTCGGCTGTTGACGCCGGACCGAGTGTGGCGGCAGGAGCGGGTGGGCTTCCCCGATGTGGCCCGAAGCCCCTGAGCGTGA
>JAJEAI010000097.1 GCA_022824205.1 Candidatus Binatia bacterium
CTTGAGTATTTGCCCCATTACGGTATGATTGTACGCCATGGACCTGAACCTCCTCCTACGATGGGTTTTGCAATTGCCATCATAGCATGACGGAGCTCTTCAGGTCCTCCTCATTCGTATTTCTTGTGGGACAGCAGTGAGGCAGAGTGTACAGTTGTCGTATGGACCAGATGTACAGATGGGTACTCAACTGACGTCGCCCGCTCTCGGTCGCTGGTAGTCCGCACGGTTTTTTCCATTCGCCGGTCCTTTGGTCTACTGATGTTGAGCTGTTGGTCGGAAACGATTTCCGGTGACGTCACACCGGTTGTGTCACGGCGGCGACTGCGGATCTTGGGTGCTGTAGCTGCCGAACTCGGCTTTCGTGTATGATTTGGTGGCATGTCTATCTGAGGACCGTAGGTTTCCTAGAAAGGTATCACTGTTCTCTCTCTAATGGACGAGACTTGGACACGGTAAGTGGTGATTAGGCTGTTGGTACTGGCGTTCGGAGCCAATGCCGCCCCATGCAGTCGAATCGAAGAGGAATAGACGTGAAGTACATTGCTACCGTATCGTCCTACTTAAGAGCCCCAAGGTTGGATGCCCTTAATTCACGGCTGCGCTTCCTGTAAAGCCCTCCACAACCCCTACAGGAGGAGGGCTCCTGTGTGGCCCACAGGGGAATGGGTTGATTTTGGATACGGCGTACACGTGGGCTGCTACCGGAAACAGTCTGTAGCGGCAATCATCGAACTGCCGGACTTTCTCGGGGGAATCCGTGAGACGGCGAAGCGCATCAACGTGGGACGGAGGGCTTTCACCGCCTTCTTGCTTGCCGCCGCGGTGATCATCTCGCCAGTGTCTGCGGCGGATATTGAAAGATGGGCGGCTGTGGCGCTAGAAGATTGGGGACGAACGGTACGAACGGGGTGGAGGAAGTCCTACGGTGCCGCTTGGAATTTCCCAACCGAGGCCGAGGCCGCACGTGCCGCCCTCCGTGAGTGTGAAAAACGCACACGCCAAGGGTGTTTTGTGAGTGACACATCCCGTAGGCGCTGTCTTGCGGTATTGCAACGCGGCTCCGGCGGAGAGTATGATGAAATGCGAAACGCAGTACTTGGAGACCGTATTGCCTTTTCCATTGAAACAGCCGAGGACGTGAAGCGCGAGTTTGAGGTAGTGCGGCGCTTCCACCACACCTTCAACTTGCAACTGGAAATGTACCATTGCCCTATCACCGGAGAGACGTGGAACAGAAAGGGGCCACAATGACAATTGCTGGTAGAGTCGAAGACTGGCACGCCAGCTTTATGGCACCTCTGATCAATGGCCTCCGGTTGACCCCGAGAGAAGTGCGATAGAATGGGAAGGCACTGTTGCGTCGTCGCAGTGTGATCCCGAGGGCCCAGCGAACGGGACCGCGCCAGAAACCAACTTGCAGGCGGGACTCGGATTCAATACGTCAAGGGAAACAAACGCGCCCCAAGCGTGCTACGCTGGAGGGGTGAGGATCCACAGCTTCCACTCAGAGCTATGGCTGCCGCGAAAGCCCTCCGAAGTGTTCCCGTTCTTCGCCGACGCGGCCAACCTTCAACGGATCACGCCGCCTTGGCTGCGCTTCGAGATGGTCACGCGGGAGCCTGTGGAGATGCGGGTCGGCACGCTTATCGACTACCGACTGCGCATCCGGGGATTTCCCATCCGCTGGCGGTCGGAGGTCACCGTTTGGGATCCGCCGCATCGTTTCGTGGACGAGCAAAGGCGTGGTCCGTACCGTCTCTGGGTGCACGAGCACACGTTCGAGGCGCGGACCGGCGGCACGCTGGTGGGAGACACGGTGAGCTACGCGGTCCGTTTCGGCATACTCGTCCAGAAGTTTCTGGTGGCCCCGGATCTCCAGAGGATCTTCGATTACCGCAAGCGCCGTATCGAGGAACTGCTCGGGCGCCAGTGACGATATTGGATACGCGGGATCTATTGGTACGGGAACTTGGGCTCCCGGATGCTTGGCCTCGGACGCTTGGGCCGTTCGAAACAGAAGTCGGCATTCGGCTCTTAGCGTTTCCTGCAGGATCGGGCGCATCCGGTCTCTCCTGCCGCGGACACGTTGACTCCTCGAAGGGATCGGCTATGTGCCGCCGGCAGAATTCGAAAAGACCTACTATCCACAGTCCGGAAGCCAGCCATGGTGGCCTGACTCAAACCGATCCGTCCCTGGTGAACCCGGATGGGTTCATCCGGTTCTCGTGATCGACAAAAGCCACACACAAGTCCGCAAGGCGGCCGCGGTGAAGTGCGTCCAGGAGTAAGCCACACATGCAGAGCTTGCCTTTATGCGGGCATCGATCGAGGGCTGGTCGATGTGGAGCGCTCGCCTCGCTCACTCATATTGATTTTTCTGTCGAAAGCCTGCCGCAGCCGCTTTCCTCAACAGCGCTCCAGCCCGCGAATCGCCGTCGGCCTCCAACCATTTGCCCAACTGGTGGAGAGAAGGCGGATAGTTCTGCTTCGCGGCCCGCTCCATCCACAGGTCGGCTTTCGCCCAATCCTTCTCGACGCCGTCTCCCTTGGCATAACGCCGTGCCAAGTGATGCTGCGCCGAAACGTGTCCTTGTTTCGCAGCTTCCTCAAGCAGATGATGCTTGTCGGCGTACCCGCCCTTCAGGTCTCCCTCGAAATAGTGCTGCCACAGCTTATAAGTCGCGGCCGGGTCTTTTTCTTTCGCACGCTCTCTCATGTCTTCAATCGCCAGTTCGTAACAGTGATCAAAACTGACGGGCTTGGGGCATATCACCCCCGATTTGCCATCCGCGAGCTCCCAGAGACGTTGAACCGTGACTGAGATGGACAGGTTCGTATCGGCCCGGCTCAAGACACCTACCACCTTCCCCTTCGAATCCAGAACAGGTCCGCCGCTGGCCCCTCCCAGCTTCTCCATGTTGACCGCCACGTAGATTCGAGACGCGACCCGATGGTCCACGGTGATTCCGTTGCCGATTTGCCTCAGAACCCGCAGTCCTTTCCCGGCCGCTTTCGGATAGCCGAATCCCGTCAGGCCCCTGCTGCCGGACGGCACCGGTTCTTTTGCCAGCCTGAGATAGGTGTTGTCCTTTCCCATCTCGAAGATCGCGAGGTCATGAACGGCAGACATTGCCGCCACTCTCTTGATTCGGAGAGGTGGCGAGACGTAGCCGCGATGCCAGTACTTCAAGATAAGGTCGGCAATGGGGGTTCCCCTCTTGCGGTGCGAGGCCAGCACATGGAGGGCGGTTGCCATATATCTTGGTCCGACGGTGAAGGCGGTTCCGACCTCCCACTTCGCCTCTCCCGGTTTTTCCACCGGGGTCCAGTTCCAGACCTTCCACACGCCGCCTTTGACATGGTCCAGGTCCACGGCCGGCAGAGGGGAAACCGCGCCGAGAAGGAAGAGAGCAACAGTGAGTAGAGCTGCAAGTACCAGCACTGACAATCGAGTGTTCGTGGCTCTACCCAAGGGACGCCTCCGCTGACGCGAGGTCGTGCCTCGCCTGCGTGAACACGGCAACGACAGCGTAGACGGAACCCGCGGGCGCTCGCCTCGCTCACTCATACTGATCTTTCTGTCGAAAGCCTGCCGCAGCCGCTCGCCTCAACAGAGGTCCGGAGCGCGAATCGCCGTCGTCTTGATACCATTTGCCCAACTGGTGGAGAGAAGGCGGATAGTTCTGCTTCGCAGCCCGCTCCATCCACAGGTCGGCCTTCCGGTAGTCCTTCTCAACGACATCTCCCATGACGTAACGCGCCGCCAGGTTATGCTGCGCCAATACGTGCCCCCGTTCCGCAGCTTCCTTGAGCAAATGAAGCTTGTCGGCGTGCCCGCCTTCAAGGTCTCCATCGAAATAGTGCTGCCACAGTCCATAGGCCGCAGCCGGGTCTTGCCTTCCAGCGCGCGCTCTCATGTCTTCTGTTGCCAGTTCATAACAACGATCGAAGGAGGCGGACGCAGGGCATATCACCCCCGATTTGCCGTCCGCGAGGTCCCAGAGACGTTGGACCGTGACCGCGATGGACAGATTGCTATCGGCTTGGTGGGCTGCGACCTGGACACCCACGACCTTCCCCTTCGAATTCATGACGGGACCGCCGCTGGCCCCTCCCAGCTTCTCCATGTTGACCGCCATGTAGATTAGAGATGCGACCCGGTGATCGACGGTAATCCCGTTGCCGATTTGCCTCAGGACACTCAATCCCTTGCCGGCCGCTTCCGGATAACCGAACCCCGTCAAACCCCTGCTCCCGGACCTCACAGGCTCGTCTGCCAGCCTGAGATAAGCATTGTCGCTTCCAATCTCAATGATGGCGAGATCATGAACAGCCGACATTGCCGCCACTCTCCTGATTCTGAGAGGCGACGACACGTAGCCCCGATGCCAGTATTTCATGATGAGGTCGGCAATGGGGGTTCCCCTCCTGCGGTGCGATGCAAGCACATGAAGCGCGGTTGCCATGTACCTCGGCCCGATGGCGAAGGCGGTCCCGACCTCCCACTTCTGCTCTCCCGGTTTCTTCACCGGGGTCCAATTCCAGATCTTCCACACACCGCCTTTGACATGGTCCAGGTTCACGGCCGGCAGAGGAGCAACCGCGCCGAGAAGGAAGAGAGCGACAGCAAAAAGAGCTGCAGGCAACTGCATCCACATTCGAGTATTCACGGCTGAAACCATGGGGAAACCTCCACCGTGCCAAGGCCGGGCCTTGTCCGCGTGACCCACGGAGGCGACAACGTAAACCGAATATACTCGGGACGCGCTGTGACGTTCAACGTTCCACTCAGCCATCTCCTGGCTTTTTGACTTCATCGCACGGAGGCATTTTCTGTCCACGTGGCGATGGGTGAAGAACCAGAGACCCACTCAACAATGTCGGGAACGGAGCAGAATTGTCTCCGGTGAAGCCCTTTCGGTGGCGTCCGCCAAACGGAAAGGAGTCTCGAAACGAGGTCCATGACGATGGCGTCAGGCTGTGGCCAAGGCTGACGAGAGCATCTCTGAGAGGAAACCGGCGGTTCTCCAGGGAACTCCGACGGTTCCCTGGAGAACCTCGTGTGGGAAAATGTCCGCCTTTTCAACAGGATAGCTCCGGTTCTCCAGAGCATACACTCGATCCAACAACATCCAGGCGATCAAAGGCGCCGCTTGTCCAGGACAAGGCGCGCAATCGTAACAATGGCACACCTTGCATCATGGATGCGTGGGGTGTGAGAACCAGAGCCCGCGCAGGCGGTCCGGAACGAAGAAGCCAGGGGCACAAGCGAAGGGGAATGGGCGCCGGAGGACCCGCGGCGGGGAGCCGCCACGGCGATTGAGTGGCGGAGAGTGCGGGAGGTAGTGAAGGCGATCGTGTCGAGCACCCTGACGGAGGCGCGAGCAGTGGCCCGGACACAAGTGCACGGGGTAGTGCGGAAGCCGGTGACGGGCGAGCCTGCACCGGGCGACGCGGAACGCGGAGCGGCGGTGCCGACGACGAGCGCAGCGAGGCGGACGGCACGAGCGATGCGATGTCGCCGAAGGCGACGAGCCGAGCCTGCGCTTGGCGGGTTCGGAGTGAATCGACGCAGTGATCAAACAGCTGCACGGTGCTGGACATCACCGACGTGTTGACCGGCGCTGTCGTGGTCGACGGTCGGCAGCACGCGGCGGGGAGCACTGAAGGCGGTGACGGCAGACGTGCGGAGCACGCTGTCGGCGTCGCCTTCAGCGGCGAGGACACCGGAGGATGGCGTGATGCGGAAGCCGGTGACGGGCGAAGCCTGCACCGGGCGACGCGGATGACGAGCGTTGTTGCCCGAGGACGAACGCAGCGAGTCGGACGGCGTGAGCGGGGCGATGCTGCCGAAGGCGGCGAGCCGTGTCACGCGTCGAGGCACGGCGGTGAAGCTGGAGCACCGTCATGGTGGAGATGAAGGGCGTCACCTTCAGCGACGGCGATGTGAAGACCGGTGACGGGCAGAGCCGCACCAGCGAGGCGCAGGCGAAAGGACGGACCGGTCCGAAGGTGGGGGGAGGCCCACGTCGCCGAGTGGCCTAGGGTAGGCGCGAAGCGGGTACTCGGCGATGTGGGCCGTGAGGAGGGGTCCGGAGCCCAGGGCGAGCGCACCGCGGGGATTGTCGTCATGGTTGGCGTTGTGGTGGAGATGAAAGGCGTGTGCGGCAACGGTGGCATCGGAACGATGGCGAACGTAGTGAAGCGAGGAAGCGTGGCGGAGCGAAGGGACGCGCGAGGCGAAGGCGCGCTGTCGAAAAGGGGCCGCGCCAACGAGTGACGCGACCCCTTGGTGTGTGCGGATCAGGCAGCGATCTTGTCGACCGGTATCCCGAGCTGCCTTGCCTTGTCGACGAGGTTGTCGGTGATGCCGCTGCCGGGGAAGGCGATGACGCCCTTGGGCAGGAGGTTGAGGAGGTCGTCGTTGCGGCGGAAGGGAGCGGCCCGTCCGTGGCGGTCCCAGTCGGGCTTGCACACGACTTGGTGGACGCCACGCTGTTCGGCCCAGCTCGCCGCGATGCGCTCGACGCCGGGGCCGCCGCCGTGGACCAGCACCATGTCCGCATACTTCGCACGGACCTTGTCGAGCCTGTTGAAGACCGCGGCGGGGTCCGTGATGTCCTTGCCTCCGGTGACGGCGACGAGGGTTCCCTCGGGCAGGTGCGCCTGGGTCTTGCGGTCCTTGCGAGCGCGCATGAAGTCACGGGCGTCGATGGCGGCGGAGGTGAGCTTGCCGGTCTGGCTGGTGTGCGATCCGCTCCGGGGCCGCCAGGTCTGTCCGGTCGCGTTCAGGTAGTCCTCGGCAGCCGCGTCGCGCATCCGCTCGAAGGCGTCGCGGCGAGCTGAGAGGTTCTGCACCCGGTCGGTGATGAGTTCGAGCTCGCGGGACTTGATCTCGGAGCCGTCCTGCTCGTGCTGGAGGTCGCGCAGGTCCGGGATGAGACGATCCGCAGCCCGGTCAAGCCGCTGTGTCTGAGCATCCATTTCCTCTATAGATGCTCTGTAGACGCTTTCCTGTGGCTCTAGCGACCGGGTTAGGTAGCCTATAACCCACTGATTTATCCAAGGAAATGCTCACAGCAAACAAGCGAGTGACAGGCTGTAAGATTCAGCGCCAAATTATCGATTCAACACTATTTCAACACCGATGCCGGGACTCATAACTCATAATCCGGCGCAGCCGTGTCCCTCGATGGCGCGGAATCGCGATCCTCAAGGGCATTTTTTGGAAGACGCACGGGGCCGGTTCGGCGACACGCGCCTTTGTCGCCGCCGAACCTGACCGGCATCTCATCCAAGTTCGGCAACTGCATCCGCGGCGCCGCATGCTACCGGGGGCATGCCACGTTTGACAGGATATGCCGGGATTGACAGTATGTCCACGGATGTTCGTGCACCCCATGAACCTTGGCCCGCTGCCAGGCGATTCCCGTCGAGTCCCACAGGTACGAGGGCGGAATAAACCGGAGTGAGCGATGTCGGGAACAGAGATCATTTTCGAAGTAAGCGAGGACGAACTGGACGGAGGATACTCAGCCAGTGCTCTGGGTTTCGGCATCCACACTCAGGGCGACACCTTGGATGAACTCCGCCGTAATGTCAGAGAAGCGGTGGACTGCTACTTCGACGACGACACGGCCCGACCGCGCCTGATTCGGTTGCACTTCGTGAGGGACGAGGTGTTGGTGGCGTGAAGGTTCCGCGCGACGTAAGCGGCGCCACCCTCCTGGCCGCGCTTCGTCGGATGGGCTACGAGAAGGTGCGGCAGCGAGGCTCGCACGTGCGCGTCACGACACAGACGGGCGGCGAACACCATGAGGTCATCCCGCTGCACGATCCCATCAAGGCGAAGACGCTGTCGAGCATTCTGAAGAGTATCGCACGGCATCACGGCATCGAGGTCGAGGAACTCGTGCGGGAACTCGACTTACGATAGCCGTGGCTGTCTGGATTGGCCGAGGGCGTCCGGATGTCCGGGGATGCCGCCACGGCGGAACCGCTCATGATGGACGCAGGTTTGCGCCTCGTCTCGCTGGCCGGGTCCGACAAAAGGGAGCGTTGCGCAACCTCGGCACCGTGTTCGGGATGCCAGCGGCTGGGTGTTGGGTGGGCTCGAGATAGGGAAGCTGCTCGGGCACAACAAGGTGCAGGCCACCGCCAGCTATGCCCATCTCGCCAACGACCGGTCAAGTCCACTGTGACCCGCATCGCGAGCAGGATCGCCGAGACCGCGGGTCGACACGAGGGAGCTAGGCAGAAAGACGGGGGAGACGACCACCGCATCCTTCACGGAATCCTGGCAGGGTTTCAGGGAGTCGCTAACGGATGTCACGACCGGAGGCTAGCTCTCCCGAAGACTACGCATACTCAAGAATTGTTTCGAGACTTCTCTTGAAGCTTGTTCATTAGGCAATAGTTATTCGGCATCAGGAGGCTCTACCTGACGAAGACCACTTTCCTGGCAAGTGCAGGCTCAACCCGCCTATCGTGAGAGGTCGGTTCACAGACTTGGGGGTGTGGCCGGAGCTACTGTCAATTGTGGTGTATGGCGGACCTGAATCAGGCGGCTTTCCTTCGGATCTCCCTTTCATCGATGCCATCGACGAACTTCACTTTGGCGACGAGGTCAGCGAGTTGATCGAACCCCCGGAGTCGTCGCCAGCGCTTCTGGGCGCTCATGGCGAGTTGGTGCACCAGGCTCAGGGCCGTCTTTACGCTCAGGCAGTTCCGCTCACATATCCTTATGACTGGTGCGGGCATGGAAACCAAGTGACGAGACTATTTCGATTCGGAGGCGGATCGAGGCCCAGGAAAGGAAGAGAAAAGGATAATACCCTGTGTCTCATTGGCCTCCGACACGTCCGATATAGGTCGAGCGCAACGACTGCTCCCGACTCTGAGCCCTGTCGCTCGACTTCCATCGAATGGGTCAAGCTTGGGCGGGACAGCGGGACGAGCGCGGGAGACCAGGAAACCGGCGCCCGGGCGAGAGCGTCTTCTACCGAGTCCGACGGGCAGGCGGATGAGTGCGCCCAGTCTCCATCGGCCTAAGGCCGTCCGGGACAGCATATGACCTCGCAACGGTGTCCGGATCGATGGCGGTCGCCGTGGACATGCCGATGGCGGTGGCCGCACCGTTCGACACCGTTGGTCTATCGAGAAAGAGGAGGGGATTGAAACTATGAGCGCAAAGCGACTTAATATCTGGATATATATGTGCGTCTTTTGGTTACTCCTATACGGAGCGTGTTATGCTTATTTCGCATATTGTGAATCAACGGTAGCTGAAATACTAGAAACGCTCCTGCCTGTTGCACTAGGCATACCGGCTGTAGTTCTCGCAGCAGGTTTTAGTCGGCGAAATAGTTATCTTCAGGCGCTCCGTGATCTTTGGCAGAGCTTAATTCCGGCGGTCCAGAGCGCAATACAGTACACCCACTTGACTCCACCAACTCGGTCGGACTTCGTTCAGACCCAGACGGCTCTCTCAAGCGCGATAGACGAACTACGAGGTGTATTCAAGAACGTACCTCAGCGGGGGGGTGCCGTAGGATTGTATCCGTACGAAGATCTTAAGGATATCGTAAAGGCAATATCCTGGCTAGGTTACGAAACCAATTTTCGCACAGCGCAGGCTGTGGAGACACGGAGGTGCATAACTCGCGCCTGGCAGAACATGCATCACGCTATGCTCGGTGAGTTCGACCGTGATGTTCCAATTAACCCGGTTAGCAAATACCTGGAAGGTGAATCGTCGGAGATCGACGACCTCATCGACGGCAGCGTACACGATAACGATATCGAGCAGTAACGAATATTTGTAAATTGGTCAAGGCGAACAATCTTCGTGAGGCCACTGCCTCACATGGTGCATCAAATGAACCGTCAACACGTCTTGGCGCTCTCAACACAACGAAAGGGCACGTCCGTCAAAACGGTGCTTCGGCGGCATTCCTTCCTGAAAGACCGCGACAGCACGTCCTTGCGTTTCTCTCGTATCACCACGATGGCGCTTCACGGCAGTCCGGTTCCAGCGAGCTTGCGCCGGTTCATCGCTCGCCTGTATCCCATCCCGTGCTCCGCTCCATCCCTTCCGGAATCCATGCTCCCTTCCGGTCGGTCAGGACCAGCCCGTGAACAGAATGCCAAGACAAGACGCCGGGCCACGCGAAGCCGCGCCGAGTCGTCCCGCGTGTGCAACGCCTTGGGTAGATTGCGGACTGCGTGTGAGCCCGTCGACGGCGTGACGGCCGTTCTCAATCGCCGAACATGTACTTCACGCCCAGCAGCAGCGACCAGTGGCTCATATCCGAAATCTCCGTGGTGCTGGTCATGCCGGGAACCGCGTGATCGCGGTAGGGGCTTTCGTCCGCCATCGTCCCCATCACGCTCCAGGTCAGCTTGAGCCCTAGCGAGAAAGCCTCGGCGATGCCGTAGTCCACCCCGGCATGCAGATGTCCGGAAAGCACCGTGTCCGACAGGTCGTCCTGCTGCCATGAATCGTAGCGCTCGGGCGGGCCGGCGTCGCAGCCGGCCGCACAGGAATAGCGGTTCTGGAAGTAAAGCCCCTTCACCTCGGCGCGGAACACGCCCGCGCCGAGGCCGAGATAGGGCGTGAACGCGGTGCCCGCGAGCGGGAAGTCCCGGTAGGCGCTCAGCATCAGGGTCCGGGTGCGGAGCGCGTCGATTGAGGCGCGGCTGCTGCTCCGGTAGGGCGAGGAGGGATCGTCGGCGATGGCCGAGCCGTCCCGGTAGGCGATGCTCCGGAAGCGCTGTTCCAGCCTGTTCTTCCGCTGGCTCGCCGAGAGCTCGACGCGTATCCCGTCGAAGCGGTAGCCGGCGCCGACCTCGAACGCCCGGCCATCGTCCGCCAGGAGATCGTAGACCCAGCGGTAGCCGTCGACGGTCACTCCGGTGCAGTCGTCGTTCGGATAGCAGGTGCCGTCCCGGTTGTGTCCGACCTGCCGCATGCCCGGCATCCAGTTCCCGCCGGCGCCGACGCTCACGTACCATCGGGGCTTGCCGGGTCCGTCCGCCCGGGCCTCGCCGATGACCTGTGGCAGGCAGGCCGCCAGCATAATCGCAACGACGCTCCATACCGTTCTCGACCGTCTCATCCTTCCGTCTCCCCTTCGACCCGCTTTCCCATCGGACACCGCCTTGCGGCCGCGGATCGGCGACGACGCCGGTTCCCGATCCGAATACAGCACCGCTCCCGCAAATGGTCGGACAATGCGGACGGGCGTGACCCCCGAGAGCTCCGGGGCACGGTGGCCAACCCCTCCATGCCGCCGGCGGAGCACGCTGCCGGGGGCTTGTGCAGTGGCGATGACCGGGACGTGTTGCGTGGGCGCCGCATCCCCTTCGGCGAAGCGGTCAGGCGCCAGCCCATGGGTCGATCACTTCGATCCCGGTGTCCGAGAAATCGCCAACGTTCCGCGTCGCCACCGCCATGCCCCGCGAGCGGGCGATGGCGGCGATCTGGCAATCCGCTTCCGGGATCCGCCGGCCCATGCGGCGACGCGCCGCGGCGATCTCCGCGTATGCGTGCGCCGCGCGGCTGTCGAAGGGAAGGATACGGTTGGCGAAGCCGGTCCGGAGCATCCGCTCCAGTCCTTCCGCCAATCCATCCCGGCGCCTGCCCGACGGCATGATTGCTATGCCGAAGCGCAACTCCGCCTCGCTGACCGCCGTGAGGTACAGGCTCGATGTCGCCCGGTCCGCGAACCAGGCGGTCATCACTCGATCAGCCGCCGGGCGCATCAACTCGGACAACACGTTCGTGTCCAGCACCACCATCGCCGCCGCCTCAATCAAAACTCGGCGGCTCGCGCATCGGTCCGCGCGGCGGCAGTTCGAGCTCCACGCCGCCGTAGGGCGCAAAGCACTCGCGGATGAAGTCGGCCAGGTTCTCCGGTTCCGGTTCCCCCCCGACCGCATCGCGCAGGATCA
>JAJEAI010000014.1 GCA_022824205.1 Candidatus Binatia bacterium
CCTCTGCGGACCAGAATTGAACCCCTATGGCGCCTCCTGCCCCGCTGATACCCTCTTCCCTACGCCGCAAACCCGCCTTGGTGAAATATCCGGGCTAATCCCGTTGCCATTCCCGCCCTCCACCCCAAGCCGTCATTGATATGAAGATAGAAACTTATTCAATGATTTCTGGTAGTTACGGAATTCCGATACCCCCAATGAGTCATTCCCGCGGAAGCGGGAATCCAGGCGGGGTGAGGCCGGGCAATGAGGCCGCCACACTCCCCGCCCCTGGATTCCCGCTTCCGCGGGAATGACTCATTGGGGGGTCGACGCCCCAGTTCATTCCCCTTTGTGTCGGCTGCAAGCCGACATGGGTGATTCCCGCGAAAGCTTGCCCTCGACCCCGATCGGGGGCGGGAATGACGACTCGAGGGGTCTCTACCCCATGAGTCTTGACACGGCCGCTTTCGCGAGAATGACGTTCGGGTCGTGGGTGCCGTTTCCGATGCAAACGGAGTCTCACAAACAGGTTTGCAAAGGTGCGCCGGATTTCTTGTTGTCGGGCAGGCGCGATGACCCGTAGGGGCGACCCGCGGTCGCCCCATGTGGCGGGTACCACGCGAGGAAGACCCCGGGTCAAGCCCAGGGTGACGTAACGCAGCCGACGACAAGAAAGACAAGCAGATTGTAAACCTGTTTGTGAGACACAACGCTAGCTACGTCCGACCAACAGGCGCGCCAGCAGGGTAATGAAGAAGAGCATCACCGCCACGATCACGATGGAGCCGCCGGCGGCGAGGTCGAAGTGATACGCCAGCACCAGTCCGAGGATACCTGAAAGCGAACCCACCAGGGCCGCCAGCAGCACCTGCCAGCGGAAGTTCGCCGCCAACAGGGCGGCGATGGCAGCCGGCACCACCAGCAGGGCCTGGATGAGCAGGAGACCCACCAGGCGCACGCCGATGACCACGGTAAGCGCCAGCACCACCAGCAGCAGCACGTTGAGCGCCACCACCCTGTGGCCGTAGGCCGCCGCCACTTCCTCATCGAAGGCGATGAGCAGGTGCTCCTTGAAAGAGAGCACGACGACCGCCATGATTGCCGCGCTGGCGCAGGCAAGCGCCACGAGTTCCCCGGTGGAGATGGCCAGCACGTTGCCGAAGAGGTAGCTGAAGAGGTCCTGCTGGTAGCCGCTCTTCATGCTGAAGAGCACGATCCCCAGGGCCATGGAGCCCGAGAAGAAGACACCGATGACCGTGTCCTCGCTGATGTGGTCGCTATGACTGACCAGCGCGATGCCCAGCGCCACGGCGACGGCGAAGACGCCGCCCGTGAGAATGGGACTCCAGCCCGCCAGGATGCCGATGGCGACCCCCCCGATGGCCGAATGGGAAATGCCCACGCCGATGAAAGCCAAGCGCCGCAGCACCACGAAAAAGCCCAGGACGCCGCACAGCAGTCCCACCAGGACCGCCGCCGCCAGGGCTCGTTGCATGAATGCGAACTCGAACATGAGGAAGCCGATCCGATGATGTCCGGGACGTGTCGACGGCGCCCGTCAGGACTCTATGTGGTCGTGGGTCTCGTGATGGGCAAGCTCGCCGGCCAGGAAGTCGAACTCGCAACAGTACGCCTCGCGAATGGCGTGGCTGTGGATGACCTCCTCGGCGTTGCCGTGAATGTGCATGCGGTGGTTGATGCAGATCAGCTCGTCGGTCTCCCCGGCCAGTGCCACCAGGTCGTGGGACACCGCGACGATGGTCAGGGCCAGCTCGCGGATGAGCCTCCGGAGCAGCGCGTAGAACTCATGCTCCGCGGGGAGGTCGAGTCCCACCGTGGGCTCGTCGAGCACCAGCAGACGAGTGCTGGCGCACAACGCCTGCGCCAGCATGACGCGGCGCTGCTCGCCGCCGGACAGGCGCCCCACGGCGCGGTCCCTGCGGTCCAGCATGCCCACGAGCGCAAGGCTGTCGTCCACACGCCGCCAGTCCTTTTTGGCCGGGAAACGCAGGAACCCGAGTTGCCGCAGGCGCCCCATCATCACCACGTCCCCGACGGTGGCGGGGAAGTTGTCGGGGATGCTCTGGCGCTGCGGCACGTAGCCGACGGCATGGGAACCGTTGCGGCCGGGCGGGTGGCCGAACACCTCCACCCGGCCGCTGGCCACGGGCACGAGGCCGAGAATCGTGCGCAGCAGCGTGGTCTTGCCCGCTCCGTTGGGGCCCACGATGCCCACGAACCCGCCTTCGTGCACGTTGAAGTTGATGTCGTGCAGGACACTGCGCCCCCCCAGCTCCACCGACACGGCGTTCAGCCCTACCACGACGTTTCCGTTGCGGTCGGTCAATTCCGCCCCCCCATCGCCTCTCCGAAAGCGCGAGCGTTGAACCGTATCAACCCCTCGTAGGTGTCTCGCGCCGCATCGCCGGGGTCGCCCAGCGGATCCACCAACACGGTTCTGGCGCCGAACTCCTTGCCGATGGTCCGGGCCACGCGGGGACTGAATTGCGGCTCCACCATAATGGCCCCGACCCCCTCGGCGCGGGCGTCGCGCACGAGTTCGGCCACTTCCTTGGGCGTCGGCTCCTCCCCCGCGAATTCCTGAACCACCGCCACCCTCTCCAGGCCGTAGCGTTCGGCGAAGTAGGGCCACGCCGCGTGAAACGCGACGTACTTGTGCGACTTCGCCTTGCCCAGTTCCGCCCGGACCTCCTGGTCCAGAGCGGTCAGCCGCCGGTGAAAATCCTGCCGGCGCTTCTCGTAGTAGTCCTTGCCGGCCGGGTCCGCGGCGATCAACCGCTCCGCCAGCACCGGAAGGAGCGAGTCCCTGACCCGGACCGGATCCAGCCAGAAGTGCGGGTCGAACTCCTTGTGCTCCTCGCCGCCCTCACTGGCGGCGTGCATCTCACCATGCGCCTCGTGGCCGTGCTCGTCCTTTTTGGCGGCCTTCTCGTGAGCATGGTGGTCGTGCTCGTCCTTTTTGGCGAGCTTCTCGTGAGCGTGGTGGTCGTGCTCGTCCTTCTTGGCGGCCTTCTCCTCGCCATGGTGGTCATGCTCATCCTTCTTGGCGGCTTTCTCCGCGCCGTGGTCGTGATGCTCCTCCTTGCCGTGCGCCTCCTCACCGTGGTCGTGGTGGTGATGATCCGCCTCCACGAGGTTCAGGCCGGATGCGTCCATCAGCGCCACGACTTCGAGCCCCTTGGGAGCTGCCGACAGCAGCCTCTCCGACCAGGCATCGAACCCTCCACCGATGCGGACGTAGTACCGCGCCCGGGCGAGTTTCCGGATGTCGCTGGGCACCGGCTCGAACGCATGGGGGCTCGCGCCCGGCGGTACCAGCGCGGCCACCTTGACCCGTTCGCCTCCCAGTTCCTCGACGATGTACGCCAACGGGATCACGCTTGTGACGACGTTGACCGACTGCGCCCCGGCAAAGGCTGGAAACAGGCTGATCCAACAGCCCGCCGCGATGGCGAGCAACAGGCTCCCCGGTCTCTTCATTGCAAGCTCCTCCTGGTCTCTGGAGTCGACTGATAGAGTGTTATCTGAAACCTCGTTTTGTCAAGCGATCGAGTCCGCGATCTCATTATCACTTTCATCAGACTGCTTATCAAGCTATCGATTCAAAGGGTGCTCCCTCACCGCACCACGCGCAGGTTCACCTTGCCGTCGGGCCCGGACTGGACCACGTAGGTGTCCATGCGCGGCAGGATCTCCTCGATGGTTTCGAGGTAGAGCCGTTCCTCGGTGAGCCTCGGGTTCTTGCGGTGTTCCAGCGCCAGGCGGCGGAAACGCTCGCCTTCGCCCTTGGCGATCTCCACCCGCCGGTGGCGCGCGGCCTCGGCCTGGGTGACGCGGTGCTCCGCCTCCCCCTCGACTTCCGCGAGAATTTGCGCGCGGTCGGCGCGCGCCTCATCCACCACCCGCTCCTTGTCCGCCAGCGCGCTCTGCACTTCCTGGAAAGCCTGCCGCACACCGCCCTGCTCCGGCGGCGCCAGCGCCTCGACGTTCACCGACTGGATCTCGATTCCCGAGCCGTGATCATCGAGTATCGACTGCACCTGCCGCTGCACCGTCTCCAGGAGCTCGTTCCGCCGGGTGGTGAGGGCCGCGTCCACGGTCTCGCCGGCGAGGAAACGCGTCGCGATCCGGCGCCCGGCCCGGCGCAGCAGCTCCCGCGGGTCCTCGTGCGACACATCGAAGCGCGTCAGGCTGCCGATGCTGTACTGGATGCCCAGCCGGCCGACGATGACGTTGGTGTCGCCCAGAAGCCAGAGGGATTCCGACCCGCCCGTAACGCGGCCCGCCGGCTCTCCGTGCTCCACCGGCATGAGGAAGTTCGTGGCCGTCCGCGCCACCACCACCTGCCCCAGCGGCCACGGCGGGTTCCAGTGGATGCCCGGGAGCACGTCGCGGCCCACGGCCTTGCCGAGGAAGTAGGCCACCGCACTCTCGTCGGATTCGACGTTGTAGATCCCGAGGGCGAGCCAGCCGGCGAGCAGGCCGACACAGACAAGGAACACGGGGTACCGTCGTCCGCGTCCCGTCACCGGAACACCCTCCCACGCGCCGGCGGCGGCGCGTGGCCCGGAGCCCGCTCCGCCGGGTCCGGCACCGGGTCATCGGCGATCCGGCCGCCGGGCGCCGGATTCGCGGCAACGGGCTTCGCGCCCGCCGGACTGGCGGGCGCCGCGCTTGCGGGCGTGCGATGTCCCACCCCGCGGCTCCCCGCGGCACCATCGGTGGGCGTGGGTCTCGCGGCCCCAGCGTTCCGCGCCACGGGGCTCGCCGCGCCATCGGCGGGCGCGGCA
>JAJEAI010000112.1 GCA_022824205.1 Candidatus Binatia bacterium
TCTCTGACCTCGAGCGCCGCCAAATGCGCGCCGTCAGAGAGGATCTCGATCACGAATATGAGGGCCACAACGGCCTCAACCCTACCGCCTCAACCAATGCGCCCCCTACCGAATTATCCAGCACTTCTCGGACTTGACCCAAAAGGTAAAGGAGAGAGTAGCGGCAGAGACACAAAAGGCGGGCGCCGAAAAGATAAGGCAGGCGAAAGAAGCGGAGAAGCAGGCCAAAAAGGCGGCTGAAGAGGCGAAAAGGCGAGCAGAGGCTTTACGCCTCGATGCACAGAAGTCTTATGACAGAGCGCTACAAGAAGCTTATCCGGGTCAAGACTTGTTTGAACTAAAAAGGAGAGGCGCCCTAATTCCATGAAATGGGTGCGCGTGACCTAGAAGGTGTGAAGTCCTGCCTACATGGTTTCAACGTTGTTGATTAAAACGGCGCGGTAAGCAGCGTAGACAACGACTGTAGTGTACATATAGGGTATTCACTTGACACCGCGCTCCTGGTCGGGAGCATTTGACCTGCGCCCCATTTCGTCCTCCTTTGGTTTTCACTGGTTTTCGCCAACCATTGCAAACCCGCCCGGAATAGGCTGAAATCAAACCATCTTTCCTACGATTCTTCAGGAGGCATCCATGAGTTGCCCACAGCGAATCCGGCGGGCGGTCGTGCCCGTGCTTTTGATCGCCGCCCTGCTTGCGCCGGCGGGCGCGGCCTGGGCCGTCGATCCGGTGTTCTCCACCTTTTTCGGCGGCGCCATCCGGGGATACGACCCGGTGGCCTACCACACCGAGGGCAAGCCGGTGTCGGGCAAGCGGGCGCACCGGGTGGAGTGGAAGGGGGCTACCTGGTCCTTCGCCAGCGCGGAGAACAAGGCCCTGTTCGAAGGCGATCCCGAGAAGTACGCGCCCCGGTACGGCGGCTACTGCGCGTGGGCGGTGAGCAACGGCGGCACCGCGTCCATCGATCCGGACGCCTGGACCATCGTGGACGGCAAGCTCTACCTCAACTACAGTCTGGGAGTGCGGGAGCAGTGGTCCCAGGACATCCCCGGCAACATCGCCAAGGCCGACGTCAACTGGCCCAAGCTCCTGGCGGGCGACTAGTGTCGCGTCCCGTAGATTCCAGGCACAGATTGCGCAGGATTTCTTGTGGTCTGCAAGGCGCGCTGACCTGTAAGGGCGACCTGCAGTCGCCCTTGAGCCGGGACTCGGCGTTCGACCGGCCTGCCTTCTCCAGTCGGCGCCTGGCGAGGTAATCCCGGACGGCGGGGCAATCAACAGCCCCCGCCTACATCGGGTAGACCGTTCCGTTGCCGTGGAGGTGCCAGTACTGGAAACCCCGGCCGGTATGGCGGGCGAGCAGGTAGAAATCGTCGGGAGCCGTCTCCAGGCACTCCATCATCATGCCCACCAGCCATTCCGCCACCGCCGGATCGTCTTCCTCCCTGCCGTCCTCCCATATCATGCAGCGGACGCGGGCCCGTCCAACCAGGAGTTCCTGGAAGCCGTCCCTTATCCGCCCCAGATCCCTGCCTCCGCCCGCCCACTCACACTCCAGGATCAGAACAGCCTCGGTCAGGCAGTCAAGCCCAGGGTCTGCATGAGACTCCCCCAGCGGAGCAGCTTCTCCATACCTGAGCCAGCAAACATCGTACAGCCACTCCCCGCTGTCGGTGGCTTCGATGCCCGAAGCGCAGACGTGGAGCGGCGGCTGTTGCGACGATCCGGCAAGGCACAGTTGCGTCTTGATCTCATTTGTCCAGTCCCCGGCGCCGGCGCCCTGTCTGTGCAGGGCTCCGAACGCTTCGTTCAGGGAATAGCGCACGATTGGTCTCCCGGTCCACGCGGCACTCCTTCGATTCAGTGTGCTGTGGGATGCGGTCCAGCACGGATTCCTGAGAATGGCAACCTTAGGGGTCACCTCTGCGGTATACGGCCCTGTGGGCTCATAGCCATCCATCCCTTCCCGGTTTGTCGTCACGAACCCTTCAAGCCACGAAACTTCACCCAGCCCTTTGGAGTCTTCACCAAAGTCGGCAGGACTGGCCGGGTGAGTGTCGCTGCCCGTGTCGCTCCGGCCGGACACTGGCGCGAAGATGACGGTCAGGGCCACAGCTGCCGGCTATGGCCCGGCACGCGGCGGCTGACCCGGGCGGCTGCCGGGACGACCAGGAAGCCCCGGCGAGGCGCGGGATTCCTCCGCGGGATTCACCGCTCGCTGCGGAACGGCTTGAGAGCCCGTTCGATAAGTTTCAGGATCGGATCGGTGTCCGCCTCCCCGAGTTTCTTCGGAGTCTCCGTTCCGCCCTCCCCGGTCTCCTTTCTGCGTGTGTTGGAATCCGCCCCCGAGATCGCGTCCAGGAGCCCTTGCACCCCGTTGCGCACGCTTATTCCAAGCAGGGTCCGGAGGGGGATGGGTTCGAGACGCGGCCGAAGCTTCAGGGCCGGGATGGTTCCCCGGAGCGTGAAGGGAACCTCGATCTCGCCCTTGTCGTTGGTGACGGGCGTCGGGCGCGAGCCCGGCAAAAGGTCGGAAGAGAGATCCTCCGATACCGTGAGCAGGCCGTCGAGATTCGTCTCCCCGTCCAGACCCACCCAGCCATTGCTCGCAATGTCGTAGTCCCTGGCCGTCAACGTGACTCGGTTGACGACGATCTTCCCCGCCGCCGCCCGGAGTTCCGTATCGATGTGTTGGAACGCCGCGGTTTCCGTCCCGAAGATGTGCGGATACTTGTCCCTGATGCCGCGGGAGAACAGCGCCGTCAGCCCCTTGACGCCGGTGATGCCCTGCAACTCCCGCTCGCCGAGGCTGAAGTCCAGGACCCGGCCTCCGGTCACGGCTGCCCTTGCCGTTCCCGTGAGAGTGGGCTTGACGGCTTTCCAGGTCCGCCCCTGTCCGGCCACGTTGAAATCGGCGTCCATGGCGCCCTCCACGTCCGGAAAGCCCGCGATGCCGGCGAGAGACTGCCGGACGTCGATGCCTCGCAGACGCCCGGCGGCCTCGAAGCGCGGAGCGGCGCCGCCGGTCTGCATCCGGCCGTTGCCGTCCAACCAACCCCCGAGGGTCTTGAAGCGAAGGGGTCCGATGACCAGCCACGGCCTCCGCACGGCGAAACGCATGGCCACGTCGGCGACGTCGAGTCCGAGAAAGACACCCCTGGCAGCGGTGAGGCTGCCTTCCCAGGACGGCCCTCCGCGACGCCCCAGCCGGCCGGAGCCCCGGGCTCCTTCCAGTACGGCGCCCTCGGGACGGAGTCCGAGATCCTGCAACCGGAGCGACGGAGAAGCGAGCCGGTAGGTCATGGCGAGGGGCGCGAGACTCTCCAGGGTGACCCTGCCGACGAGCCGGGTGCGGCCGATGCGGACGGACAACTGTCTGAACGTGGCGCGGCGATCGGAGAACTCCACCGCCGCCGACAGCTTCTCCAGCCGCTTGTCCCAGGCCGGAATTCTGGCGGACGCCTTCCGGAATGCCGCCGTGCCGTGAATGCGCGGAACCGACTCGCCGTCCAGTCTCGCCGCAACCTCCACCGTGGCCGAGGCACGGCCGGACAGCCCGTAGCCGGCCAGCACGGGCGCCCAACGGTGCAGCCCGCCCAGTTCCGTGCTTCCCGTCTTCAGGCTCAGATCCAGGGTCGCCGGACTGCCGAAATCGAGGTCCCCCCGTCCCTTGAGGGCGACCCTGTCCAGGGTTGCGTCCAGGCGTTTCGCGGCGATGCCGCCAGCCGTCACACGGGCCTCCGTCCCGATCCGCAGCACCATGGACCGGGGCTTGTTCAGCACCCCGGCGTATTTCAGCCCGCTGTCCGTGAGGTCCAGGGTCCCCGCCACATCGAGTTCCGCGAGGGTGCCCTTGACGGCGACACCCTCGGCTTTCAGGTTTCCCGCAAGATCGAGGGTCTTCGGCCAGCCCCTGTCCATCCATGGCAAGGCCCGCCGCAGGGCCTGCCATGACAGCCGGGCGATGTCCAGGGATCCGTCCACGGGAACGGCATCCGCCCTCGGACGCCTTCCCAGGGGTCCGACAAGGCCGTTGAAACGGAGGTTCTGCGTGTCGGACAGGAACGCCGCGGCCAGCTCGGCCCTGAACGGCCGGTCCGTGGTCAGGCCGTCCACGCCAAGGTCCCACTTCCTGAGCTCCAACTGGCGCTGTTGCCCATGGCCGCGATAGCTCACGGTCCCTCCCGACACCTCCACGCGCTCGACCGCCAGATCCACCGCCAATCCGGCCAGCCCCCCGGGCCTCGACGGCGATTCCGGTCCGGCGGGCGCGGCCAGGGCCGCGGACACCGCGGGGAAGCTCCACCACGGCGAAGACCGTCGGGTTGCGGCCATGCGCGAGCCCAGGCTCGAGAAGTTGTAGACGCCCCGGGCGTCGCGCATGATTCGGACCACCGGCCGCCCGAGCCGTACGCGCGTGATGGAGATCCGTCGCTTGAGGGGATGAAGCCTGAGGTTCAGCCGGACGTCGGGGGCCTGGAGAAAATGTCCGGCGCCGAAGGCGGGGTCTTCCGCCAGGGACAAACCGCTGATCCGGACCACGATGCCCCCGCGAAACCTGACGGCGATGCGGTCGAACGCGACCGTTCGCCCCGTGCGCCGCTCCGCCGCCGCGACGATGCGGTCCTTGTAGGACGCGATCACCGAGTCGACGTTGTACAGAGCCCATCCCGACAGTGCGGCCACAAGTACAACAAGCACCAACACCGCGATGACGAGTTTGCGCATGTAGGGCGATAGAACGCCGGTTCCCCCAAGGCAAATTTACACCACCATGCCGGTGAACTGAAGGGGAAGTAAGCCGGCATTGGTCGGGTTCGAGCGCTCCGTCAACCAGTCGGCGCGTTGACGAAGTCAATCAAAAGGGAAGCTCGGACTGACTGCCATCCTTATCCGCTCGGTAAAGCGTTCAATGGCTTGTATACGGCTGTACGGCGTTGCTCTCTTGCTGTGGCAACGCGGTCGCCGTTTCAGGAGAGTTCCAGAGCCCGCCTTTCCTCCTTCAAGTTCGCGGCCGCTTGTGCGCTCGACGGTATTCGCGCAGGTACTTCAGCCGCCGCTCACGAAACTCCGGGTCCTGGTGGTAGCGCCGCCCGTGGTACTCTCGGTTGTACTCCCGGACCTTCTCCGGGTTCTTCTCCCGCCACTCCGCTTGTCTCGCACGCCGTTGGCGCCGGAACTCGGGGTCCTCTCGACACCGCCGCCTTGCGTATTCACGCATATAGACCGTTCGCTTCCTGCTCGGCGGTGCCGTGTCTACGCGGCCCTCCGTCAAGTCGCTGAGCGGGTGCACGCGATCCCCAAGCTCACACCAGCGGCGCGTCTCCGCAAGCTCCTGGGGCGTCACTTGGGCGATTACCGCCAGCACTTGTTCGCTCAGTGCCATGGGATCATCCGGTCATGACCGGGGAGCGCGGGACAAGGAAATCGAGCCTCCAACCAGGGTCGCCGGTTCTGCGAAAAGACAATCGACGCCATGCGGGGGCAGGACAATGAAGCGCTCGTTTGCGCCTTGTCCTCTGCCGCGAAAGCGCGTATCCGGGCTCCATGGACATGAAAAACCGGTGTGGCCTCGCGGCCGGTGGAAGGAGCCCGAGTTGGTCGCTTCGATCGGCGTGATCGCTTCGCCATCGCAAGGCGTTTCCTACTTCGAGAAGGACGGCTACTACGCCAGGGACGACGCGATCCACAGGGAAGCTAGCGCCTAGGCGGGCAAGGGCGCGGAAGCGCTCAGGCTCTCGGCCCCGGTAGACTCCGCCACGTTCCAGGCGATCCTGGAAGGCAGGGTGCCGGACGGCCCGCACCTGGGCAAGAGGGGTAAGGACGGGGAGATCCAGCACCGGCCCGGCCGCGACGTCACGATGTCCGCGCCCAAATCGGTCTCTTTGATGGCCCTGATGGGCGGCGACGAACGGATCGTCGAAGCGCACGACTTGGCGGTGAGGACCACGCTCGGCTGGATCGAGAAGAACACGGTGCTCACCCGTATGCAGGACGGGACGACCGGGGCGATGGTCCATGCCGGGGACCAGAAGACGGTTGTGGCGACCTTCAGGCACGACACCTCCCGCAACCTGGACCCCCAGCTCCACACTCACAGTGTAATAGCCAACATGGTGCAAGGCGCGGACAACCGAAGAACTCGACGAGGGCACGGTCCTGGTCATCCGGTTCCGGCGTGGTGAGCCAGTGCCAGGCCGTCAGCAAGTCTGGCAAGTCTGGCGCCGCTTCGCGCAAGGCTTTCCGCTGATCCCCGAAGACCTCCAGCGCAAGGCGGGCGTCAAGCTCCGGGTCGTTCACCCGCCCGCGTCTGAGCCCGCCGTCCTGGTAGTGCTTGACGAGGTGATGATAGGGATTTCGGGGAAAGGCCAGGGGACTGAGGCGCAACGTGTCCACCGGCGGCAGCTTCAGCAGGCGCAGTCCGGGCTTCGCGGCCTCGAGATAGCGAAGATCGAAAGCGATCAGGTTATGACCCAGAACGAAGTCGGCGCCGTCGGCGAGTTCGTCCAGTCTCGCCAGCGCCGCGGCCAGTCCGCCCCCGGAGCGCAGAAGGCGCTGGCCAGTGTCCGCGCGCACCGCTCCGACGGCATGGATGCGGCCGTCCTCCCTGCCGACCTCGAGGTCAACCGACAGGCAGCGAGGCCGAAAGGAGTCATCCTCTACCTCTGCCGGTTTCGACCTGGCGGGAGCCGGGTCGCTTTCGCCCTCGTGGCGGACGGCCGCGATGTCTGGTCGTGTTGCCATGGTGATGCTTCCGGGATCGGCCAACGGCCGGACAACATCCTCTCTCCGTTTTCAGTAGCAATGCAGTTTATGCGTCGCAAACGAGCAGCCCTCTTGTCCGGACGCTCCCGTCTGCCGGTACCGCTACGAGGCGCCTCACGCCAACCGCGTACCCGGCAGCCGCTCCCCCGCAGTTCGCTCCCGGCGCGCTTGCGCCAGATCATAGCTCGCCTGCATCCGCATCCAGTGCTCCGCGGTGCCCCAGCCGATTTCCTCCAACGCCAGCGCCATGTTCGCGGACACACCCGCCCTGCCGTTCAGCAGGCGCGAAAGGGTTACGCGTTCACAGCCCAGGCGCTTCGCCGTCTCGGTCACACTCCAGCCGGTCTCTTCCATGCTCTCGCGGATCAGTTCGCCCAGATGCGGCGGGTTCAGCATGGGGCCTGCTCTCTCGCTGTCGCGGTCCTTCACCGTCATTGCTCCCTCCCCGTCAGTGGTAGTCGATCAGATCCACGTCCACGGCCTCGCCATCCACGAACCTGAACACCACGCGCCAGTTGCCGGATACGCGAACACTCCACTCGTCTGCCCGGTCTCCCTTCAAGGGATGCAGCCGGAAACCGGGCGCGTCGGCGCTGCGTGGATGTGTTGCCTCTTGCAACCGGAACAGGATGCGCCGAAGGCGCGGCGCCAGGCTCGCGGGCAGTTGAGCCCGGTCGTCCCGCTCGTGCAGCGCGCGCAAGCCCTTGTGCCGGATCTTCACGGAGCGACTGTAGCGCGCCGCGTTACGCGTCGCAAGGAAGCCGCCATTGGTCGAGCGCCCCTTCAACGAGTAGGCGCGTTGACGAAGGGGGTCAACAGGAAGCTCGGAAGTCGGATATTCCCCGGTGTCGTCTCGGGGTCCGCAGCTCCTGAGCCCGGAACCACTGTAGCGCCTCACGCTACAGTGCGCGATCGCGCCGGTCGTGATGCCCGAACGCGTGGCCGCCGCGGTGCGGTGAACGCCGTCACTTCCACGGGCCAAGTGTCACGGCGTTTCCGCGACACCGGTATCGTCCTCGAAGACATCCTGCGCCTCGACTCCGAGGACAGCGTGCCGGGCGTGCCGTCACGCATGGCCGCACCATTCTGTTCACCAGCGATTTGTGGAATGTCCGACATATCTGCACCGCCGCCGACGGCAACGGTCGAGTGAGTGTTGCACCGCGTGCAACTTTCCCGGACACACTGGTTCGACGATGACGGCCACGGCGACCGCGCTTGCCATCGACATCGGCTCGCGTCCCGTGCAGTGCTGCGCCACGGTGGTGACGGACTCGACGACTCGGCTGTGAGCATCGCCGTCACCGCGCTCCGCACGGGCATCGGCCCGAATGCCGAGGCCGGCGCCGATCTCGCGCGGCGCATCCCGGTTGCCGTCTGCATTCGTTTCGCGCCTGCGCGGCCGGCGGCGATGACCCGATCCGGCTGCTGTAAGTGGCTTGTAAGCCTGTGTAAGTGCATTGTATTACAGCCGTCGCGCCGCGTAACACGGGGAAAATGCCGAAAAAACAGGGATGTATGTTTCTCTGTACTACGCCGCGATTCTCTCGAGCATCGGCCCCGGTTCTCTGCAGCATCGCCCCGGTTCCCGAGAGAATCAGCCCGGTTCTTTGGAGAATCTTCGCTGCCAGACCTGCGCTCGCACCGCCACGGCTACTTTTCTGCATGGACGCCCTGAAACCGCCAGTGATCCACGACTTCGGCCCTGTATGTTCTGACCTCTCTTTCCCGCTCAAGCGCCGCTCGGGCTAACCCGTGGATATCACGCGTCTTTATCCCCAATCGCCGATGTCTCGCCATGCGGTTCCGTCTCTACGGCGGAGCCGTTATTCTTCCACACCTGCCGCACCGTGGTGCCTGTCGCGCCCTGTCTGCGTCCCGGTGCGCACGTCGTGCCCCTCCGACTTGCTCGCACCATGGAAAAGGTGTGTTCTCTACGTAACACGGGCGTGGAGCGGGCGTGTTACAACCAAACACATTCCCATGATTTCAGGGACTTGGCGAACTCCAGGCTGCGACGCAAAAAGCGACGCAACGCTATTCAGGTGGAGAAATCCTGTAGCTTGTCTCCTACGGCCGGCCCGGGCGATGGCGCCCACTGGATGGCCGGGAGCGGCTTT
>JAJEAI010000141.1 GCA_022824205.1 Candidatus Binatia bacterium
AACTCGACGCTCTCCCATCCCCGCCACCGCCTCCTTTCACATTGCCACGATGCCAACTGCTTCGGTAGCTCCTTGCTCCAACCACATCTGTTTCATCCTACGGGGTGACTTGCGGCAGGCCATGCCCGTTTGACACAGCCCTGGAAAGCGGGAACGACGAATTCAGGCTTGGCTGTCGCTACGGCTAGACCACCTTCGCCACCGTGGACAGGAGCGTAGTGACGGCCTTCAGGTAGGCCGCGGTCCGGTGGAGTCTCTCCCGTGCCCGATCAAGAGCCCGCAGACCCTGCTCAAGCTCCTTCTCGTTGTCGGCAAACCGGCTTCGAACGGCCGCGACACGCGTGTTCTCCAGCCGGCGGACGGCGAGGCAGATTTCCAGCAGCGCCATGGCGGCCGCCGTGCGCTCCGCCTCGGGGAGATCGTTTACCCTGGAAAGCCATTCGCCGGACATCATGTCCTTCCGCGCCCGGCGCAGCTCCGACAGCGTCTTCCCGCGGATTTCTCCCGGCGTCATCGGACCGCCCTCCCCGCTTCGGCGCCGAGGCGTGCCACAAGCTCGACGAAACCCTCGACGGTAGTGGCCAGTTCAGCCGCCCGACCGGCGTCCAGGCGTCCTTCAACGGCCGCCACGTACGCCTGCCGCAGTGCGCGGACGGTCTGCTCCGCGGCCGCCGCCGCTTCCACGTCAACGGGCTCCCGCAGGCTCTTCAGCCGTCGTGCCGGCCAACTCCCGGGCAGCCGCTTGGCGCTCACGTAGGGCCCCACCACCGCGTCGTTGCGAAACCCCGCCGACAGAATCTCCCGGTCCGCGCGCAACTGCCGCACCACCGCGCCCACCAGGGCCTCCTGCAGAGCCAGCTCGCGTTCGATGGCCGCGCCGCGCGCTTCCAACTCGCGCCGCAGTGCCGCGGATCTGAAGGAGGCCACCGTGACGGTCACGGCGGGCTCCACCAAGCCGCTTACCGAGACGTCGCCCATCCGCGCCTTCTTGAGCCCCGGCGAGAGCTTCCCGAGTGCCGCCGTCAACCGTTTCGCGGCGGTACCGCTCGCCTTCGGCTCATTGGACTCCAGCAGCGCCCGTAGCGACACAAAGTATGACCTCAAGAGATCATTGTGGCGCTTGGCGGCGTCGTAGTCCTTCAGGCGCTCCACCATGACCGCGTCGAATCGTTGCAGCGCCTCCCGCCGCTGTTCCTCCGACAGGCCGTGCCGCGCTTCCGCCAGCGCACGTGAATCCACCGCCGCCGCCGCTTCGAACGCCCGGTCCAGCAACGGCGGCACCTTGGCGGTGTACGCGATACCCGTTCTGGCAACGGCATCGAGCCGGCCGGTATCCGTCGTCACGGTGCAGCCCCCGGCCACGAGCGCCAGGACCCACACCAACAAAAAGTGAATGCGACGGGCTGGCGAGCCCTTTGTCTTCATGATGCAACTCCTCCGACTCGCACAGCCAAACGTCGCAGGCCATACGACTCCCGACTATCCGGCTCGGCCTTTTGAATCGCTCGGTCCAAGTTTGCACAGAACAACGGGAATGTCTAAGAGTGTGAAAGAGCATGGAAACCGAAACCATGGAGAACTCCCCGTCACCGGACACGGACGTCACGGGCCGCGAGATCCGGGTCTGGGCCATGGTGCGCCAGTCCTTGGCGGTGCTGTTCAGACACGTGGTGCCGTTTGTGCTCCTGGCGGGGAGTGTCGCGTGGACAGTGGGCATGGTGCTGTTCCTCACCGGGCTGGCCCCGTTTCTCGTCGTGAGGGATCTTGCCCTGCGACGCCTCGACTTTGCCGCGTTGTTCTTCAGGCAGGTCGCTTCCGTCACCCTCCATGCCGCCTCGAGAGTAGCGGTCGACGCCGTGATCGCCACCGCGGTCTGGACGGAACTGAACGGCCGCCGGTTGACCTTGCCCGGTTCCCTGCGCGCCGTCGCCAGGGCGATTCCGTGTGTCCTCCGCCGTCCGTTCTACCTGCTTGTCTCCAGGGTGTCCGCCGTCGCCGCCCTGCGCGCGCTGTTCTACCTGCCGTACCACGCGGTGGTCATCTTCATCCTCACGTCGGCGTCGGAGACGGAGTTGCAAGCCGCGTGGTTCATCGCCCTGATACCGGTGGCAACCGTGGAACGGAGGGGGGTGCTCGACAGTTTCCGGCGGTGCTGGCGATTGACCTCCCGTCATTGGACCCGAATCTTCTTCGTTCTCGTAGTGGCCGGGTGCTTCCCCTCAGCGTTGAATTGGTCCGCGAGCACGTCGTTCAAAGGCGCGGCCGATTGCATCGAGACGCGCGACCTCAAGTTACTGGCGCCAGCGGTCGTCTTCTTGAAGGAAGGGTTGATCCGGGCTTGGTGGGCTGTCGTCGCGGTGGTTTGCTACCGTCGCGTACGCATGGCCAATGGAGAGATCGCTCCCGTCGAGGCAAGCGTACCGCCGAAGACCGCCAGGGACTAGCCATGGAAACCGATGCACCACACACTGACCCGGCCCGCCCGCACTGGCCGGACGGAAGTATCCGTGTGTGGCGCGTGATTGGCCAGTCATTTTCGGTGCTCTTCCGGAATATCGTACCGTTTCTCGTCCTGGCTTGGGGGGCCGATTTCGTGATCCACGCGGCCTTCAACGGGTTGCTGAAAGTCTCCGACGCGGTTCCCACCGGACTGCTCTTGTGGTCCAAGGTCGGCCTTTCATTGCTCCTCGGCGGGTTATCGCAAGTTGCGTTGGAAGCCGTGATCGCCATGGCGGTTTGGCTCGACCTGGGCGGTCGCCGGTTAACGTTGAAAGGGTCGTTGATATCCGCCGGGCGAGCGATCCCGGAAATTCTGCACCGTCCATTTTATGTCTTTGTCACGACGGTCCTGACGATCGCTCTCCTGCGCGCCGCCCTCACCCTGCCGTACCATGTCGCGAAGATTCTCATCATCGTGTCGGAGCTCCCTGTCTTCAGGATGGCCGCCTTGCTCGCCGCCGCGGGCATCCTGGGAGGTCTGGTCGACATCCTGATCGACAGCCGCCTGTTGATTCTGATCCCGACCGCGGCCATTGAACGCACGCGCGTTGTTCACGGATTCAGGCGATGCTGGCGACTTACATCGCGTCATTGGACCCGGACACTCGGCCTTGTCCTTCTGCTCGCGGCATTGGATGCCGCACCCGGCTTTTCGAGGGGCCTGCTTGCGGGCTGGATGGGAGCAACCCCCGGAGACAAAACCCTTCGCTCGCTCTTGGCACTGGCAAGAACCGTGACGCGAATACTCGTCCGAGTCTACAAGGCCATCGTAGCCGCCGCGTGCTACCGCCACATACGAATCGCCGACGGGGAGATCGCCTCAGAACAGACCGCCCTCCCGGCGACGGGCTGACCACCTCGCGCCAGCGCGTCGGCCCGGCGTCGCCGCCTCCAGCCGTCGGTCGTTGACCCCGCGCGTTCTCTTCCTGTAGTCTCGATCCAGCGAAATCGTTACGGCGCCCAAGGCGCGCGAACACCGCGGCTCGCCGACACAAGGAGGAACGAAAATGAAAGACGGCCTGCGTTTCGTGGACAGCGACATGCACATTCAGGAACCCGGAGACCTTCTGGAGAGATACCTGGATCCCGAGTTCAAGCACCGGGTGACGTGGGCGGTGGACGGCAAGGGGAAGATCAGCCGGCGCACCTGGACCATCGACGGCCTCGCCACGGGCGCGGACTCCGAGTTGCAGCAGCACCGCAAGAAGGCCGCCTCGTCCAAGGCCACGGGACCGGTCATGGGCGCCGCCACAGGAGTGCTGTCGGCCTCGCGCCTCGCGGATACCGGACGCATGGACTTCGCCATCGAACGCGGCTACGACGAGGAAGCCCAGATCATGGGCATGGAGATGGAGGGCATCGACATCGCCGTGCTCTTCCCCACCGGCGGGCTGGGGCTGCTGGCGCGGGACGACATGGACCCGCACCTCTCGCACGCCCTGAGCCGGGCCTACAACGACTGGATCCACGACTTCTGCCGGCACTGCCCGGAGCGCATGAAGTTCGCCGCCATGCTGCCGCTGCACGACGTGAACCTGGCGTGCCAGGAGCTCAAGCGCGCCGTCGAGGAGCTCGGCGCGGTGGCGTCGTTCATCCGCCCCAACATGGTCAATGGCCGCTTCTGGCACTCCAACTACTGGGAACCGCTCTACAGCCTGCACGAGGAACTGAACGTGTCCTGGTGCTTCCATGAAGGCACCGGCGCGTGGAACTCCCACATGAACGCGCTGTACGGCGAGAACCGCTTCTACCGCCACGTGGCCAGCCACTGGATCGAGATGCAGCAGGCCTTGATCGCCATGATCATCGGCGGCGTCTTCGAGTTCCATCCCAAGCTGCGGGTGGGCTACCTGGAAGCGCAGAACTCCTGGGTCCCCGGCATCCTGACGCGCATCGAATGGGACTACGCCAACTACCGCGACTCCCACGCGCCCTACCTGTCGCTGACGCCCAGGGAGTACTTCCAGCGCAACTGCTGGGCTGCGGTGGAAGGCAGCGAGCCCGAGATCGCCGGCACCGCGGAACTCATCGGCGCGGACCGGATGTGCATCTCGACGGACTACCCGCACTTCGATTCGAACTTCCCCAATGTCTCCAACAACCTGCTCGACAACGTGCCACGGGAAATCGCCGCCGCCATCTTCATGGGCGGCGCCAGCCTCTACAACATCAGCGAGGAAGACTTCCAGAAGGCCCACGCGGCCGCGGAGGCGAGCCAAAAACAGCAGGCGGCGGGTTAGCGAGGATCAGACCGCGAGGTTCCGCACGAATACAAAAGGGGGGAAGGCGCCGATGCCTTCACCCCCTTTGAAGCTCGCGGGCTACATTCACTTCGGCATCGGCCCCACCAGCAACGAGGCGTCGAGGCGGCGGCCGAAGAGGTTGATGCGCCAGTCGAGATGGGGGCCGGTGGAGCGGCCGGTGGAGCCGACCTCGGCGATGGGCTGTCCCTGCTTCACGCGCTGGCCCTTCTTGACCAGGATGCGCGAGAGGTGGAGGAAGGCGGACGAGAGTCCGTGGCCGTGGTCGACGATCATGGTGCCGCCGGAGAAGTACATATCCGGATGCACCATCGTGACCACGCCCGCCGCGGGCGCCACTACCCTTGTGCCCTTGGGCGCGGCGATGTCGATGCCGTAGTGGGGGCGCCGGGCCTCGCCGTTGAGGATGCGCTGGGAGCCGTAGACGCCGCTGATGCGGCCCTTGACGGGCCAGCGGAAGCCGCCGAGGAAGTCGGTGCGCGGGTCGTCCACGGTGCGCGCCCGCTTGACCAGGGCGACCTCCTTGCGGATGCGCACGAGGTCCTTCTTGCTGGGCGTGACCTTGCTCGGAGGCAACCCGTCGATGCGCTGGATGCGGTACTTGCGCGGCTCTACCACGAGGCCGTAGCGCTCGTGCCGTCCGTCCGGAAACGCCACCAACAGCACCGCCTTCGCGGGCGCGTCGCGGCCGAAGCCGATGAGGAACCAACCCTCCTTGGAGACGCGCACCGGCTCGCCCTCGAACTTCACCTTGGAACCCGGCGCTACGCGCCCGCGCACCAAGCCGCCCTGTATCCGCGGACCGTCAAGCCGGATGCCGGGCTCGGCGGACCCCGCGGCCCCCGGCGGCCACAGCGTCACGGCCAGCCACAGGCCCATGATCACCCACATGACGGCGAACCCTCTCCTTGACCGGACTGATTTCATGGCATGCACCCCGTCCCCTGGTTGAGGCAGGCCCGCCCGACACCGCTTTCACCCGCCACCGAGTAACCTTACACCCTCTCTGTAGTGCCGGAAGCTCGCAACTCCACTACATATGGGGATTATGGGTCCGCTGTCAACCAGGAACCTGTCCGAGTATTACAGCGATCGGACTGACAAAGGGCATCCCCTTCCGTCATTCTCGTCCTCCTCCGTCATTCCCGCGAAAGCGGGAATCCAGGGGTGGTGAAGGGGTCCCTACGGGGCGTTTCCCCACTCCACGCCTCCTGGATTCACGCTTTCGCGGGGATGACGGAGGAGGACGGGAATGACGGAGGAGGATGCGGAATTTACTCGGACAGGCTCCAAGCGGCACGCACTTGACAGGGACGCCTTGCAGTGTTGCGATTATCTTGTGGCAGGTCCAGTGAAGCTGGTGAGGAAACGGATCGAAAACCAAGGGAGGGAGACCCGATGGCACGGTGCAGCGACGGTTCAAGGGGCGGCACTACCCGCCGCGACACGCTCGCGCTGATGCTCATGGGCGCGGGCCTCACCTTGAGCTACGGCCTGCTGGCCGCCGAGGGCTTCCTGTTCCTCCTGCCCCGGCGCCTCGAACCGCGGCTCCGCTGGCTTTTCGCGGGGCGGCTGGACGAGTACCCCGAAGGCGCGGTGCGCGGGTTCACGGGCCTCGACGGCATGGAAATCCTCATCAAGCGCAAACCCGCCGGCATCGAGGCATTCAGCTCGGTGTGTCCTCACCTGGGATGCCGCGTCCACTGGGTGCCGGACCGGAAAGAGTTCTTCTGTCCCTGCCACAACGGCGTGTTCGACGGCAACGGCGTGGCCGTGTCGGGGCCTCCCGCGGACGCAGGACAGAGCCTCGCACGGGTGCCGCTTCGGGTCGACGACGCTGGCGAGGTCGTCTACATCGGCGTCAGGGACACGGGCAAGGTGTAGAGGACAGCCATGGGCAAGCCATCCCTGGGCGAGCGCCTCCAGGCCATGTTCCCGTTCGACTGGGAGCTGCTGAGGCACGCCGGCGCTGAGCCCATTCCCCACCACCTGAAGAAATGGTGGTTCTGCCTCGGCGGGACGGTCCTCTACCTCTTCGTCGTGCAGGTGGTCACCGGCATCGCCCTGACCTTCTACTACGTCCCCTCCCCCGAGGAAGCCTACGCCAGCGTGGCCGCCATCACCCGCGAGATCCGCTTCGGCTGGTTCATCCGCTCGTTGCACAAGTGGGCCGCCAACCTCATGATCATCGCCGTGATCCTGCACATGCTGCGGGTCTTCTTCACCGGCGCCTATCGCCATCCGCGGCAGCTCAACTGGTGCGTGGGCCTCCTGCTGTTGATGGCCACCCTCGCCTTCGGCTTCACGGGCTACTCGCTGGTCTTCGAGCAACTGAGCTTCTGGGGCGCCACCGTGGCCGCGAACCTGGCCGAGGCGGTGCCGCTGGTCGGCCCCTGGATGGCCCACTTCCTGCGCGGCGGCCCGGAGGTGGGCGGCGCCACGCTGACGCGCTTCTACGTCCTCCATATCGGCCTGCTGCCGACGATCACCTCGGCGCTGCTGGCGCTGCACATCCTGTTGATCCGGCTCCAGGGCGTCACGGAGCTGGAGCAGCCGGGCGCCGACGCCAAGACCGGGGAACGCCACTTCCCCTTCTGGCCGGATCACGCCACCACCGAGATCCTCATCGGCGTGCTGCTGATGTACCTGCTGACCATCCTGGCTCTGGCCTTCCCGGCCGGCCTCGGACCACCGGCGGATCCCACCCAGACCCCGGACCACATCAAGCCCGAGTGGTTCTTCTACTTCAGCTTCCGCCTGCTCAAGCTGACGTCGCTGCACGTGAGCGTGGCGTTGACCGTGGCCATGGGGGCCATCGCCTTCTTCTGGCCCTTCATCGAGGAGTGGTGCCGGCGGCGCTGGCGCATGCCCGACGGCGTCCCGGTGACGCTGGGGACCATGGCGTTCCTGGTCTTCCTCGTACTGACCGTGTGGGAGTCGTTTGCGAGTTAGTCTATCGCAGCAGGAGACATTCCCGTGAGCCTTGCCTTCAAACGCTATCTCATCGCCGGTCTGTCCTTTCTCTTCCTTGCCGCCCTGCTCTTGGTGGCTTGGCAGGAATCGAGCCGGCATCGTGTGGAAGAAGGCCGCGAACCCGTGGTCACCGCCGTCAACAAGGCGTGCGTGACTTGCCACAAGGTGGATGCCCCGGCCATGGTCATGCAATGGGAGCAGTCCCGCCATGCCCAACTCGGCGTGGGTTGCGTCGACTGCCACCGGGCCAACGAGGGCGACGTCGACGCCTGGATGCACGAGGGGCGGCTGATATCGGCGCTGGTGACGCCCACGGACTGCGCCCGCTGCCACGTGCGGGAGCACCAGCAGTTCGCCCGCAGCCACCACGCGCGCGCGGGCGAGATCCTCGCCAGCCTCGACAACGTGCTGGCCGAGAAGGTGGCGGGCATGCCCGGCAACATCGCCGACGCGGTCAACGGCTGCTGGCAGTGCCACGGCAGCCTCATCAAGTTCAAACGGGACGCGGACGGCGCCATTCTGCGCACCGGCAAGGAGAACAAGCCGGTCATCGACCCGGACACCTGGCCCAACAGCGGCATGGGGCGGCTCAATCCCGACGGCTCCAAGGGATCGTGCCACGCCTGCCATTCACGCCATTCGTTCCAGGCCAAGCTGGCGCGCGCGCCGGAGAACTGCGGCAAGTGCCACATGGGACCGGACCATCCGCAGATCGAGATCTACAACGAGTCGAAGCACGGCATCGCCTTCCACGCCAACCGCGCCCACATGGCACTGGACAAGGAGGGCGAGTGGGTGCTGGGGCGGGACTACGCCGCCGCCCCCACTTGCGCCACCTGTCACATCAGCAGCCACATGACGCCCCAGGGCGTGCGCGTGGGCAACAAGCACGACGTGGGTGAGCGCATAAGCTGGACTCTGCGGCCGGTGATCAGCACCAAGCTCAACCGGGTGGTCTTCGAAGACGGCTACCAGGAGGACTACCCGGATACGCGGGCGCTACCGAAGATCGGCGTCACCGTGGAGACGGTGGAGAAGGTGGTGCGCAACGAGAAGCTGGTGAACCGCACGGTACCGCGGCGCGTGGAGCGGATCGTGACCTGGGAGCAGCGGCGGGAAAACATGAAGGCGGTGTGCCGCAACTGCCACAACGACACCTACATCGACAACTTCTACCAGCAGTTCGACCAGCTCGTGGTGCTGTACAACGAGAAGTTCGCCCGGCCCGCGCAGCAGATCATGAACGAACTGAAGGCCGACGGCGTGCTCAAGCCCAACGCGCCGTTCGAGCACGACGTGCAGTGGGACTTCTGGGAACTGTGGCACCACGAGGGACGCCGGGCACGGCACGGCGCCAGCATGATGGGCCCGGACTACACCCACTGGCACGGCATGTACGAGGTCTCGAAGCACTTCTACTTCAAGTTCCTGCCGCACGTCGTCAAGGCCGCCGCCACCAAGGGCCCGGAGATGAAGCGGAAATACGAGCAGCGCGTCCAGGAGGTGCTGGCGCGGCCGGAGAACCTGTGGCTCAAGGGCCTCAGCGCGGAGGAGACGGAGGCGCTCCGCAAGACGTACGAGGGACGCTACGACCAGTAGGCGCGGGCGGCGGCAAGGGCTGACGGAGCGGCTCTCGTGGAATCTCGTGGAAAGTTCCGTCGGCGGCTACCGACCGCCGCGCGGATCAGGTGGAGCCCTGTTGGAGCAATCCCGCGCACGGGCGCCTGCCCACTACCGCGCGGAATCAGACGGAATCAGAGCTTGGTGCCCACGCCCGAGTGGAACGGCTGCGAGATGAAGAATTGGTTGCCGGCCGCGACGATGGCTTGGCGCCACTCCTCGGCCTCCGCCGGGTCGAGACGCGTAACCATGCGCTCCTGCTGCTGGTGCAGCCGTTCCCCCGACGAGTACGTAGCCCACTGGGGCATCATGACCACGCGTTCCAGGCCGGCCCGTTCCATGCGTTCGTAAAGGCTCGCGTCCGCGCACCCGCCCTCCACCATGTCGCCGTAGCCCGTCTGGGCCTTGAACTTGAGGTCGGACCGGAGCGGCAGGTTGACCCACCAGGGCATGTCCAGGGAACGGACGACGGCCGCCACCTTCCCGCCGGGCCGGGTCACCCGCACGCACTCGGCGAGCATGGCGTCGGCGTCCCCTTCCTCCATGACCGTGAACGCGAAGGTCGCGTCGAAGCCGCCGTCCGGGAACGGCAGCGCCTGGCCGTTGGCGTCGCGCAGCTCGATGACGTCGTCGACTCCTTCCGCCGCGGCCAGCTTCGCGGCCTCGCGCAGCAGGTAGGCGTTGATGTCCACCCCCACGATGGAGTTGCGCTTCCCCGTGTGACGGGCCAGCCAACGCGCCACCGTGCCCGCGCCGCAGCCCACCTCCAGCACCCGCTGCCCCGGCTCCAGCCCCACTTCGGCGACGGCCCCGCGCACCACCCGAAGGTAGCCCTCGGCGCGCGACTCCAGGAAAGCCACCATGCCCAGGTGCGCGCCGCCCAGGGTGATCGTCGTAAAGCGCTCCGCCAGCGCCGCCAGCACCGGCTCCCACTGCGACGCAGCCAGCGCCAGCGGGAAGAGCAACAGCGGCGGCCCCGAGCCCCGGACCGTGTAGGAAACGCCGGCGGCCTCGCCCTCCCCCTCCGGGAGCCGCGCCGGTGATGCCGGACTCTCCCCCTCCCGGCGCGCGAGAAACTCCATCATTGCCGGCTGAACCTCGCCGCCGCGGTCCGCCATGACGTCCGCCCACATGGGACTGTAGTAGTCCCGCAGCACCGTCAGCGCGGCGCCGGGGAGCTTGTCCATGGCGCTCATCAACTCCGCCACCTCGTTGCCGCCGTCACCCGTAACGACCATCATCCGGTCCCGGTGGGGCCGCAGCAGTTCGATCTTCATGCCCCGAGGGCAGATGAGCGTCAGCGACGCCACCGCCGACGGGTGCCGTTCCAGCAATCCGCTCCAATCACCAGGCAGATAGGCCGCCACGTGGACTCTGTCGATGCCCAAGTGCCGGAGCAACTCGACGACGCGTTCCTCCACCGGTTGAGATGCCTGTTGAACCATCGCGTTCCTCCCATGCGTGATGAAGGGCAGCGTTAGAGGATTTGCCGGCCTGTGGCAAGTCGGGGGGCGCGGGTCGCCATGCTCCGCCGCCCGGGACCACCTTGACCCCTTCCCCCTTTCACGCCACTATGAGCAGGCGACGCGCATGACCGCGCGACGCCGCGACCCACGAGACGCAATACAGGTTCCTTTCGGGAGACATCATGAGTGACATTCATTTCATCGACACCACGTTGCGGGACGGCAACCAGAGCCTCTGGGCGCTCAACATGAAGACCGCGGCCATGGTGGAAGCGGCGGAGCAGATGGACCAGGCGGGTTTCGAGTCCATGGAGTTCTTCGTCACCAACATGTTCAAGAAGTACGTACGCGAGCACAAGGAGGACCCGTGGGAGTGGCTGCGGGAGGGCACCAAGCGGCTGCGCAAGACGGAGCTGCGGCTGCACGGCGGGCTCAAGGGCGGGCTCGAGAAGAAGCCTGCGTCGATCCTGAAGCTCATCATCCAGAAGGTGGTGGACAGCGGCATCACGCTGACGCGCACATCCAATAGCTGGAACGACTACGAGGTCTTCGGCGAGGAAGTGAACGGGCTGCGCGAACTGGGCATGGAGACCGTGGTGAACCTGATCTACTCGGTGTCCCCGCGCCACACCGACGAATACTACGCCCGAAAGGCGCGGGAGGCCGCGGCCATCAAGCCCTACCGCATATGCTTCAAGGACGTGGGCGGGCTCCTCACCCCCGAGCGCACCCGCTCCCTGGTGCCGCTGGTGCTGGAGAACATCGGCGACACCCCGGTGGAGTTCCACGCCCACTGCAACAACGGACTGGCGCCCCTCAACTACCTCGAAGCCATCGAGCTCGGGATGACCACCATCCACACCAGCGTGCCGCCGCTGGCCAACGCCTCGGCCCAACCGTCCATCTTCAACATGGTGCGGAACGTCCGCGCCATGGGGCACACGCCGCTGGTGGACGAAGAGGTGCTGCGGCCGGTGGAGCAGCACTTCACCTACGTGGCCAAGCGCGACGGCCTCCCCATCGGCAAGCCCGTCGAATACAACCATGGCCAGTACCTGCACCAGGTGCCCGGCGGCATGATCTCCAACTTCGTGCACCAGCTCAAGCTCGTGGGCATGGAGGACAAGCTGCCGGCGGCGCTGGAGGAGGCCGCGCGGGTGCGCGCCGAGTGGGGCTACCCCATCATGGTGACCCCGCTGTCCCAGTTCGTGGGCACCCAGGCCGCGTTCAACGTCATCCTGGGCGAGCGCTACAAGGAGGTGGCGGACCAGTCCATCCAGTACGCCCTGGGCATCTGGGGCCGCGAGGGCGCCGAACTCATGGACCCCGACGTGAAGGACAGGATCCTGGGCCGGCCGCGCGCCAAGGCGTGGGCCGAGTGGGAGCAGCCGGAGCCGTCTCTGGCCGAACTGCGCGGCCAGGTGGGCGGCCCGTCGATCTCCGACGAGGAACTCGTGCTGCGGGTCTACGCCGGCGTGGACGAGGTCAAGACCATGATGGAAGCCGGGCGCCCGCGCGAGTACCTGAGCGCCCGCCAGCCCTTGGTACGGCTCATCAACGAGCTGACCCGGCAGAAAGAGTACACCCAGGTGTACATCCGCAAGCCGGGGTTCTCGCTAACCCTGGGGCGGAGCGCCAACGGCAACGGAGGGAACGGAACCACGGACGTGTAGGGCACTGTCAGTTCCCGCCAATAACGCGTCTTGCTTTAGTTATCAGTATCTGATAACTATCTTCAATGACTACGCCTGACCGTGATCGCGGGTTGGACACACTGCTCGACCTTCACGGCCAGACGCTGTTCGTGGACGACATAGGACACTGGGTGAAATTCGTCGTTGTGCGGAGCGAGGTGACGCCGGAACGACCGCACGGACTCAGGTATTCGCTGACGCTTCACGCACCGGACGGCACTCGACTCGTCGGCTTCGACAACGCACACCCAGTGAAAGAACGACGAGGTCCGAGAGCGCAGGAACGCACCGAAAGTGACCATTCGCACCGATCGCAACGCATCCGTCCATATGAATACAGGGACTCGTTTACGCTGATCGCGGATTTCTGGAAGGAAGTCGACAAGGTTCTCAGGGAGAGAGGATCGGTTCCATGAAGACATTGAAGATCGGCATCGCCGGCTATGACCGGATGAAGGCGCGCACCATGGCAATTGCTCGTGGCGAGTACGCGCCCGCCAAGGGCGAGCCGAAGGTCTGGTTCACATCGGTGGAGAGCTTCGCGAAGGTGCTGTCGCAACGCAATCGAGAGCTCTTGACACTGATCGCGCGGGAGCAGCCGGCATCGCTCACGGAGCTGGCAGAACTCTCCGGGAGACACAAGTCGAACCTGTCTCGTACCCTCAAGACGATATCGCGGTACGGCTTGGTGGAGTTGAAGGAAGGGAAGCGCGGCGCCTTGATTCCGCGCGTGCCCTACGACCGGGTGAGTCTCGACGTTTCGTTGACCGGCACACCGAATCGAAGGGGGCCAGACATGTTTTCAATGACCGCTGAGGAGCACCCATGAGCGACATCACTTTCGTGGACACCACGCTGCGCGACGGCAACCAGAGTCTGTGGGCCTACAACATGCGGACCGCGGCCATGCTGGAGGCCATCGAGGGAATGGACCGGGCGGGCTTCGAGTCCATGGAGTTCTTCAGCGCCACCATGATCAAGAAGTACGTGCGCGAGCACAAGGAGAACCCGTGGCACTGGATCCGTGAAGGCACCAAGCGCGCGCGCAACACCTCCCTGCGGATGCACGGCAGCATCCGGGGCGGGCTGGAGAAGAAGCCCACGTCGGTGGCCAAGCTGGTGGTCCGTCACCTGGTGGACAACGGCATCCGCCTGACCCGCAACTCCAACCCATGGAACGACTACTCGGTGTTCAAGCAGGAGGTGGACGACCTGCGCGAACTCGGCATGGATGCCGTGGCGAACATCATCTACTCGGTGTCGCCGCGGCACACCGACGAGTACTACGCCCGGAAAGCGCGGGAAGCCGCGGCCCTCAAGCCCTGGCGCATCTGCTTCAAGGACGTAGGCGGAATGCTGACTCCGGAGCGCACGCGCACGCTGGTGCCCATCGTGCTGGAGAACATCGGCGACATCCCCGTGGAGTTCCATGCCCACTGCAACAACGGGCTGGCGCCGCTCAACTACCTGGAAGCCATCAAGTTCGGCATGACCACCATCCACACCAGCGTGCCGCCCTTGGCCAACGGCTCGGCCCAGCCGTCGATCTTCAACATGCTCAGGAACGTCCGCGCCATGGGCCACACCACGTCGGTGGACGAGAAGGCGCTGGAGCCGGTGCGGGACCATTTCACCTTCGTGGCCAAGCGGGACGGCCTGCCCATGGGCGCGCCGCGGGCCTTCGACCAGTCCGTCTACAGCCACCAGGTGCCCGGCGGCATGATCTCCAACTTCGTGCACCAGCTCAAGCTCGTGGGCATGGAGGACAAGCTGCCCGCGGCGCTGGAGGAAGCCGCGCGGGTACGCGAGGAGTGGGGTTACCCCATCATGGTGACGCCCCTGTCCCAGTTCGTTGGCACCCAGGCGGCCATCAACATCATCATGGGCGAGCGCTACAAGCAGGTCACCGACCAATCCATCCAGTACGCCCTGGGCATCTGGGGCCGGCAGGGCGCCGAGTACATGGACCCGGACGTGAAGGACCGCATCCTCGGACGCCCCCGCGCCAAGGCGTGGGAGAACTGGGTGCAGCCCGACCCGTCGCTCAAGGAGGTGCGGGCGCAGGTGGGGTCCTCGCTTTCCGACGAGGAACTGATCATGCGGGTGTACGCGGGCGACGAGGCCGTGGACGCGCTGCAGAACGCCGGGCGCCCGCGCGAGTACCTGAGCGCGAGCCAGCCGCTGGTGCGGCTCATCAACGAGCTCACCCGCCAGCAGGAGTACACCCAGGTCTACATCCGCAAGCCGGGCTTCTCCCTTGCCCTGGGGCGGAACGCCGACGGAGAGGCGGCACAAGAGGCCTCGTAGGCGCGGGTTGCAAACCCACTCGCCAAGGGTGGGCCGCCGACCGCCGGTATCGTACGGCAACCAAGGAGCATCCGATGAGCGAAGTCACCTTCGTGGACACCACCCTGCGGGACGGCAACCAGAGCCTGTGGGCCTTTAACATGAAGACCGCGGCCATGCTGGAGGCCATCGAGCGCATGGACCGGGCGGGCTTCGAGTCCATGGAGTTCTTCACCGCCACCATGTTCAAGAAGTACGTGCGCGAGCACAAGGAGAACCCGTGGCACTGGCTGCGGGAGGGCAGCCGGCGCGCGCGCCACACCCCGCTCCGGCTCCACGGCGGCATCAAGGGCGGGCTGGAGAAGAAGCCCACGTCGGTGTCGCGGCTCGTGGTCCAGCACGTGGTGGACAGCGGCATCACGCTTACGCGCACCTCCAACCCGTGGAACGACTACGCGGTGTTCAAGGAGGACGTGGAGGCGCTGCGCAAGGCGGGGATGGACTGCGTGGTCAACCTGATCTACTCGGTGTCGCCGCGCCACACCGACGAGTACTACGCCCAAAAGGCCCGAGAAGCCGCGGCCCTGAAGCCCTGGCGGATATGCTTCAAGGACGTGGGCGGGCTGCTCACGCCGGAGCGCACGCGCGCGCTCGTGCCCTTGGTGCTGGAGAACATCGGCGACACCCCGGTGGAGTTCCACGCCCATTGCAACAACGGGCTGGCACCGCTCAACTACCTCGAAGCCATCAAGCTCGGCATGACCACCATCCACACCGGCGTGCCGCCGTTGGCCAACGGGTCGGCGCAACCCTCGGTCTTCAACATGCTGCGGAACATCCGCGCCATGGGCCACACCGCTTCCGTGGACGAGGAAGTGCTGAAGCCGGTGCAGGAGCACTTCACCTTCGTCGCCAAGAGGGACGGTCTGCCCATGGGCGCGCCGCGGGCGTTCGACCAATCCGTCTACAACCACCAAGTGCCCGGCGGCATGATCGCCAACTTCGTGCACCAGCTCCGGCTCGTGGGAATGGAGGACAAGCTGCCGGCGGCGCTGGAGGAGGCCGCGCGGGTGCGCGCCGAGTGGGGCTATCCCATCATGGTGACGCCGCTGTCCCAGTTCGTCGGCACCCAGGCCGCCATCAACATCATCATGGGCGAGCGCTACAAGCAGGTCACCGACCAGTCCATGCAGTACGCCCTGGGCATCTGGGGCCGGGAAGGCGCCGAGCTTATGGACCCCGACGTGAAGGACCGCATCCTCGGTCGCCCGCGCGCCAAGGACTGGGAGGGCTGGGAGCAACCGGACCCGTCGCTGCCCGAGGTGCGGAAGCAACTCGGCAGCTCTTCCATGTCCGACGACGAGCTGATCCTGCGGGTATTCGCAGGGGATGAGGCAGTGGAGGCGCTGGAGACCGCCGGACAGCCGCGGGAGTACCTGAGCGCCAGCCAGCCCCTGGTGCGCCTCGTCAACGAACTCACCAAGCAGAAGGAATACACCCAGGTCTACATCCGCAAGCCGGGCTTCTCACTCACGCTGGGGAAGACGGAGCCCGCGGCCGAACCAATGACCGAACCAATCTGACCGATCTGAAGAAACCGGAAGGTCTCCGCTCGGCCCGGAAACGGCACCCCCGCCGCAAATCGTCATTCCCGCGGAAGCGGGAATCCAGGGGTGGAGAGGCGGGGAAACGTCGTTGTAGTGCCACTCCCCCGCCCCTGGATTCCCGCTTCCGCGGGAATGACGTTCTGTGACGTGGGTGCCCTGGGAGTCTTGACACACCCTGTTTCGCGGGAATGACGATTTGCGGCCGGGGCGCCGTTTCGGGGCCGAGCGAAGTCTTCACACGGACTCTTCCGCGGGGGACTCAAAGACGGACTGCCGGGGTGGGTTACACCGCGGCGGCCATGGGCGCGGGCACGGGCATGTCGTAGAGCCGCGCGACGTTGTCCCGCAGGAGCTTGGCGCGCACGTCGTCGGGCAGGTGGCCCAGGTCCCGCGCCACCACCTCCCGCGAGTGCGGCCAGGTGGAATTGGCGTGGGGGAAGTCGTTGGACCACATGCAGTTGTCCTGCCCCCACCAAGCCAGGTTGCGGGCGCCCACGGCGTCGTTGAAGAAGGTGGCGAAGACCTGCCGGTTGAAGTACTCCGTCGGCAGCTTGTCGATGGTCAGCGGCTCGGTGGGGCGGTGGCGGTCGAAGTAGTAGTCCCACTGCTCCAGCACGTAGGGCAGCCAGCCGATCTCGTTCTCCACCAGCACGATCCTGAGCTTCGGGAAGCGCTCCAGCACGCCCGAAAAGATGATGTCCATGAGGCTGTCGGTGATCTCGGCCAGCTTGAGGTTGACGCTGCCCCGGTAGCGCTCCAGGCCCTTGCGGTCGTAGCGGGTCTTGACGTAGCCGAAGCCCGTGAGGATGTGCACGCTGACGGGCATCTCCATCTCCTGAGCCGCGGCCCAGAAGCGCTCGTAGTGGTCGGAGGCGAAGGACAGCTCCTTGGGCGGCACCTGCCAGATCAGCGCGCCGCGCATCCCCGCCTTCTTGCAGCGCTCCAGCTCGGCTACCGCCACGTCCATGTTGAAGGTGGCGATCATGGGCACGCCCACCAGCCGGTCGAGGTCCACCGAGCAGTACTCGATGAGCCAGTCGTTGTAGGCCCGGCAACACGCCTCGTGGAGCGCGACGTCTTCTTGCGAGAACAGGCTCAGGGCGTGGGTGGGGTAGAGCACCTCGGCGCTGACGCCGTCCACCGCCATCTCCTTGAGCCGTGCGTTGGGATCGGAGCCGCCGGGATGGGTCTGGAACCCCTCCCCCACCTTCAGCTCGGGAAAGCGCGGCGCTTCGTCGCGCACGGCCCGGGGCACGCGGTCCACCACGGTGTCCGCGGGCTCCATCACGTGGGAGTCGGACGAGAACAGCACCTCTTCGGTGACGGCCGCGTCGTCGCTCTCGAGTCTGTAGGTCCGGCGGTAAAGGCCTGTATCGATGCTCATGGCTCGCTCCTTTCGGGCATCCGGTGCCTTCGATCTGCCGTCCTCGGCACGGGATGGACGCAGGCGGGCCAAAACCCGCCTCTACACTTCTCTAGTGTTGTGTCTCACAAACAAGCCACATGGGGCGACCGCGGGTCGCCCCTACGGGTCATCGCGCCTTGCCGACGACAAAAAACCCGGCGCATCTTTGCAGACTTAACCTCAATGTTGCAAAAAATGGTTTGTGAAGAGCGATCCGACGCACGCCCTACGAATCGTCATTCCCGCGAAAGCGGGAATCCATGGGTGGGGAGGAGCCAACTGGCCGGTGTCCCCGCCCACCGCCACCTGGATT
>JAJEAI010000099.1 GCA_022824205.1 Candidatus Binatia bacterium
CCGCTTTCGCGGGAATGACGGAAGGGGGGCGGGAATGACGGAAGGGAGGCGGGAATGACGGAAGGGAGGCGCGGGAATGACGGAAGGGAGGCCGGAATGACGGAAAAGGGGGATGACGGGAGGGGGCGGGAATGACGGAACGAGGGTGCGGGAATGATGATTCGGAGCGTACGGGAATGACGATTCCCGGGGGCTGGGTGCCTTCTCTGGCCGGACGGGGTTTCACACTGCCTGTTGGCAGGATGACGTGGTGATATGACGACGGCCGACTACTCGAAGCCCATCCGCCGGCCCCAGTTGCCTGGGTCTTTGAGGAAGTCGACGATCTGGTGGCGGTTGTCTTCGGAGAAGAAGCCGGTGTCTTCGCCGGCGCTGAGGACGTCGTCCCAGTTGGAGAGGGTGTGGAGGCTGATGTCGTGGTCCGCGAGGTTTTTCTTTCCTTCGTGCAGGTCGAGGTCGTCGGAGCTGTATTCGAAGACGCAGAGGCAGTGGGTGATGCGGGCCTTCTGGGCGCGCACGCCGATGTTGAAGCGGAGCTTGCTGAAGCCGTCGGTGACGAGGTCTTCCACCAGGGTCACGCGCTGGCCTTCGTTCAGGACGCCTTCGATCTGGTTGGTGTGGCCGTAGCCCTTGGGGTTCTTGCGGATGTAGATCATGGGCTTGCGGAGGTAGTGGGAGACGAAGGCGGCGTAGGGGATGCCGGCGGTCTCGCCTCCGGCCACCACGTCCATGTTGTCGAGACCGATGTCGCGGCGCGCGATCTGCGCCAGGGCTTCGAGGATTTCGTCCCGCGCCTCGGGGTAGGACAGGAGGCGGCGGCAGTCGATGTAGACCGGGGAGACCCGGCCGGATACGAATACGAACGGCCGGTCTTTGTATACCTGGATGGACTGGGTGCTCAGGAGAAGCTCGGCGATTCTCTTTCCGGTTTCTGACATGGATGGGATTCCTCGGGGCCAAACGATGCGGGGGCCTGTCCGGGGTCCCGGCGGCAACGCTTCGTATACGGACTCTGCTTGTTGATCGGATGTCCTTCGACTTCGCTCCGCTACGCTCAGGACGAACGGTGATTGCTTGACACAGGCGCTGATTGCTTAGCGCGAACGGTTGATGGCTTAACACGGCGGGCAAGCCTTTGCCAGCCGTCGTTTCCGTCCAGCCATTTCCTGTTTCCATCCGGCCCATTCGTCGTTTCCTTCCGGACCATTCCTTGTTTCCGTTCGGCCTTTCCTGTTACGATTTTCCCTCTCCCGACCGTTGAGCAGGGCACATGGAAATCCCCCATATCAACAAGGACAGGCTGTTGCGCGACCTGAACGCGGTGTCGCGCATCGGCCTGGGCGAGGGCGGGTCGGTGACGCGGCTGGTGTTCTCGGTGCACGAGCTGCGCTCGCGGCAGTTGCTGGTGCACCTGATGAACCGGGCGGGGCTGGACGTGCGCGTGGATGCGGCGGGGAACATCTTCGGGCGGTTGGCGGGGGAGCGGGATGGGCCGGCGGTGCTGGCGGGGTCGCATCTGGATTCCGTGGTGCAGGGCGGGAGGTACGACGGGCCGGTGGGGGTCATCGGGGCGCTTGAGGCGGTGCGCACCATCAAGGAGAGCGGCGTGCCGGTGCCGGGGCCGCTGGAGAGCGTGTGCTTCGTGGGGGAGGAGTCCAGCCGTTTCGGGTTCTCCACCCTGGGGAGCAGCCTGGTGGCGGGGGACGTCACCATGGACGACTTCGCCAACGCGGTGGACGCGGGCGGCAACCGGTTGGAAGACGTGCTGTCGAGCCTGGGCATCTACCGGGAGAACCTGGACTCGCTGAAACGCGATCCCGACACCGTCAAGGCCTACCTCGAGCTGCACATCGAGCAGGGTCCCATCCTCGAATCGAAGAAGAAGAAGATCGGCGTGGTCACGGCCATTGCCGCGCCGAGCCGGTTCCGGGTGGTGTTCCGCGGCCAGGCGGACCACAGCGGCACCACGCCCATGGAGATGCGCAAGGACGCGCTGGTGGCGGCGGGGCACCTGATCACCTACATCGACGAGGTGTGCCGCGAGCACGCCGCCGCCGAGAAGGGCCGCGTGGTGGGGACGGTGGGCGCCATCAAGGTGGAGCCCGGCGTCATCAACGCCATCCCGGGGCGGGCGGAGATGCAGGTGGACGTGCGCAGCATCACGGCCGCCTCCAAGCGCAAGGTGGCCGGGCTGATCAAGAAGCGGGCGCGGCTCATCGCCCGGGAGCGCGGCGTGAAGGTGGACCTCGTGACCATCCGGGACGAGGAGCCGGTGGCGCTGCACCCGCGGGTGATCGCGCTCATCCGCGCGCTGTGCGAGGAACACGGCGTCCCCTTCGAGGTGATGCCGTCGGGCGCGGGCCACGACGCCATGCAGATGGCCAAGATCACCCCCACGGGCATGATCTTCATCCCCAGCGTCAACGGCGTGAGCCACAACCCCACGGAATGGACCGACCCCGACGACATCTGCCTGGGGACGCAGTTCCTGGCGGAGGCCATGCTGAGAGCCGCCCATGCGAAAATCTGAGCGTCCGCCGCCACCCGGTTCCAGGCCGGGACGCTACTCGGTTGCAGGCCAGGACGTTGACTGAGAGCCGCCCATGCAAATATCCAGGCCGAAGAAGGCTGAGCCGAAGAAATCCAATCCGAATAAACCCAAGCCGACGAAGACCACGCGGGTGCTGAGCGCGGCCCAGATCGCGCGGTTACTCGCGGGCTTCGCCGAGCGCATCGTTGACGAACACGGCGCGGCGGCCTCCCTGGCGTTCATCGGCGTGCGCACGCGCGGGCCGACGCTGGCGCGGCGGGTGGCGGACGTACTGAAGGAAAAGCACGCTCTGCCGGTGGCAGTGGGCGAGCTGGACATTACCCTATACCGCGACGACCTGAACACGCTCTTGCCGGAGGGACGCATCGACGCCACCCATATTCCCTTCGAGGTGAACGACAAGACGGTGATCCTGTTCGACGACGTGCTCCATACCGGGCGCACGGCGCGCGCCGCCGTGGACCACCTCATGGCCCTGGGGCGGCCCCGGGCCATCTTCCTGGCGGTGCTGGTGGACCGCGGGGGGCGCGAGCTACCCATCGAGGCCCGGTTCGTCGGCAAGCAGGTGGACCTGCGGAAGGGCGGAGACGTGCGCGTGAGGCTGGCGGAGGTGGACGACGTGGACGAAGTCGTCGTGGCGTAATCGTGGGGTGAAATCGTGGAGGAAAACTGCTTGACAACCCACACCAATACCCGTATGAGGCAGGGTTTGATCGGGGGCGGAACCCCGGCGGAGCCCTATCTCCACACCCATCTGAATTCATGAGCAAGATACAAGAGATACCCCTCGAAGAGAGCCAGGATTCGTCGTTCGTCGCATCGGTGAAAACGGTCTACAACCGCCACCGCATCGGCATCAACTTCTGCCTGTCCGTGGTCCTGGCGCTGTTGACCTGGGAGTTCATCGACTTCGTCTTCGACGATCCCGACTTCTTCACCGGCCCGGTGGCGGTGATCATCGAATTCGGCGTGCTGATCCACGAGCCGCGGTTCTGGGAGAACATCCGCTACAGCGGCACCGAGCTGATCTACGGTTTCGGCTTGGCCATGATCCTTGGGGTCGTCATCGGCGCGGCGGTGGCTTTCAGCCGGACCCTGGACGAGATGTTTTCCCCCATCCTGGTGGGCCTCTACGCCACGCCGCGTTCGGTGGCCGCACCGCTGTTCATCATCTGGCTGGGCCTCGGCATCGCCTCCAAGGTCGGCGTCATCACCCTCGCCTCGGTCTTCCCGGTGATCATCAACACCCAGGCCGGCATCAAGAACGTCCAGGGCGAGTTCCGTATGCTGGGACGGGCCTTCAACATCTCGTTCTGGTCCATGCTGACCAAGATCATCGTGCCGGGGTCGATGCCGTTCCTGATCGCGGGCCTGCGGCTGGGTTATTCGCGGTCGGTGGTGACCATCATGGTGGCGGAGCTGTTCGGCGCCGAGGCGGGCATCGGCTACATGATCGACCACGCGACGCAGACGTTCCACGTGGCGGAGATGATGGTGGGCATCTCGCTCCTGACCATCATGGGCATCGCGGGCAACGAGATCCTGAAGGGCGTCGAACGCTGGGCCACGCCTTACCGAAAGACCTTGGTGTAGGACGCCAGGTCGAGAGAGCCGGAAGCAGATCCAATGGAAGTCTTGTTAAACGTCTATCAGCAGCAGCGTAAGTGGATGAACGCCATCCTTGGCATCGCCATCGTCACGGTGTTCTGGATGTTCGCCAACTGGCAGGTCGACAGCGAGCTGTTCTTCGTGGGCCCGTGGCGGGTGGTCACCTACACTTACGGATTGTTCGCCAGCGGCGAGATCCTCGACGACCTCAGGATCAGCGGCATCGAGTTCTTCTGGGGCTACGGTGTGGCCGCGGTGGCGGGCATCGGCTTCGGCATGGTGTTCGGCATCAGCCGTATCTTTCGCGAGTTCTTCGATCCATGGTTGAGCGCCATCTATGCCACGCCTTCGGTGGCTTTGGCCCCGCTCATCATCATCTGGTTCGGCGTGGACCTCACGGCCAAGATCGTCATCGTCCTCATCACGGCGGTGGTCCCCATCGTCCTCAACACCTACACCGGAGTTCTGAGCGTCGGCAAGGAGTTCCAGACCCTGGCCAACTCGTTCTGCGTTCCCCAACGCCAGGTCCTCTACAAGATCCTCATTCCGGGCTCGCTCCCCTACATCGTCACGGGGCTGCGCCTCGGCATCTCCCGCGGGATCGTCGGCGTGGTCGTAGGAGAGTATTTCGGCGCCTACGCGGGCCTCGGCTATCAGCTTTTCAAGGGACTCGATACCTTCAACATGCCGCTCATGATGTCGTGCGCGGCCATGCTCGCCGGAACCGGCGTGGTCTTCAATCAGGTGATTCTCGTGATCGAGCGCCGCATGGCGCCCTGGCGTGATACCCAACTACAGGAGTAGTCCGTGTCGTCATCGATTCAGGTAGAGCAAGTCCACAAGACCTTCATGAAACCCACCGGAGAGACGGTCCACGCCGTGGGCGGCGTGGACATGGACCTCCGTCCGGGGACGTTCTATTCGTTCGTGGGACCCAGCGGCTGCGGCAAGACCACGCTGCTGCACATGATCCACGGGCTGTTGCCGACGACCAGGGGCCGTATCCTGCTGGACGGCGAGGAGGTGAACGGCCCGACGCCCAACAAGGCGGTGGTGTTCCAGCAGGCCCTGCTGCTGCCCTGGCGCAACGTCACCGACAACATCAAGTTCGGCATCGAGAACGACCGCAACATGTCCGCCACGGAGAGGCTTGAAATCTGCGACAAGTACACGCAGATCGTCGGGCTGCGGGGCTTCGAGAGCCACTACCCTCACGAGCTTTCCGGCGGCATGCAGCAACGGGTGAACCTCGCGCGAGCGCTGGCGGTGAACCCCGAAATCCTGCTCATGGACGAACCCTTCGCCTCCCTGGACGCTCAGACGCGGCTTCTCATGCAGGAAGAGCTCCAGCGGATGATCGATTGGAAGAACTCCGGCAAGATCGTGGTCTTCGTGACCCACGACATCGAGGAGGCCGTGTTCCTCTCCGATGTCGTTTTCTGCTTCAGCTTCAGGCCGGGGACGATCATGAAAGAGATCAAGGTCCCCTTCCCCACCCCCCGCACGCTACGAGTCAAGGAAGAACCCGAGTTCCTGCAGATCAAGCATGACATCTGGGAACTCCTGGCGGACGAGGCCCGCAAGGCTATGGAGGAATAATCCGCCCTCCGCCAAGCGGCGCGCCGCAGGCACCATACCCTATGCACCGGCAACCAAGCGAATTTCTGGGCTGAATCTCACGTGATGGAGGGAAGCCAATGAAACAGAAACGCATCGCACGAGGAGTCGCAGCGGCCCTGCTGGGGGCAAGCCTGCTGTGCGCCGGCCATGCGCTGGCCCTGGAGAAGCTCCGTATCCCGGTGGCACTCCCCAGTGCCACGACCGCGCTGGTGGAGCAGTTCGCCATCTACAAGGGCTGGTTCAAGGAAATCGGCTACGACGCGGTGGTCTACTCCGTATCGGGCGGCGAGAACGCCGCCGTTCTGGCCCTGGAACGGGGACAGCTCCCCTTCTTCGGCTCGGACGACGTCGTTCCCCTGGCCATTCGTCCCGGCAGCAACATCCGCGTCGTCGGCACCCTGATGAACACGCTGCCCTACTGGCTCGTGGGGGGCAAGCACGTCAAGTCCTTCAAAGACCTGCCAAGGCCCGTGAAGGTGGGTATCAGCTCTCCCACCTCCGGCAACGTCTACGTGTCGCTCAAGCTGCTCGAGACCGCCGGCATCACGAGAAAGGACGTGCGTCTGGTGAAGGTCGGCGGCTCCTCGGCGCGCCTGGCCGGCGTCAAGGCCGGCAAGATCGACGTGGGCTCGCTGACCTTCGGCATGATGCTGCGAGCCAAGGAGGCGGACCTGACGATCCTCGGCGCCGCCAACCAGTTCGTCAAGGAATTTGCCTTCACGCAACTCGGCATGAACAAGGACTACATCAAGGACAATCCGGACGAGGCCACGGCCATTTTCGGAACCTTGATCCGCGGGTGCGCCTACGTGAACGACCCCAAGAACAAGGAAGAGGTGCTGCACGTGTTAGAGAAGGTGATGCGCAACAAGCCCCACCTCGCCAAGCAGATGTACGACATCGAGATCGCTCAGAGCAAGCATGTTCCGGACCGTTGCCAAGCCACCGAAGCAGGCATCCAGGCGTTCCTGGATTCGGCATTCTGGACCAAGTCTTTGCCGGCCGATACCAAGGTGCCGCCCATGAACGACATCTTGCTGCCCAAGTTCTACGAGAAGGCTCTGGCTTGGTACAACAACAAGGGCTGGATGAAGAATTAGTGAAGGAGGATTGCCATGAAACCGCCATGCATCACGAGAACATTTGTCGCAGTCGTGCTGGGCGCAGGCCTTCTGTTCGCCGGCCACGCGCTGGCACTCGAAAAGCTCCGCATCCCGGTGGCGTTGACCAGCGCCACGAGTTCGCTGGTGGAACAGGTCAGCGTTTACAAGGGGTGGTGGAAGGACCTCGGCTACGACGCCTCGATCTACTCGGTATCGGGCGGTGAGAACGCCGCCGTGCTGGCGCTGGAGCGGGGTCAGCTCCCCTTCTTCAGCTCGGACGACAACATCCCGCTGGCCATTCGCGAAGGCAGCAAGATCCGCATCGTCGGCACCGAGGTCAACACCCTGCCCTACTGGCTCGTGGCCGGCAAGCACGTCAAGTCCTACAAGGACCTGCCGCGTCCGGTGAAGGTGGGCATCAGTTCGCCCACGTCGGGCAACGTCTACGTGTCGCTGAAGCTCCTGGAGGCCGCGGGTATCCCGACCAAGGACGCGCGCTTGGTGAAGGTGGGCGGCTCGTCGGCGCGGCTGGCGGGGGTCAAGGCCGGCAAGATCGACGTCGGCTCGCTGAGCTTCGGCAACATGCTCCGGGCCAAACAGGCGGACCTGACCGTCCTCGGCGACGCCAGCCAGTTCGCCAAGGAATACGCCTTCAACCAGATCGCCATGAACGAGGAGTTCATCGCGAAGAACCCGGAGAAGGCCACGGCCATGCTCGGCACGATCATTCGTACCTGCGCCTTCGTCAACGACCCCAAGAACCGCGAGGAGGTCATCCATGTCCTCACGAAGGTGATGCGCAACCCCGATGAGATCGGCAAGCAAATGTACGAGATCGAGGTGGTCGGCAGCAAGTCGATCCCGCCACGGTGCGCGGCCACCGCGGGGGGCATCAAAGCCTACCTGGATTCGGCCTTCTGGACCAATTCTCTTGCAGCGGACACCAAGATCCCTCCGCTGAACGAGATCCTGTTCCCGGAGTTCCACGCCAAGGCCGTCAAGTGGTTCGAGAGCAAGGGCTGGATGAAAAATTAGCGCGGGCCAACAGCAAGGTGTTACGATGGGACGACCTCGATGCCGGAGAGCATCGGGGTCGCCCTGTGTCCAATAGCTGCAATGCAGCCGTCAACCAAGGAGGGAAATCACATGAGGTCGAGGATCACGAAGGGTATCGTCACAGCCTTGCTGGGAGCATTTCTGCTCTGGAGCGGGCATGCACTCGCGCAGGAGAAGCTCCGCATCCCGGTCGCGCAGACCAACGCCACTACGTCGCTCGTGGAGCAGGTGGCCATCCACAAGGGTTTCTTCAAGGACATCGGCTACGACGCCAGGGTCTACTCGGTATCGGGCGGTGAGAATGCCGCCGTCCTCGCTCTGGAACGGGGTCAGCTCCCCTTCTTCGGCTCGGATGACAACATCGCGCTGGCCATTCGGCCGGGTAGCAACATCCGCATCGTCGGCACCGAGCTGAATACCCTGCCCTACTGGCTGGTGGGCGGGAAGCACGTCAAGTCCTACAAGGACCTGCCGCGGCCGGTGAAAGTCGGCATCAGCTCGCCCACGTCCGGCAACGTCTACGTCTCCTTGAAGCTGCTGCAGAACGCGGGCATCCCGGAGAAGGACGTGCGCCTGATCAAGGTCGGCGGCTCGTCCGCGCGCCTGGCGGGCGTCAAGGCCGGCAAGATCGACGTGGGCTCGCTCACCTTCGGCAAGATGCTGGCCGCGCGCGACGCGAACTTGACGGTTCTCGGCGCCGCGGAACAGTTCGTCAAGGAATACGCGTTCCTGCAACTCGCCATGAACAAGAACTTCATCAAGGACAACCCCGAGAAGTCCGTCGCCCTGATGGGCACGCTCATTCGCGGATGCGCCTTCGTCAACGACCCGGCCAACGCCGAGGAAGTGCTGCACGTCTACGAAAAGGTGATGCGCAACAAGCCGCACATCGCCAAGAAGATGTACGAGATCGAGATCATGGAAGCGAAATCGATCCCCGATCGCTGCCAGGCGACCGCGGGCGGCATCGAGGCCTACATCGAGTCGGCATTCTGGACCAAGTCCATCGCCAAGGACACCAAGGTTCCGCCGGTGAAGGACATCATGTTCCAGGAGTTCTACGACAAGGCGCTGGCTTGGTATAACAACAAGGGCTGGAAGAAGTAGGACCGGTAGCAAGAACAGTGGAACCGACGGCTCACGCCGTCACGAAACACGCGAAAGGGACCCTGTCGATGTCGCGGGACATCGGGAGGGTCCCTTTTTCATTCGATGGCACCCACGCCCCGATTCGTCATTGATATGAAATTATACATTCCGGCCCCCCGAATCGTCATTCCCGCTTTCGCGGGAATG
>JAJEAI010000022.1 GCA_022824205.1 Candidatus Binatia bacterium
GCCGTGACTCGCTCGTACAACTCGGGATTCTGCAGCAACCAGTAAAGGGCGAAGCCAACCTGATCGCCCATGTACATGGCGGTCATCAAGATCGCCCCCAGCGGTAGCGCCAAGTCCGATTCGGGCAGGAATTGGGGATCGGACGCGTGCAGGGCCAGATACGCGTCCACCACATCCTCATGCATCCCGACCCGCTGCCCGGCCGTATGCGTCCTTTGCATACGGTCTACGATCTGTTGCATGGCCTTCGCCCGGCGGCGCATTGACGGGGTCTTGAGCATGAAACGCGGCATCGTCTTGACGATGCCTACGTTGAGCACCCGTACCTTGTATTCGAGCGCGTCGGCAATCTCGGCCTGGGTGTCGATGTTGGCCAGGAGCGGCGATGACTGCGCGTTCAGCAATGGTCGCAGCATCACCTGCGCCGGCATCGTGGTGCCGACTTCCCAACTCGCCATGTGCGCGCGGGCCAGGTCATAGACATCGTCCAGACGCCTGGTCAAAGTCCTGCGAGAGTAGGCGGGCTGCAACGACTTGCGAAAGCGAAAGTGATCGGCACCGTCAGTCGAGTGCATCGAGCGCGACACGCCATACGCCTTGTCGACTTCCTCGAAGTACTCCTTCGACCGCAAGAACACCCGCCCCATGCGATGGGCCCACTCATTCGTTTTCAACCCTGCCAGGACAATCATGTTCTTGCGGAACGGGAGCCGAAGCTCGAACACCGGACCGTACTTTTCGGCCAGAATGGCGAACCCCGCCGGCAGCCTGCCCTCTCGCAGCTCGCGGTTGAACACCAGATCACGCAGGGACACGGCTGGAATCGGCTTGGTCAGCGAGGGCCGGCGAAGCGAGGGCGCGACGATGCTCTCGGCCACCGCTGCCGCAATCGCTTGGCCGAGCAGGTCCATCTTGCTGACGAACTGAATCCGTGCTTCCTCCTCCTCGTCAATCTGAAACATCAGATGGAACACGCGGCAGGCGTTGACGAGGCCGGTGATGATCACGTCGCGCGGACCCGGAAGCTCGTCCGCGAAGATGATCCTGCTCAGCCTGGCCTTTACGGACTCGCCCGCCAGGTGCTCTTCTCCCGACGGTGTTTCGCTCGGCCGCTGGCGCTTGCAGAAGGTATAGAAATCGCCCGGGTGGAGGTCGAGAATGTGTCGCCGAACGAGCTCGTCCAGCGCTTCGGGGATCAACGACTCGGACTGCGGAGCAAGCCGCTCGACCCAGTAGCGGGCATCGTGTGTTTTCGTTTCGGTCGCGATCTCCCGCAAGATCGGGTCGAGCAGCGGACGACCGGTGTCGGTCGCATCCCACAGAGTCAGGGACTCCAGGTCGGTGTCGATGCGACCGAGCAACGACAGTTCACCCAGCGCTGCGCCGACCATGGCGCAGTTCAGGTTCCAGCCGGGTACCTGACGAAAATAACCGCTCTCTTCGTCCAGCAGCGCCAGCAGCAGCTCTTCCGGCAGACTCAGCGCGGACGCTCCCTGGGCCGTTGCAACTGCCGCTTCGTGAACCATCGATTATCCTTCCCCTCGCAAGATTGCGGGGATTCCCGATACCATTATAGACATAACGATGCCGAAGGTGCAATTTTTGTTTTCGGGCCGTGTGAAATACGAGGTGCCATCACCGGGAGCGGGCAAGTTTGCCATGATGGGACATGGCAAACTCTTCAGGCGATGATCGTTCGCAGCAACTGCTTGTGCCGGATGCCGTGGACGGGGCGGTGGTTCAACTATTGCGGGAGCATACTGTACGGGCGGCGATTTGTACGGGCGGCGATTCACGAGGGTGTGGTGTCGGCGCCGTCGGGGTCGCACGGATCGGGGTAGAACTGGGCGCAATAGTGCCTGAAGGGCATTATCTTGCCGTCGGAACCGCAGAGTCTTGGGCGCGGCCGATATCGTTTGCGGCTCCAGATGACCACGTCCTGCAGGACGTCGCGCCGTTGCAGGGCCACCATTAACCTGTTCATGAGGGGCGCCCGCCATCTCACCGGGAGGAACCCCAGGCCCGCAATTTTCCGCGCCGGCTTGCGTATCTCCCGCACCTGCGAGACCAATGACAGGTCGATGAGCGTGCCGTCCACCGGCGTCGCCAGGACCCACAGGCGCAGATCCATGCCGATGGAGTGCTCGCGTATTTCCACGAACGAGTAACCCAGCCCCAAGACATGGGTGGTGACGGAGAAGTCGAAGGTGAAGGTCGCGACCCCGGCGATGCTTCGCTTCGTCTTGAAGTCGAAGCGACTCTCCAGACGGGGACCGTCCACGGACACTTCCTGGGCGACGTTCACGTCATGGTAGCCATGGACGTACCGCAGGTGGGCGAAATCGACCGAGTTCTCCGATGTCTCCTGGGGATGGCCGGGAAAGCGCAGGGTCCTGATCACGAGGCTGCTCCAGCCGGCCTGGTCCGGCGGCTCCGCACGCAGACTCCATTGCGGCTCCCGCCCCCCGAGCCCCCACCAAGCGAAAATCAAGCCGAGAATTTCCGTGGTCTCGAAGACCTGCAACTTCGCGGTCTTGGGTGGAGGGGCAAAGGGAGTGGCGACGCACTGGCCGGTTGCATCGTATTCGTAGCCGTGGAAGGGGCAGACCAGCCGACCGTCACGCACGCGCCCCCCCGCGGCGGGCCCGAGGTCGGAGCCCAAGTGCGGGCAAACCGATTCGGCGACGCAGACGCGCCCCTCCTCGTCACACCAGGCGACGACATCCTCTCCCATCCATGTCTTCCGGATGAGTCTGGCCTTCAGCAGGGCCTGGCGAGTCGCTACGAAGTACCAACCCTTGGGAAACGGGGAAAGCAAAGAGACTTTCGCTGCCGCCGTCCTCATCTCAATGGATTTGTACCACTGTCGTGGCTGCTATGCTATCTTGACAACAAGATCGACAAGGAAAGTCCGCGTCACGAGGGTCCCTTGGCGCGAGATACATGCCTGACGCATCACCGCCACCTCCTCCGCACATCCCGTACATTGGCCGAATCGAGAAGGAGCCACATGCCCGACGGAGTCGAACAGCTCAACGAAGACATCATCGCAGCCTCCAGAATCCTGAGCCGCGAGGGACTGGTACAGGGGTTCGGACACGTGAGCGCGCGCATTCCGGATTCGGACCTGTTCGTGATCACGCCGAGGATCAGCCTGGAATTGGTGGAACCGGGGCAACTGGTGGTCCTCAACCTGCAAGGTCAGGTGCTGGAGGCGCCGGCGCCGCCGTCCTTCGAGACCCCGCTCCATACGGCCATCTTCAACGCCCGCCCGGACGTCAACGCCATCACCCGGATCCACGCGCGGACGGCCAACATCTTCTCGGTGACTGATACACCGCTGGAGGCGGTGCACAACCACGGCAGCTTCTTCAGCGGCGGCGTGCCCGTCTTCGAGACCATCGACCTGATCTCGACGCAAGCCCTCGGCGAGGGGGCCGCGGCGGCACTGGGCGGCGCGGCCGCCGTGCTGTTGCGGGGCAACGGGCAGGTAACGGTGGGGCGAACCATTCCCGAGGCGGTGATGATGGCCATCTATCTCGAGGAAGCGGCGCAGGTGCTCTACGGTGCCATGCAGATAGGCACGCCGCACTTTCTGCCCAGGGAGGCGGCCGGCTCGCGCCGGAAGGAAGCCCTGCCCCCGCCGGACATGGAACGCGCCTGGAACTTCTTCAAGGGCCGGGTGGGGATGTAGTCCCCCCGCCGCAGGCGGCAAGCCGGTGCGTCATCGAGAGGATACATTGATCACCATCGCCGACGAGATGGCGCTCCTGATGCTGGATTACGATTCCGGTTTGAACAACAACCGGCTGCGAAGCCGCTACCGCCGCAAGGCTATCAGCGGCGCCGTGCTGATGGATCTGGCGATCGAGAATCGTATCGACACGGACAAACACTACCTCTACGTGTTGGATCCGGCTCCGAGCGCGGAACCTGCCTCCGCCCGCGTGCTGGCACGCATCGTCGAGGAACAGGAAACCCGTTCCATCCACGACCCCACCTGGATTCCCGCTTCCGCGGGAATGACGTATTGGGGGCCGAAGTCTCCTTTTCATCCCCCCGTGTAAAAACGCCATGCCGGCGGCAGGCCGGCATGGCGTTTTCCATGGATAGTGGCCGCGCGGGACGTGCGCCGCGACCTGTCGGCTTCCCAATCAGCCGGAGAACTCGACGTTCAGATTGACGGTCCCGCCGTCCGTGACCTCGACTTCCTTGGTCTGGGTGCCGAGCTTCTCGTGCCAGATCCGGACCTGGTACTTGCCGGCGGGGACATCGGTGAGGCTGAAGGCGCCGTCGTCGCCCGTGACGCTGTAGTAGGGATTGCCGGCGACGAAGATCCAACCGCTCATCCAGCCGTGGACGTCGCACTTGACTTCCATGATCTCCGGCTTGTCGAACTTCACCTTGAGCTTCTTCTTGAACTTGGGCTGCGCCCGGTTCATGGGCTTGTTGACCTTGCTGTAGGTGTGGATGTTGTGCAGCACCTTGTCCGGGTTGAGGATGGTGACGTCGGCGCCCGCGGCCACCGCCAGGACGTGGGGCTGATACTCGCAACCGTTCTGGTCCAGGGTCACCGCCTTCTTCTCCAGCGCCTTGCCGCCCTTGACCTCGGCGATGTAGACGATCACGTTGGCCAGTTTGCCGTCCTTCACCACCAGGGACGAGTCGAACTTGGGCCGCTTGTCACAGGCCTTCTTGTCCTTGGTGATCTTGAGCTTCTTCGGTTTGGGAACGTCGCCCTTGAACGCGATGGCGCCCGAAATGGTTCCGCCGGCGGCCATGGCCGTTTGAGCGGCGCCGAGTGCCAGCGCGGCGGTCATGGCGAACACCAGCGCGACGAGCAATGAGAACCTGCGATTCATTTTCTTGTCTCCTTCCGCGGTCATAACCCTTGTCTCACGTTCCAGCTTAGCCCTGATTGCCTTGCCCCTCAACCGCGGGCTGCTCCGACGACTCCGCGGCCGGCGCGGCTTCGGCCTTGGCCGCGGTGGCGGGCGGCAGCCCCAGCGTCATGATGTAGTCGGTCAGCGCTTCGATCTGCTTGTTCTCGTCCCCGGCCAGGATGTCCTCCGGGCCTCCGGGGTAGAAGGACGGCATCTTGGTTCCGGGCTGGAGCTTCTGCGGGTCGAGGATCCACTTCTCGATCCATGCCGGGTTCAGCCGCTGGTTGGCCAGATTGAGGTCGGGTGCCCAGTCCTCCACCGGCCCCTCCGGCTTTCTGTCGCCCCGCACGTGGCAGTTGCCGCACTCGAAGTAGTCGTCGGAGAACAGCATGCGGCCGGCTTCGAGATAGCCCTCGGGCACCTGCGCCGGATCGAAGTGGACGTAGGGGATGTCGACCTCGGACAGGCCGGCGAAGTAGTTCACGAACGTGTCCGCATGGGGACCGTCGAAACCGAAGGTCGGCATGCGGATCTGGAGCCAGGGCCGGATCGGGTTCTCCGGGTTCTGCAGGAAGCCGAACAGCCAGTTGGCCTGGACCTTCTCGCCCTCGCCGTTGAGCGTCGGCGGCGCCAGGGTGGGGTTCTCCTCGTAGTACTTGGCGACAAATCCGCCCATGCCGTCGATCTGGTGGCAACCGATGCAGTTGTACTCCTGCACCTTGCGGCGACCGGCGAGTATCTGTTGCGCCCGCTCGGCGTGATCCGCCTTGAAGGACTCCGGCACCTTGCGCTCGATGAACCCGCGCAGCAGCACCCGCACGGCCTTGATGTCCTCCTCGGGCAGATCGAAGTGCGGCATCAACTGCTCCACCCGCTCGGTGGCGTACACGCGCGGGCTCAGGATCTTGTTGTAGGTCCAGTCCTTCCACGTGTGCTTGATGCTCGTGTCGTTACCGAAGAAAAGCTCTTCCAGCGGCTTGGAGCCGAAGGTCGTCAACTCGACGCCGATGCGGGACTCGTTCTCCATTCCCGGGATGTCGTGGCAGCCGGCGCAGCCGTATTTCCGCACGACCTTCTCGCCTTGGGCGACGTTGGCGGGATCCTCGAGGCGGGCCACCACCGCGGCGTCCGGCTCGGGCTTCTCGCCCAGCGTCATGAGGTAGGCGGTGAGCGCCAGCGCCTCGTCCTCGGACAGGCGCAGGCTCGGCATGCGGGTGTCCGGATTGTAGCTCTTGGGATCCAGCAGCCAGTTGTAGGTCCAGCGGGGGTTGGCCTTGGCGGCGATGTCCATGAGATTCGGCACCAGGTCCTTGCCCCCGACCCGGGTGGTGAACTCATCCTCCGCGAAACCGTGGCAGCCGAGGCACCCCACCGAGCGGGCCAGTTCCCGGCCCTGTTCCACCAAGGCCGCGTCACCCGGCCGGTACCCCTCCGGCGCGGCGTTGTCCTTGAGCCAGGCGTCGGCTTCCTTCCTGGATACGGTCCACAGGTACGCCGCGGCGGCCAGCGCCTCGTCTTCGGTGAAGTAGAAGTGCGGCATCCGGGTAAAGGGCCGAAACTCCCGCGGGTTCTCGATCCATTTCACCATCCACGCGGGATCGAGCTTGGCCTGCACCTTGCGCAGGCTCGGCCCCACCTTGGGGATGTCGGCGTACCCTTCCACCAGGTGGCAGCCGGTACAGCCCACCTGCTCGAAGATCTGCTGCCCCCGCGCCACCACCTCGGCTCCCTCGAGGCCCTGAACGTTGATGTGACAGGTGACGCAACTGGCCTCCACGTCGTGGCCTTCGTGCAGCGGATGCTCCCAGAACTTCACGTTGCCGTGGGCCTGGGCCAGGCTGTTCACCGCCTCGCCCTGTCCGTCATGGCAGGCGGTGCAGCCGAAGAAGCGCGGCGGATGGGCGGAGTCGCTCAAGAACACCGTGCGTTTCGGATGAGTGGTGAGGGGTTGCGGCAGGTCGTCGAAGCCGGCGCGGTTGATGCCGATGTGGCACGACTGGCACCGGTCCACCCGGTCCACGTGCTGGTCGAAGTTGTTGCGGTCGAAGTCCTTGAGGACCACCTGATGGATGTTGGGGACCTTGTAGAGGGTGAACTGCGGGAAGCCCTCCGGGCCTACCGTGACGGTGGCGTTGTCCATCTGCCGCTGCCACTTCCGCTTGTCGCCCTCCAGCTCGTAGAGCTGGTCGTCGATCTTCTTGACGCCGCCCTGGACCTCGCGGATCTCCGCCTTCACGTCGGCGCGCTTCTTGCGCGCGGCTTCCAGCGCCGGTTCGAGCGCGCGCTGTTGGGCTTCCAATTCCTGGATGTGCCTCCGGTAAGGGCCCGCGTCCATTCCCAACTGGACCGCGTGGTCGAACTCGTACCATGCCTCGTCCAGCTCGCTCTTGACGAACTTGACCTCCTGGTCCGCGTCGAAGTACTCGACCTCGACCCGCTGCTGCAGGTCCCGGAGCTCCGCGAGGCGCGCGCCCTTCTCGCCGCTGTCGAGGCTCTCTGCCTCGGCGGCGCGCTGTTTCACCAGTTCCGCGTACTTGGGGTCCGCGTCGAGGCGCTCCTGCTCCTTGGCCAACGCGGCCGCGGCGCGCTCGTAGTCCGTGCGGATGAACTCCGCCTGATGAATCTTCCACACCCGCCTGGTGATGTTGTCGTCGAAAATCGCCCACAGGGAGACCACCACCAGCAGGATGGAGCCTACGAAAAAGACCGTCCCGTAGGACTTCTTTTCCTCGTTCGGATCTACGCCGCGAACCGCCATTCATGCTCCCTTACAGCACGCAGAAAATCTATCCGCATCCCGGCGTCAAGTCGCCTTGCTCTCCAACACGCGCCCCAGCCAGAACACCGTCACGCCGATGAGGGTCATGATGATCTCCTCGGCCATGGCTATGCCGTGGAAGATGCCCACGAACAACGTGAACCCCACCGCGGCAAGGCCCAGGGCCTGAACAAGTTTTGCCAGATAGAACATCAGATATTAAGCCAAGGCGTGACCATGATGTACTTGATGTTGAACACCAGCCGCAGGAACATCTTGACCGGAAGCGCCATCATGGTGACGAAAAGAAAGGAAGTGATGGCAAAGCGCACCGCCCCCCATCGGATCATGAACTCCTTGCCCTTGATCCAGACGACCCACTTGTAGAACAGCCACGTCGAGAGCACGTAGTAGACCAGAACCAGGAACAGGCCGAACCCCGCCTGGAGCCAGTAGTCCCGCAGACCCGCCATGTAGGGCAGATCCACGTTGGTGAGGGCCACCACCTTGTGGGGGTCCCACCGCTGCCAGGGCCAGAACAGGTTCCACCCCGGCCCGCGAAAGAACGTGCCGATGATGATCGTGACCACCCATAGGATGTGGAAGCCGATGAAGAAGGTCAGGATCTCCCACTTGCGTTCCTTGAAGGTGTAGTAGCCGTTGCCCTTCGCGTTGATGTCGATGAACGGGATCACCATGAGGCCGATGATGATGAAGGTCGGCAGCACCACCCCGGCGTACCAGGGATCGAAGTACACCAGCATCTCCTGCAAACCGAGGAAGTACCACGGCGCCTTGGAGGGGTTGGGGGTCCGCGCCGGGTTGGCGGGCTCCTCCAGCGGCGCGTCCACCAGCAGCGACCACAGCGTCATGGCCACCATCACGAAGATGGTCACCAGGAACTCGCCGCGCACCAAGTGCGGCCACGTGTGAATCTTGTCGTCGACGACGATCGTCCGGCTTGTTTCCTCGGCCTGAGCCATACGATGGCACCCTTTCCCCTGGTAATGAAACCCGTGCCGACGGACCTAGAGCGGAGGGCCGGAGAAGCCGTCCCGGCGGATGCGCCAGAAGTGCACGGCCATGAGCAGGCTGGCCACCAGCGGGATGAAGATGCAGTGGAGGATGTAGAACCGCAGCAGGGTGTGCGGGCCGATGTCGCCGCCGCCGAACAGGAACGCCCGCGCGTCGTAGATGGGGTTGGCGCCGACGAACTCGGCGAAGGGTCCCTCATGCCCCAGCAGGGGCGTGGCCCGCGCCATGTTGGAGCCCACGGTGACGGCCCAGATGGCGAGCTGGTCCCACGGCAGCAGGTAGCCGGTGAAGCTCAGCAGCAGGGTCAGCACCAGCAGCAGCACGCCGACGATCCAGTTGAACTCCCGCGGCGGCTTGTAGGAACCGGTGAGAAAGACCCGGAACATGTGCAGCCACACGAAGATGACCATGGCGTGGGCCGCCCAGCGGTGCATGTTGCGCATGAGCATGCCGAAGGGCATGTCGAACTCCAGGTACTTCATGTCCGCGTAGGCGTACTGCGGCACCGGCCGGTAGTAGAACATCAGGTAGATGCCGGTGACCACCGTGAGCAAGAACATGAGGAAGGTCAACCCTCCCATGCACCAGGTGAAGCGCATGCGCACGGCGTGCTTGCGCACCTTGGCGGGATGCAGGTGCATCCACACGTTGCCCGTCACCATGAGCACGCGGTTCCGCGGCGTGTCCTCGTAGCCGTGGCGGAAGATCGACTTCCAGACCTGGCTCTCGACGATTTCCTTCTTGATCTGTTCCAGGTTGATCATGATCCGTCTCAGACCTTGAGAATGCTGTTGGGATGCTGCTCATCCGGTTCCCCGCCCGGCGCCATGCGGAACTTCCTGGCCTTGTCCACCACGAGCTGGCCGTCTTCGGCGATGGCGATCTCGAAGCGGTCCAGCGGCCGCGGCGCCGGCCCCTCGAAGTTGAGGCCGGTCTTGAAGAAGCCGCTGCCGTGGCAGGGGCACTTGAACTTGCTCTCCGCCGAGAGCCAGCGCGGCGTGCATCCGAGATGGGTGCACTCGGAGGAGACCGCGTAGAAACCCACCTCCTCGCGCACGATCCACACGCGGAAGTCCTTCTTGAACTTCTCGCTCACCTCGCCGATGGCGTAGTCGGACGGAAAACCGGCCTTGAACGTGGAGGGCGGCTTGAAGAGAACCCGCGGAAACGCCGACCGCATGAAACCGAACAGGGACACCAGGGAGAACACCCCGAACCCCAGCCAGCCGAGGCGGCCGAAGAAGTCCCGGCGGCTCCAGATGCCTCGCTTTATTTCCCGTTTCTCGCTCGTAGCCATGCCTGCTCCATCGCGTTCCTGCTGTCCTACTTCTTCTTGAACCAGCTTATCACGGCCCCCCAGACCATGAAGAACAGGCCGCCGGCCATCAACGCCAGACCCACCGGCCCGAACACGAATGAGAGGCCCGCCCCCAACACGAAAAACAGCACGCCGGCGCCCAGGGGGTTCATCGGCGCCGGGGTGGCCCCGCCCGCTGCCTGTTGTGGTTCCTCGCCCCGGATCAACTCCTCACGCACCAGCGAAAAGGCGAGTTCCTTCAGATCCTCCCGCTTCTCCGGCTCGACGGAACGAATCAACCGGCCAATGCGCTCCGCAAGCCGCTCGACTTCCGCTTCCGTCGACTCAAGGTCGGATTTTGGAGATTCTGAAGCCACTGAGAATAGGGAAACTGATTAATATATGGGATTCGGGATGTCAACCGAGGGGAGGGGGAGGGAGGGAAGGGAGGGTAAGTGGAGAAGGTAAGTAGGGGAGGGACGGAAGGCGAACCGGCACGGGAGGGCAGTCCGATGAACTGGCGAGAGCACATTACCGTTGATCCCGAAGTCTGTGTATTCCACCGACTGAAAGAGGGATACGCGATGAGCACACGACGACGGTTCAGCGGGGACTTCAAGGCGAAGGTGGCCCTGGAGGCACTGCGCGGGGACAAGACGATCCAGGAGATCGCCACGCGGCACAAGATCCACCCGAACCAGGTGAGCACCTGGAAGCAACGGGCGGTGGAGGGGATGAAGGAGGTGTTCTCGAAAGGGGCGGAGCGGGCGCGCGGGGACCACGAGGCGGAACTCCGGGATCTGCACGCGAAGATCGGGGAACTGACGGTGGAGCGGGATCTTTGGGCCAAAGGGCTCAAGTAGTGAGCCGGGAGAAGCGGCGGGGGATGATCGAGCCCGGCCATCCCAAGCTCAGCTTGAGCCGTCAATGCCGGCTGCTTCGAGTGAGTCGATCCTCCGTGTACCGCAGGCCAAAGGGCGAGAGCGCGGAGAATCTGGCGTTGATGCGCCCGATCGACAAGCTGTTCCTGGAGTGCCCCTTCTACGGCAGTCGCCAGATGGTCCGTCAACTGTGGCGGGACGGCGTCTGTGTGGGGCGTCACCGGGTGCGGCGTCTGATGCGCTGATGGGGCTACAGGTCGAGGGTGTCCGATCTCTTGTGTAAGAGGGGGTCGAGGGTCCAAACACTAGGAAGAGGAGGACCTGCGATGACGACACTGAGACCGGAGCTTCTGGACGAGTTGCTGACGGACTACGAGAAGCCGGAGGATTTGCTGGGCGAAGAGAGGTTGTTCAAGGAGCTGAAGAAGGCGCTTTTGGAGCGAGCGCTGGGGGCTGAGTTGAGCGACCACCTGGGGTACGAGAAGGGGGATCCGGCCGGGCGAGGCACGGGGAACAGCCGCAACGGGCAGTCTGGCAAGACGGTTCTGACCGAGGACGGGGAGGTGGACCTGGCGGTTCCTCGGGACCGCAACGGCACGTTCGAGCCGGCGATCGTGCCGAGGGGGGAGCGGCGTTTTGACGGTTTCGACGACCGCATCGTGTCGCTGTACGCGCGTGGCATGACGGTGCGGGAGATCCGGGGTCACCTGGAGGAGTTGTACGGGGTTGCGGTATCGCCGGACCTGATCAGCCGGGTGACCGACGCGGTGCTCGAGGAGGTGCAGGAGTAGCAGAACCGGCCCTTGGACCCGGTGTATCGGTTGGTGTTCTTCGACGCTCTGCGGGTGAAGATCCGCGACGAGGGCCTGGTGCGCAACAAGGCGGTCTACCTGGCCCTGGGGATCACCTCGGAAGGCGACAAGGAGGTGCTGGGGCTGTGGATCGAGCAGAGTGAGGGGGCCAAGTTCTGGCTCAAGGTGATGAACGAGCCCCGGGCCCGGGGCCTGCAGGATATCCTGATCGCGGTGGTGGACGGCCTGACGGGGTTCCCCGACGCCATCGGCACGGTGTTCCCGCGCACCACGGTCCAGACCTGCATCGTCCATCTGATCCGCAACTCCCTGGCCTTCGTTTCCTGGAAGGATCGTAAAAAGGTGATGCCCGACCTCAAGGCGGTCTACCGGGCCCGAGACGGCCGAGGCCGCGGCGGCCAGGCTCGACGACTTCGAAGCCCGCTGGGGGCAGCGCTACCCGGCGGTGGTTCCCGCTTGGCGGCGCGCCTGGGAGCACGTGGTGCCGATGTTCGCCTTCCCGCCGGCCATCCGAAAGATGATCTACACCACCAATGCCTTGGAGAGCCTGCACCGGTCGTTGCGCAAGATCATCAAGACCCGGGGAAGTTTTCCCAGCGACGAGGCCGCGGCCAAGTTGCTGTTCCTGGCGATTCGAAACGCCGGGGTCCGCTGGCGGCGCCCGGTTGACTGGACCGGCGCGATGGGGCAGTTTGCAATCCTGTTCGAGGATCGCTTCCCGGCCGCTTCCCGCTGAGCCCGGAAAGCGCAATGCCCACGACGCTGCTTACACAGAGATTCAGACATAACCCACCACGGCCGCGGACCACCCGGCCGCACCGCGAACACCGGGTTTACCCCTACCTGCTCAAAGGAGTCGCCATCGAGCGCCCCAACCAGGTGTGGTCGGCGGATAGAACCTACATCCCCGTCCAGAACGGCTTCCTGTACCTGGTGGCGGTCATGGACTGAGCCACCCGCCGGGTGCTCTCCTGGAGCCTGTCGAACAGCCTCGATGCCCGCTTCTGGACCGATGCCCTCTCAGAGGCCCTCCTGCGCGCTCGCTCAAGTAGGAGGCCGTCTACCTCCACGAGAACTCCGACGGCTTCGCCGCCCAGCGGCTGATTTCTCGCTGGTTCACCTTTTTTGACAACGGGCGGCCTCACTCTGCATTGGCGGGGGTCCACCCCAACCGAAGACTATGAAAAAAGATTGCTGACACAGACGCCCGCCCAGCGCCCAACTCGCCCGCCTCTCTGCCCGCTCTAGCGAAACAGCACGACGTGTTAAACAGGACCCTGGCGGCATGATGGATGACTTCGGAATACCACTGCTGTCCCACAAATTTTAAGCGAATCGGAGGGGGATTTGAGGGGGCGGGCTGGGCGGGGGCTGTGGCAGGAGCAGACCGAGGAGTGGTCGGCGCTCGAAGAGGTTGAGTTGGAGGAGGCGGAGGATCTGATAGAA
>JAJEAI010000059.1 GCA_022824205.1 Candidatus Binatia bacterium
CGCCTGGATTCCCGCTTCCGCGGGAATGACGATTCGGGGGGCTTGCTTCGGATCGCTCTTCACAAACTTTTTTTGCAACATTGCGGGCAACCGTTGCCGACGTGTGCGCATCCAAGCGGCGGAAGTTTCCGTGAACTCCAGTCAAACAAGTGCACGGCCACGCCTGAACCCCCTACGAGGGATGGATGCTACCCGCCCGTGCCCGGCCTGCCTATCGTGTTGGGCGGGGTGGTGAAGGAGACGGAACTGGTGATTTCGAGACCGTAGCCGGAGAGGCCGACGAGGTTTCGGGGGTTGTTGGTGACGAGGCGGAGCTTGCGCACGCCCAGGTCCCGGAGGATCTGGGCGCCGATGCCGAAGTCGCGGAAGCTCCTTTGCTTGCCGGCCTCGTCGGTGCGCAGGCCCTTGCCTTCGGGCTGCAGGTAGAGCACGACGCCGGTGCCTTCCTTGGCGATCAGCTCCATGGACTGCTTGATGACCGAGCCGGTGTCGAAGAACTCGAATCCGAAGACGTCGCCGGGGAGGAACTTGGTGCACACCCGCACCATGGTTTCCCGGTCCCCGGAGATCTCTCCCTTGATGAGCGCCAGGTGCTCGGTGGCGTCCACGTGGGTGTTGTACACCACCGCCTGGAACTCACCACCGTAGCGCGTGGGCAGGCGCGTGGAAGCGACCCGGTGGATCAGCGAATCGTGCTTGAGCCGGTACTCGATGAGGTCCTTGATGGTGCAGAGCTTGAGGTCGTACTTCTCGCCGAACTCCTCGAGGTCCGGCAGCCGCGCCATGGTGCCGTCGTCCTTCATGATCTCGCAGATCACGCCGGCGGGCTTGAGCCCCGCCAGCCGGCACAGGTCCACGGAGCCCTCGGTCTGGCCGGTGCGCACGAGCACGCCGCCGTTCCTGGCGCGCAGGGGGAAGATGTGGCCGGGGGTGCACAGGTCGCCGGGGCCGGCGTCGTCCGCGATGGCGGCGAGGATGGTCTCGGCGCGGTCGGAGGCGGAAATGCCGGTGGTGACGTTCTTGACGCCGTCGATGGACACCGTGAAGGCCGTGCCGTAGGGAGCCGTGTTGTCGCGCACCATCATGGTGAGGCCGAGCTGCGCGACCTTGTCCTCGGTCAGCGTCAGGCAGATCAGGCCCCGCCCCCAGGTAGCCATGAAGTTGATGGCCTCGGGGGTGACCAGTTCCGCGGCCATGGTGAGGTCGCCCTCGTTCTCGCGGTTCTCGTCATCCATCAGGATGACCATCTTGCCTTGACGGATGTCTTCCAGTGCCGCTTCTATGGTGGCTACGGGCATGGGTTCCTAACTTAGTGTTGTGTCTCACAAAACAGTTTACAAATCTGCTTGTCTTTTTGTCGTCGGCTGCGTTACGTCACCCCGGGCTTGACCCGGGGTCTTCCTCGCGTGGTACCCGCCACTGGGGCGACCGCGGGTCGCCCCTACGAGTCATCGCGCCTTGCCGACGACAAAAAATCCGGCGCATCTTTGCAAACCTGTTTGTGAGACACAACACTAACACTTCCGTGGTGAACGTTGTAGCCGCGCGTTTCGACGCTTGGTCACCCGGCGGCCTCGGCCATTTCCGCTACCACCGTCCGCGCCGCGTCCACCGGGTCATCCGCCCCGGTGATGGGCCTGCCCACGACGATGTAGTCGATGCCCGCACGCACCGCGTCCCCAGGGGTCATGACCCGCTTCTGATCGCCCGCCTGCTCGCCCGCGGGGCGGATGCCCGGCGTCACCAGCAGGAACCCGTCGCCGCAGGCACGCCGGATGTCCGCGGCCTCCTGCGCGGAGCAGACGACGCCCGCGAGGCCGGCCTCCCGCACCATCCCCGCCAGTCGCAGGACCTGGGCGCGCACGCCGCCCTGAATCCCCAGCGCATCGAGGTCCGAGTCGTCGAGGCTCGTGAGGACCGTGACGCCCAGCACCGAGGGGCGCCGCAAGCCTTCCTCCCCGCACACCCTCTCCACCGCCGCCGCGGTCTGCCGCATCATCTCCCGGCCTCCGGAGGCGTGGACGTTGAACAGCCGGACCCCGAGCCGGGCGGCCTCCACGGCCGCGGCGGCCACGGTGTTGGAGATGTCGTGGAACTTCAGGTCGAGGAAGACCTCGCCGCCGAGGTCGTGGATCATTTGCACGATGTCCGGCCCGGCGCTCACGTAGAGTTGCTTGCCGACCTTGAACATGCCGACTTCCGGGGCCAGCAGGGTCGCGAGGGAACGGGCCTTTCCCGCGTCGGCCAAGTCCAGCGCGACGATCAACCGTTCCTTGACCCCGGCGCCGCCGGCCGTCATGTCGCCGCACCTTCGAGGGCCGCGACGATGCGCGCCGCGGCGGCGTCCACGGGAATTTCCTCGGTGACCCCGTCCTTGCGCCAGCGCAGTTCCACGATCCCCTTGGCCAGGCCCCGGGCGCCGATGGTGACGCGCAGCGGGATGCCCACGAGGTCGGCGTCCTTGAACTTGACGCCGGGGCGCTCGTCGCGGTCGTCCAGCAGCACCTCGCGACCGGCCTCCCGCAGGCCGTCGTAGATGCGGTCGGTGACCTCCCGGACGGCGTCCTCCTTGTAGTTGAGGGGCAGCAGCTCGACGGCGAAGGGCGCGATGGACAGGGGCCAGATGATGCCGTCGGCGTCGTTGTTCTGCTCGATGGCGGCGGCCATGAGCCGGGTGACGCCGATGCCGTAGCAGCCCATCTCCATCACGCGCTCCTGTCCCTCGGAGTCGAGGATGGTGGCGTTCATGGCTTCGCTGTACTTGCGGCCGAGGTAGAAGACGTGCCCCACCTCGATGCCGCGATGCTCCTCGATGACGCCCTCGTCGCAGCGCGCGCAGGGGTCTCCGGCCCGGACCAGACGCAGGTCCGCGAAGCGGGCGGGGGTGAAGTCCCGTGCCTGGTCCACGTGGACGGTGTGGGCGTCGTCCCGGTTGGACCCGATGACCGCGTCGGTCATGCCCTGGACGGCGTGGTCCGCCCACACCTCCAGCGGCAGGTTCATGGGGCCCAGGAAGCCCGGCGGCGCGCCCACGGCCTGCAGCACTTCGTCCTCGCCGGCCATTTCCACCGCGATGGTATCCAGCAGGTTGCCCAGCTTGGTCTCGTTGACCTCGTGGTCGCCGCGCACCAGCACCGCCAAGAGCTCCCCCGAGGGCTTCCGGTAGATCATGGTCTTGATGAAGCGCTCCGGCGGGACCTTCAGAAACTCGGACACTTCCGGGACGGTCTTGAGGCCGGGAGTGGACACGACCTCCGGCCCGGCGCCGCCCGCGCCGTCCGCGGGTTCCGGCAGCCGCGACTCCGCCTTCTGCACGTTGGCCGCGTAGTCGCAGTCGGCGCACGCGGCGAGAGCGTCCTCGCCCGATTCCGCAAGCACCTGGAACTCGTGCGACAGGCTCCCGCCGATGGCGCCGGAGTCGGCCTCCACCGCGCGGAAGCTCAGGCCACAGCGGGTGAAGATGCGCCGGTAGGTGTCGTACATGTTGTGGTACTCGCGCTCGGCGTCCTCCCGGTCCAGGTGAAAGCTGTAGGCATCCTTCATGATGAACTCGCGCCCGCGCATGAGCCCGAAACGCGGCCGCACCTCGTCCCGGAACTTGGTCTGGATCTGGTAGAGGTTCATGGGCAGTTCGCGGTAGGAGCGCACGTCCCGGCGCACGATGTCGGTAATGACCTCCTCGTGGGTGGGGGCGAGGCAGAAGTCGCGCTCGTGGCGGTCCTGGAAGCGCAGCAGCTCCTTGCCGTACACGTTCCAACGGCCGCTGTCCTGCCACAGCTCCGCTGGCGAGGTGACGGGCATCAGCAGTTCCTGGGCACCGGCCCGGTTCATCTCCTCGCGCACGATGGCCTCGATCTTGCGCAGGGTGCGAAGCGCCAACGGGAGGATATCGTACACCCCGCGGCTCACCTGCCGGATCATGCCGGCACGCACCAGCAACCGGTGGCTGACCACCTCCGCGTCCGAGGGGTCTTCCTTGACGGTGGGTATGAAGGACGTTCGCCAGCGCATGCCATCACTTATAGGTAGCGCCCCGGAGCGTGTCAAATTCCGGCTTCCTCCGGCGTGGCGACTCCCTCGGGCGGCGGCATGGCGCGGTAGCGGAGACAGCGCCGGACGATCGCCTTCAGGTCATCGAGCATGGCGTAGAGGCATGGCGTCAGGATCAGCGTGAGGACGGTGGCGAAGGACAGGCCCCAGACCACGGAGATGGCCATGGGCGAGAGGAACTTGGCCTGGCCGGTGGCGAAGAAGGCCAGGGGTACGAGGCCGCCGACGGTGGTGACCGTGGTGAGCATGACCGGCCTCAGCCGTACCACGCCGGACTGGATGATGGAGTCGTGCGCCGACATGCCTCGCTTCCGGCTCCGGTTGATGAAGTCCACCAGGATGAGGGAATCGTTCACCACAACGCCCGCCAGGGCGATGAAGCCCAGGAGGGACATGAAGCTCAGGTTCTCGCCCATGACGAGATGGCCGATCACGACGCCGCCCAGGGAGAAAGGAATCGCGGCCATGACGATGAACGGTTGGATGAACGATTTGAACAGGGAACCCAGCACGAAATAGATGACGAACAACGTGATCAGGGAGATCTGCGGCAGGGAACCCAGCGACTCCTCCATCTCCTGCCGTTCACCCTTCACCACCACCCGCTGCCCCGGATAGCGGCGCCCGGCGTCGGCGAACCGCCGCTTCAGGGCGTCCGTGACCTCCACCACGGTGGTCGTCCCCGTCTCCACCTCGGCCAGGACGCTCAGCGCCCGCTTCTGGTCGTCCCGGTTGATCTGGGTCGCGCTGATGCCGGTGCCGATCTCGGCCACGTCGCTCAGAAAAACGCGCTCGCCGGAAGGCAGCGTGAGCTTCATGCGCGAGACGGTGTCGACCTGGCCGCGCTGGTCCCCGGGGAACCGGATGACGATGGGCACGTCCTCGTCCCCGCGCTGGATGCTCGAAGCCTCGACCCCCTGGAAACCCTGCTGCACCTGGCGCGCGATGCTCCTCACGTCGAGACCCAGTGTGCGGCCTTCCGGCTTGAGGCTGATGCGCAGTTCCTCCTTGCCCGCGACCACGTCGTCACGGATGTCCCGTACTCCGGGCAAGGTCGCCAGGAAGGCCTTGACCTCATCGGTCAGCCGCCGGAGGCTTGCCAAGTCCTCGCCGATGACCCGGGCCTCGATGTCCGGCCCTCCGGGCCCGGCCTGGAGACCGAGGAACTGGAGCTTGGTGATGCCCGGTATCCGCTCTATCTCGCCCCGGAGATCGTCGATGACCTCGGCCGAGCCGCGCACGCGGTCGTCGTGCAGTTCCAGGGTGAGCTGGCCGACGTTGCTTCCTCGCACCACGCGGTCCATGTCCAGGAAGGCGACGCCGACCGTGGTGGAAAGGGACCTGACCTCGCCGGGCGGCAACCCCAGCACGATCTCCTCGACCTGAACGGCCACGGCCTCCGTGTCTTCCAGCTTGGCGTTGGCGGAAGTCTCGAAGTTGATGAAGAACTGACTCGATTCGAACTCCTTGAAGAGCACGAAGGGCACCCGGTACTGGGCCGCCACCGCCAGCAGCACGCTGCCCGCCACGATCACGCTGACCGCCACGTAACGCCAGCGGATCGCCAGTCCGAGGACCGTTTCATAACCCCCGCGCAGGCTGGCGAGCCACGTGTGCTGGCCGCGCACGTGCATGCGGCGGAGACCGGTCAGGCGCTCGCGGCGACGCATTCGGGTGAGCCACAGGCGCTCGCCGCGCCGCAGCTTGTTCGCGTAGGCGGGCGTGATGACGTCCGAAAGATGCGACGGCAGGATGAACAACACCTCGAGCAGAGAGAGCAGCAGCGCGAAGGTCACCACGATGGGGAGCGGCTCCATGAAGAAGCCGATGGTGCCCGGTATCAGCAGGAACGGGACGAACGCGGCGATCGTGGTCACCACCGTGGTGACCACCGGCCAGGCGACCTCGGAGGTGCCCCGGAGCGCCGCCTCCTTGGGCGGCAAACCCTGCTCTACGTAGCGGTACACGTTCTCGGTCACGATGACGGCATCATCCACCAAAAGACCGAGGACCAGGATCAGGCCAAAGGCGGAGATCATGTTCAGGCTGTAATCGAAGACCGACATCAGGACCAGACAGCCCAGCACCGCGAACGGTATGCCGAGAGACGTCAGCAGGGCGATGCGGCCGCGGACGAACACGCACAGCGTGGCCAGCACGATGCTCAGGCCGATGGCGCCGCTCTCGCCCAGGGTGCCCAAACGATTTCGGATGAACACCGAAAAGTCGTTGAACATTCCGAGGGAAATGGTTTCCGGCAAGGTCTTGCGGATCTCCTCCACGGAGTCGCGGATGCGTTCCGAGACGCTGATGGCATCACCGCTGTGCTCCTTGACCACCACGAGGTTCATCGACGGCCTGCCGCCGAAACGCGATAGCACCGTGGGGTCTTCGAAGGATTCGCGCACCGTCGCGACATCCCCCACCGTGAGGGCATGCCCGGTATCGGTGGAACGGAGAATCATGCGCTCCACGTCGGCCACGCCTCCGGCCACCCCCAGGGTCCGCACCAGGATTTCGCCGCGGGCGGTCTTCAGCGCGCCGCCGGGCACGTTGCGGTTCTGATTGGCCACGGCGGCGCGAATCTCGTCCAGGCTCAGCCGGTACTGGTCGAGCCGCTCCGGATCGATCTCGACGAGTATCCGGTTCTCGCGCAAGCCGAAAATCGAGACGGTGGCGACGCCGTCGACGCGCCGGAGCCGGTCCCGCACATCCTTGGCGATCTCCCCCAGTTCCCGCTCGGGGATGTCGCCGCTCAATGCGACGGTGATGACCGGGAGGGTGGACAGGACCTCGCTCACCCGGGGTTCCTCGGCTTCCTGCGGCAGTCCGACGACCCGGTCCAGGGCGGCACGCACATCCCCCAGAGCGCGGCTCATTTCGGTATCCGACTGCATCTGGAGACGGACTTCGGATTGCCCCTCGCGGGAAGTGGAGAGCATCTCGTTGACGCCGTCCACGTTGCGGACCCGGTCCTCGATCTTGGCGGTGATGAGTTCTTCCACCTCCTCGGGCGAGGCGCCTCGGTACGTCGTGTCGATCCGAATCACGCGGCGGGAGAAATCGGGGAACAACTCCCGCTTCATCCCGACGAAGGTGATGATGCCCGAGATGAGGATCAGGAGCACCACCAAGTTGACGATGACGGGGTTCCCGATGGAGAACTCGATCACCTTCTTCATGAGGACAGATCCCGGCGCGTGACCATGCGAATGCGCGCGCCGTCCAGCAACAGGCGCTGCCCGGCGGTGACGAGGAGGTCCCCGGGCTCAAGACCCGCGGCGATCATGTAGCGCGCTCCGAAGCGCCGGGCGATGCGCACCGCGCGTCGCGTCGCGCGGCCGGAATCGGGGTCCGCCACGAAGACGGTGGCCTCGCCGCCCTCGAAGAGAACGCTCTCCCGCGGGATCAGGATGGCCGTGGGATAGGCGCGGACCGGAATCATGGCCCGCGCGAACATTCCGGGAAGAAGCCGGCGCTCCTGGTTGGACAGGAATATCTCCACCGGGAAGGAGCGGGTGCCCGGGTCGGCGCGCGGGCCGATGTTGGCCACCTGTCCGGTGAATTCCTGCTCGATATCGGTGACCCGAACGCTGGCCGCGACCCGCGTGCCGATCTGCTGAATGTCGGAGGCCGGGATACGCACGTCGAGCTTCACCGTCTCCACGTCGGCCAGTTGGAAGAGCACCTGGCCCGGGGCGACCCGCTCGCCCAGGGTGACGTTCTTGCGCGCGATGATACCGGCATAGGGCGCGCGGATCTCGGTGTCGCGAAGCGTCTCCCGAGCCTGTTCCAGTTGCGCGTCGGCGAGTTCGAGGTCGGCCTGGGCGATGGCGTACAGGGCTTCCGTCTGGCGCTGTCCGCTGCGGGCCGACTCGAGCTCCTCCTCGATGCGCCGCCAGGAAAGCTCCTGCCGCTCGACCTGCTGGCTGGACACGAGCCCCTTCTCGCGCAGCTTCACGAGGCGGTCGTGCTCCGCCCGCGCAAGCCGGAACTGTTCCGCGTTGAGACGCATCAGCTTGCGCTGCCGCTCGATGTCCACCGAGGCCTTGCGCAGCCGGGCCTCGGCCCCGGAAAGCTGGGCCGCGGCCTTCCGTACCGCGATCTCGTAGTCCCGGTGGTCCACCTTGGCCAGCAAGTCCCCGGCCGCCACCTCGCTCCCCAGATCGACGTCCGCCGGGATGTCGACGATACGGCCCGCGACCTCGGCGCTGACCGAGCCCTCGCGCACCGCGGCGATGCTCCCCAAGGCTTCAATCCGGTGCAAGAAATCGGCCGCCACCACCGCGGCCACCTCCACGGGTACGGGCACCGCTTCCGGCTGGACGGTCGGCTTCTCCTCCACGTCCTGGATCACGTACACGCCCACCGCGGTCACCGCGGTCAGCAGCAGGATCAACAATACCGAAACGGCGATGCGGACTTTCACGAGAGGCTCCTCAGGACCGTTCGCGTCAGGGACCCGGTCATCTCTTCAAGGTCGAAGGCGTCCGGGTCATAAAGCCAGTGGAGCGCCAGCCCGTCGACGCATGCCAGAATATGCTCGGCCGCCAGACGGGGCTGCTCGCAACGGAAGAAACCGCCGGCCACCCCCGCCTCGACCACCCGGGTCAAATCGTCGATGGACGACTGGTAGGCCTCGCGCAACTGCATGCGCAGGAGGTTCTGCTGCTCGGCCCGGCCGGCTTCGGCCCAGACGTCGCAGAACACGTAGAAGAAGGGCTCCCACTCCCGGAAGCTCGCGAGGGCCGCGGCCAGGAAGTGGCCGAGGATCTCGGGAGGCTCTTCGATGCCCTTGAGCTTCTCGCTGTAGTAGTCCTTGAGCTTGCCCAGCATGTGACCGTGGAGGGCCTGGAGCAACTGCGGCTTGCTCGTGAAATACTCGTAGATGGTACCCTTGCCGATCCGCGCGGCGGCCGCCACTTCCTCCATTTTGGCGCGATGAAAGCCCTTGCTGGCAAAGACGAGCATGGCCGCTTCCAGGATCTCCGCGCGTTTGCGTTCCTTGTCGACAACGATAGGCATATCTTGTTCTCAGTATGACCGGTCAGCCGGTCAATAAAAACTATAGACATGAGCGCAGACAAGTCAATAGGGCCCATCACCCTTTTGGCGAATTTTCTCGGAACGGCTGGAACGCGGGGAAGCGCCTCACCGGTCGTCGCCGGCGCCCTCCTCATCGGGCGAGCGCCGGTCCCCCTCGGGGACGATCAGGAGCCGGCGGAAGGCGCCCTGACCCTGACTCTTGGTGGTCAGCCAAGGGTCGTCCTTGAGCGCCATGTGTACGACGCGCCGGTCGCGCGCGTTGAGAGCGTCGATGCTCTCGGTCTTGCGGCTGCGTTTGGCCTTCTCGCCCAGGCGCAGGGCCATGTCCTCCAGGGAGCGGACACGCCGGCCACGGTAATCTTCGGCGTCGACGATGGGCTGCGGGCCGTCCGGCCCGACCTTCTCCGCGACGATGCGGCTCACGATGTACTGAAGAGCCTCCAAGGTCTGACCCCGGCGGCCGATCAGCAGGGCGCCGCTGTCGCCCTGGATGTCGAGGACCACTTCGGTGGGACCGTGCCCCGGCTTGACCACGACCTTGGAATCGACACCCATCAGTCGCAATATCTCCGTGAGCACCTCCACACCCACCTTCCGGACCTCCGCCACGCTCTCTCCGACATCCGCGGACAGCTCTTCCGCGGGTTCCTCCGACACGGGCGGATCGCCGGCGGCGTCCACGGCGGGCGTTTCGACCTCGACCGCCGCTTCGACGGGTTCGCTCTCCCGGGCTCCATCTCCGGAACTCTCATCGGATGCCGCCTCATCCAGCACCGCCGCCACCGCCGTCCGTATGGTGGCACGGACACGCGCGTTCTGACGCCCGAATCCCAACAGCCCGGTCTTCTCCTCCGCGAGAATGTCCAGGGACACCTTGTCCCGGTCGACCCCCAACAAGCTCAGCGCCTTGCCGATGGCCTCGTCCAGAGTCTCGCCTTCCGTTTCCACTTGCTTCATCACAGGCCTCTCCTCCACGGGGCGCGACAGCCTTCGGGACTGCCGCCACGGGGCTGTCAGCGCTCTTTGCGGTTGATCATGTACTGCTGAAGGATGCTCAGCAGGTTGTTGATGAACCAGTAGATGGTGAGCCCCGACGGGAAGCTCACGAAGATCACGGTGAATATCAGCGGCATCAGCATCATCATGCGCCGCTGGTTGGGGTCGCCGACGGCCGGCGACATCCACTGCTGGATGAACATGCTCGCTCCCATGAGCAGCACCAACACGGGTACGCCCGCGTCGAACCCGAACAGGGAAAACGGGAGCGACTCCCAGTCGGGACGGGACAGGTCCTTGATCCACAGAAAGCTCGCGTGCCGCAGTTCGATGGGCGTCAGCAAGGCGTTGTAGAAGCCGATGAAGAAGGGGAACTGCAGGAGCATCGGCAGACAGCCTCCCAGCGGATTCACCTTGTTCCGCTTGTAGAGGTCCATCATCTCCTTGTTGAGCCGCGTCTTGTCGTCCCCGAACTTGTCCTTGAGGCGCTGCATCTGCGGCTGGAGCTTCTGCATGCGCTTCATGGAGACGAAGCTCTTCTGCGTCAGCGGCCACAGCAACAGCTTGATGATGAGGGTGAGCAGGATGATGTCCAGGCCGTAGTTCCCGGTATAGGTCTCGAAAAAATGCAGGGCCTGCAGCATCGGCACCGAGATGAAGCCGAAGTAGCCGAAGTCGATGGACTCGTCGAGGCCGCGCCGGAAAGACTTGAGCAGGTTGAGAACCTTGGGCCCCATGAAGAGCTGGTAGCGGGCGGTGCCGGGCGCACCCGGGTTGCCGGGGGTTCGGATCTCGAGGGCGAAGACCGTGTCCGAGTAGTCCGCCACGGAAAACCACCCGGACATGGCCTCCCGCCGTTCCGGCGAGAGATTGTTGACCACCGTCGCGGCCGTGTCCACGCCCTCGGGCGGCAGGAACGCGCTGACGAAGTAGGTTTGGCCGAAACCGACCCAGGAGAGCGAACCGTCCAGATTGAACGGGGTCTTGCTGTCGATTTCCGAAGGACGCAGAAGGTCGCCGCCGCGCAACGCGATGACCCCCTCGAACCTGGCGTCCTTCTTGATCCCCTTGCTCTGGCCGTGGGTCGTGAAGAGCAGGCCCGGCGCCTGAGGAGCCCCTTCCATCGACACGGCCACGTCCATGGCATAACTGGAACCGGTGAAGGTGAACTGCTTGACCACGCGGCGCCCCGCCGCCGTCACGCCCGAGAAGGTGACGCTGCCGCTATCGCCGCTCCCCAGCTTGAGGTCCCCGCCCTGCACGTCGTACACGATGCCCTGGTCCGTCCCCGACCGCGTGCCGCGCACGCGCAGCCCCAGCGGGTATTCCATGCCGGGGAGATGGGAAACCATCTCGATCAACGGGCTGCTCTCGGCGATATCGTCACGGTAGCGCTTCAGCCGGAAGCTCGTGAGCCGGGCTCCCTGGCTGGTGAAGCGCGCGATGTAGTCCGGGGTCTCCACCGTCACGTCCCTGACGGGGGGGCTCGGTACCGGTTCGACGGGAACCGCGCCCGGCAACGGGGTGGTCTCCGGCAATGGGGACGTCCCCGGTAAAGGAGTCGTCGCCGGCAATGGCGCCTGTTCGGCCAACGGAACCTGCCCCGGGAGCAGGTTCGGAGCCGGCTGCTCCTTTCGCGGCTGCGTCGCGGTTTCCCGGGCCGGCGGCTCGGCCGGTGGATAGAACCGCCTCATGTACTCCTGGTAGAGGAGGATGATGAGGATCGATATGGCGACCGCGATGAAAGCTCGTTTTTCCATGAACGCTTACGGTACCGGGTCATAGCCGCCGGCGTGGAGCGGGTGACAGCGGAGGATCCTCAAGGCGCCGAGCCAGAGGCCCCTGACGGCGCCGTGACGGTCCACGGCCTGCAAGGTGTAGGCCGAACAAGTGGGGAAGAAGCGGCAGCAGGGCGGCAGCAACGGCGAGAGAAGCCGCTGGTAGGCTCTGATGCAGACGCGCACGGCCGTGCGGGCTATGGTCGTCATCCAATTTACCGGGTGTTCGGCTTCGGGCCGATCACCTTGCGGAGCTCCGCGGTCACCGCCGCGTAGCTCATGTCTCCCGCGCCCTTGCGCGCGATCACCACGGTATCCTGATCCGGGCGAAAGTTTTGCTGCCCACGACGGAAAAATTCACGCAGCATGCGCTTCACGCGGTTGCGGACCACCGCATTTCCCACCTTCGAGCTGACCGTGACCCCCAGCCGTTTGCCCAGATGGTCGTTGTCTTTGCGGATGATGATGAAGTGCGGCGTGAAGAACTTCCGGCCCCTGCGAGCCAGCAGCAGGAACTCGGAACGTCTGGTCAGGCGGGCTTCCTTCGGGAAACTCTCCCGCACACGGGACAACGGGCCGTCCTAGGAGCGAGGACCCTTGGGTGGGATGACGACGGTCAACCGCTTCCTTCCCTTGGCCCGACGGCGCTTCAGGACATTCCGCCCGCCGGGGCTTTCCATTCGTGCAAAAAAGCCGTGGGTTCGCTTGCGCCTCAGATTGCTCGGTTGATACGTCCGTTTCATTTCCGCACCTTCATTCGTCAGTGTCCCTATTTCTGGCATACGGGGCCGGTCTTGTCAATTTGCCTGGAGGATCTACCGGTGACCGCCGATAGAGGCACGTAGCCCGGAAGGCAAATCTGCATCGGACCAGATATCGCTCCTCCAGCCAAAGTTGAAAAGGGCTTTAGCAGCAGCCATGAACCATGATAGAAATCTAGGAGCGGGTAGCGAACAGTGAGCCTACTACAGGAAATTCAAGCAGCCGTGACCCAAGACGGGTCTGACCTCGGCTCGGTTCTCTTAAAGGTGCGGGAGTCCCTAGCCTGTCGGAAGCCGACCTCTACAAGCCTCTGGCATGTGTTCTACGAGATCGCTGGGCGCGAGACCAACGTTTTAGACAACATCTCGTTGAGGTTACCGCTCGCCAGGGACGCCGTGAAACCGGCGGGACATGGACCCGTCCCGATCTCGTCGTTGCTGGCCTAACCACGTTTTTGTATTTGCCTGAAAGAGTTTTCGACATCGTGACCTTTGAGGTCAAAGACTGGTGGGGACTAGACGTAACCGCCGTCTACGAAGCGCTCGCCCATCACAGGGCATCCACGCGCTCCTACGTGTTGGCGCCCATTCCGAATGCGTCGCAGGACGACGACTATACGAAGCAGTATGTCACCCGCATCGAGGAAGAAGCGGAGCGCCACGGAATCGGTTTCATTGTTGCGGAAGACCCCCAATGAGTACGACACCTGGGAGGAACGCGTCGGAGCCACTTATCGAGAACCGTCCCCTCACGCCCTTAATGATTTCATCTCCCTTCAATTTTCTGAAAGGGCAAAGAATGAGATCGTGCAGTGGTTTAAGTAAGTCGCCATTATACAACTGCAGGGGCTGCGCCGATTTTCGGTGCCACCAAGTGGCTTGCCAAATGAGCCGGATTTGAGCAGTTGTACCCGAGAGTCCTTGAACGGTTTAGGTCTCGCATCCGCGAGCGGCGTTATGTGGTCACAGTCCATGCCTTGGACGAGATCGACGAAGACGCGCTGTCGGTATTCGACGTGGAGCGGGCGATTCTCACGGGAGAGATCATTCAACGGCAACGCGATCCAACCACTCGCGAATGGAAGTACTTGGTCCGCGGTAATGCCATCGATGGACGGCAGATAGTGGTGGTCACCAAGCTGGGATTGACGGACAAACTTGTTGTGATCACAGCATGGGTCAATGATGAACAAGCTGAAGTGTGACATATGCGGAAAGCAGGGAGCCCAGATCCGCCAAGTGTCCCGGAGCTATGGCTCCGGGAAGAACTTGCTGGTGATCGACGAAATTCCGTTGATCTCGTGCTCTCATTGCGGTGAAAGCTATTTCACTGCCGAGACGCTTCATGAGGTCGAACGGATAAAGCTCCATCGGAAAGGCTTCGCGGAGACAAAGCCGGTGTCCGTGGCGAGGTTCCATCAGGTAGCCTGACTGCTGCCGGCAACCCTGCTCAACCGCTCTGGAGATTACCTCCTCCCGATTCGCTTCTCCTCAGTCCGTCTCCGCCTTCTGGGTGCGCCCCATGAGGTCGCGGACGGCTTGCATGGGCTCCTTGTCTTCGTAGAGGACGCGGTACATCTGCGCGACGATGGGCATCTCGACGCCGTGGCGTTGGGCCAGGAGGTGGACGGTGCGGGTGTTGCGGACGCCTTCGGCGACCATGCGGGTCCCGGCGACGACGTCGGCGAGGCGCCGTCCCTGACCGAGTTGGAAGCCGAGATTGCGGTTGCGGCTCAGGTGGCCGGTGCAGGTGAGCACGAGGTCACCGAGACCGGGGAGGCCGGACAACGTCATCGGGTCGGCCCCCATCTTCACGGCCAGACGGGTCATCTCGGCGAGACCGCGGGTGATGAGCGCGGCCCGGGCGTTGTGCCCGAGTTCCAGGCCGTCGCTCACGCCGGCGGCGATGGCGATGACGTTCTTGATGACGCCGCCCAACTGGACTCCGACGACGTCGGTGGACGTGTAGACGCGGAATTCAGGGGAACCGAGGCTTTGCTGCACGTTGCGCGCTACGGCGGGGGCGGCGCTGGCGGCGGTGACGGCGGCCGGTAGTCCCTTGGCCACTTCCAGGGCGAAGGTGGGGCCGGAAAGGAAGGCGTGCCGGTCGGGTTTTCCCAGAACGTCCGCCAGCACGTCGCCCATGGTCATCAGCGTCGCTTCTTCGATTCCCTTGGAGCCGCAGCACACGATGGTCTCGGAGGTCACGAAGGGCGCCGCCTCCGTCATGACCTCGCGCAGGACGTGGGACGGGGTCACGCAGATGAGCAGAGCCCGGCCCGAGGCCGTGACTTCCAGGGAAGAGGTGACCCGGAGGCGGTCGGGGAGCTTGACGGAGGGCAGGTAGGCGGCGTTCTCGCCGGTCTCGCGGATGCGCGCGAACGTCTCCGCGGAGTGGCACCACAGCGAGACGTCGTCGTACTTCCTGCTCAGCAGCACCGCCAGGGCCGTGCCCCAGCCGCCCGCGCCTATGATGCCGATGGACATGGCGGAAAGTCAGCGGCGGCCGTACCGTACCGGCCCCACCTCGCCTGGATTCCCGCTTCCCAGGCTGTGCCAAAACTCATGAGGCGGAGACCCCTCGAAACGTCATTCCCGCGGAAGCGGGAATCCAGGCGGGGGAAGCCGGGGGAATACGCCGTTTGCCCCTCTCCACCCCTGGATTCCCGCTTTTGCGGGAATGACGATTTGGGGCGTTGGTGCCAGTTCTCTTCCGAGCGGAGTCTTGACACAGCCTGGTCCGCGGGAATGACGGTTCAGGGGCTTGGCTGCCATTCACACACCAAGAGCAATATCGCGACCATTGCGCGGTGAGGTCAGCCGTCGTCTTCCGCCAGCCGGGCGAGGGAGACCACGCGCTCGCCGTTGTCGAGGTCGATGAGGCGCACGCCCTGGGTGTTGCGCCCGATGACGCGGATGTCGGCGATGCGGATACGGATGATCTTGCCGCCGTCGGTGATGAGCATCAACTGGTCCTCGTCGGTCACCTGCTGCACGCCCACCACGCGACCGGTGCGCTCGGTGGTCTTCATGGTGATGAGGCCCTTCCCGCCACGGCCCTGTTGGCCGTACTCGTCGGTACCGGTGCGCTTGCCCATGCCCTTGTCCGAAACCGTCAGAATGGACGCGCCGGGGTGCAACACCTCCATGCTCACCACTTGGTCCCCCTCCTCCAGCCGGATGCCGATGACACCCATGGTGTCGCGGCCCATGGCACGCACCTGCTCTTCCTTGAAGCGGATGGACTGCCCGTCCATGGTGGAGAGCAGGATATCCTGGTCGCCGTCGGTGAGCCGGACTTCGATCAGCGCATCGTTCTCATCGAGGGCGATGGCACGGATACCCGTGGCCCGCGGACTGGAATAGGCCATCAGGTCCGTCTTCTTCACGAGCCCGTTCTGCGTCGCGAAGATGATGTACCGGCCCTCCTCGAACTCCCGTACCGGTAGAACCGCCGACACCTTCTCGTTTTCCTGAAGCTGGAGCAGGTTCACCACCGGCCGTCCCTTGGCGGCGCGGCCGCCCTGGGGCAACTCGTGCACCTTGATGCGGTACACCTTGCCGACGGTGGTGAAGAACAGGATGTGGGAGTGGGTGGAGGCCACGAACAGGGACTCGACGAAGTCCTCGTCACGGGTGGTGGTGCCCACCTTGCCCTTGCCGCCGCGGCGCTGCGCCCGGTACAGCGTGATGGGATTGCGCTTGATGTACCCCTCGTGGGACACCGTGACCACCATGTCCTCTTCCACGATGAGGTCCTCGATGGAGATCTCCTCGGCCTTGTCGACGATGGCGGTGCGGCGGGCGTCGCCATAGGCTTCCTTGATCTCCCGCAGCTCGTCCACGATGATGGCGAACACCTTGCTCTCGTCGGCCAGGATCCCGCGCAGCTCGGCGATGGTGGCCTCCACGGCCCGGTGCTCCTCGAGGATCTTGCCGCGTTCGAGCCCCGTGAGCCGCTGCAGGCGCATGTCCAGGATGGCCTGGGCCTGGGCTTCCGAGAGTCGCAGGCTCGGGTCGGGCGCTGCCGTCCCGGCGAAGGCGCCGGCCATGAGCCCTTCCTTCGCGGATCGCGGATCGGGTGATTCGCGGATCAACTTGATGACCTCGTCGAGGTAGTCCAGCGCGATCTTGAGGCCTTCGAGGATGTGCAGGCGCTCCTCGGCCTTCCTCAGGTTGTACGCGGTGCGCCGGGTGACGGTCTCGCGGCGGTGCTCCAGGAACGCTTCCAGGATCTCCTTCAGGTTCAGGAGCTTGGGACGGCCGTCGATGATCGCCAACATGTTGACGCCGAAGGTCTCCTGCAGGCTCGTGTGCTTGTACAGGGCGTTGATGATGATCTGGGGCACCGCGTCGCGCTTGGGCTCCACGACGATGCGCATGCCCTCGCGGTCGGACTCGTCCCGCAGGTCGGCGATGCCTTCGACCTTCTTCTCGTTGACCAGGTTGGCGATCTGCTCCAGGAGACGGGTCTTGTTCACCATGTACGGGATTTCGGAGACGATGATCTGCTCCTTGCCCGTACGCTTGACGGTCTCGGTGGAGATCCGCGCGCGCATCTGCACGCTGCCCCGTCCGGTCTTGTAACCCTGGTTGATGCCCTCGCGCCCGTGGATGAACCCGCCGGTGGGAAAATCCGGGCCGGGGATGTATTCCATCAAGTCGTCGATGGTCAGCTCGGGACGCTCCACCAGGGCGATGAGGCCGTCGATGACCTCGCTCAGGTTGTGCGGCGGGATGTTGGTGGCCATGCCCACGGCGATGCCTGCGGCGCCGTTGATGAGCAGGTTGGGCAGCCGCGACGGCAACACCGACGGTTCCTCCATGGAATCGTCGTAGTTGGGCAGGAAGTCGACGGTTTCCTTGTCGATGTCGGCGAGCAACTCCTGGGTGATGCGCGCCATGCGGATCTCGGTGTAACGCATGGCCGCCGGCGGATCGCCATCCACCGAGCCGAAGTTTCCCTGCCCGTCCACCAGGCAGTAGCGCATGGAGAAGTGCTGCGCGAGGCGAACGATGGTGTCGTAGGCGGCGGCGTCGCCGTGCGGATGGTACTTTCCGATGACGTCGCCCACCACCCGGGCGGACTTGCGGTAGGGGTTGTTCCAGGTGTTGCCCATGTCGTGCATGGCGTAGAGCACACGCCGATGCACCGGCTTCAGACCGTCGCGTACGTCCGGCAACGCCCGCCCCACGATGACGCTCATGGCATAGTCCACGTAGGACTGGCGCATCTCGTCTTCGATGTAGACGGGGACCTTCTGTTGTCTTATTCCGGCTTCCATTGGGCAGGGGTGTTCCTTGTGGGCAAGGCGCGCGGGCGGACCCTGTCAGCCCGTCCGACGTTCCTGAACGCGGCGGAAGGAAATCGAAGGGCACCCGCGGACATCAGACATCGAGGTTGCGCACCGTGAGGGCATGGTCCTCGATGAACTTCCGGCGGGGCTCCACGTGGTCGCCCATGAGCGTGGAGAAGATGTCGTCGGCCTCGACGCCGTCCTCGATCCGGACCTGCAGCAGCACCCGGGAGGCCGGATCCATGGTGGTCTCCCAGAGCTGCTCCGGGTTCATTTCCCCGAGGCCCTTGTACCTCTGGATGTATTGCCCCTTCTTGCCCCGCTCCATGACAAACTCCAGCAGGTCCTTGTGGGAGCGCAGGTCCTTTTGCGCGCGCGCTTCTTCGGTGCGCTCGCCTTCCTCCACCACGAAGGGCGAGTCACCGGAGGCCCGCAACTCGCCGTGAAGCCGCTTGAGCTCGCGGTATTCGGGGCTGGTCAGGAACTCCCGGTCGATGACCGTCCGGATGCCGCTGCCGTTGGAGCGGGTGGAGCATACGAGCTTCCAGCAGTCGTGCTCGGGATCGCGCTCCGGCACGCCTGCCATCGGTCCGATCTCCGGCGTCACGAGGTTGACGTAGGAGGCGAGCTGCACGGCGAGGTCCTCCAACTCCGCCTCGTCCTTGAGATGCTCCGCGCCGAAGTCGCGTTGCAACAGCAATGCCTCCACCAGGGCGCGCTCCTTGTGCTTCCTGGCCATGAGTTGCAGCAGCTTGTCCACTCGCACGACCTTCTTGACGAAGGCATGCAGCGCCGTACCCCTGACGTCCCTGGCGCCGTTGCCGTTCGCTTCCGCCGGCCGGACCCGGAGGTTCTCTGTGCCCTTCTCGATGAGGTAGTCCTCCAGGCTGTTCTCGTCCTTGAGGTAGCGCTCCTGCTTGCCCCGCTTGACCTTGTAGAGCGGCGGCTGGGCGATATACAGGTAGCCCTTCTCCACCAGGTCGGGGATCTGCCGATAGAAGAAGGTCAGCAGCAGCGTGCGGATGTGGGAACCGTCCACGTCCGCATCCGTCATGATGATGACGGTATGGTAGCGGAGCTTCTCCGAGTCGTAATCGTCCTTGACACCCGCGCCCAAGGCCGTCAGCAACAGGCGGATCTCCTGGGACGACAGCATCTTGTCGAAGCGCGCCTTCTCGACGTTCAGGATCTTGCCCTTGAGCGGCAGGATCGCTTGGTTGCGCCGGTCACGGCCCTGCTTGGCCGACCCGCCGGCGGAATCGCCCTCCACCAGGAATATCTCGCTCAGCGCGGGGTCCCGTTCCTGGCAATCCGCGAGCTTGCCCGGCAACGAGGCCGAATCCAGAGCCCCCTTGCGCCGCGCCAGCTCCTTGGCCTTGCGCGTGGCCTCGCGCACCCGGGCCGCCTCGATGCCCTTGGAGACGATCTTCTTGGCCTCGCCGGGGTGCTCGGCGAAATAGGTCGCGAGGCGCTCGTTGATCAGGGCCTCCACGATGCCCTTGACGTCGCTGTTTCCCAAGCGGGTCTTGGTCTGTCCTTCGAACTGGGGCTCGGGCACCTTGACGCTGATGACTCCGGTGAGGCCCTCGCGGACGTCGTCCCCCTGCAGGTTGTCCTCGTCCTTCTTGAGCAGGTTGGAACCGGCCGCGTAGTGGTTGATGGTACGCGTCAGCGCGGCCTTGAAGCCGATCAGGTGCGTGCCGCCCTCGGCGGTGTTGATGTTGTTGGCGAAGGAATAGACCGTCTCGGAGTAGCTGTCGTTCCACTGCAGCGCGATTTCGACGTCGGTGCCGTCCTTCTCGCCCTGCAGGTAGATCACCTTGGGATGAACGGCGGTCTTGACCCGGTTCAGGTGCTCGACGAACGAAACGATCCCGCCCTCGTAGAAGAACTCGTGCTTCTTGTCGCTGCGCTGGTCGTCGATGAGGATGCGCAGGCCCCGGTTGAGGAACGCCAGCTCGCGCAGTCTTTGGGACAACAGGTCGAAGCTCAGGTCGACGGTCTCGAAGATGGTCGGATCCGGCTTGAAGGTGACGCGCGTGCCGCGCTCGGTGGTGGTGCCCATCTCCTTGAGCGGCGCCAGCGGCTCGCCCCGCTCGTAGGCCTGCTGGTACACCTTGCCGTCGCGCTTGATCTCGACCTCGAGACTCTCCGCCAACGCGTTGACCACGGAGAGACCGACTCCGTGCAGTCCGCCGGAGACCTTGTAGGCGCCCTTCTCGAACTTGCCCCCGGCGTGGAGCTTGGTCAGCACCACCTCCGCGGCCGGGCGCTGCTCCGTGGCATGCATGTCCACCGGAATGCCGCGTCCGTTGTCCACGACTGTCACGCTGTTGTCGATGTGGATCGTGATGTCGACGCGGTCGCACTCGCCCGCCAGGGACTCGTCGATGGAGTTGTCGACGATCTCGTAAACGAGATGGTGGAGACCCCGCTCGGCGGTGTCCCCAATGTACATGCCGGGGCGCTTGCGGACGGCTTCCAGCCCCTCCAGAACCTTGATTTTGTCGGCCTTATAGTCGGACTCGGTGGAAGCCATGGATTGGTGTGGTTGGGTCAGGTTCGGGGACTGCGTTTACACTCCGAGGCTTTGGAAAATACGCTCGAACACACGCTCGGATGAGTCGCGAGGACGAACGCCGGTCTTGGACACAATATTAGCATTTGCGCGCCGGGAATGCCAACGGACGAACCCACCCGGTGATTCCCGCGAAAGCTTGCCCTGGACCCCGATCGGGGGCGGGAATCCAGGGGCGGAGAGGCGCCGGCGGGTCGGCCGCTACTCCACCCGGCGAGGCTCCTTCACGAACACGGCGATATTGACCGTTCCCAACGCCAGCACACACGCCAGCGCCTGCCAGGCGATGACGTAGGAGCCGCTGGCATCGACAATGTAGCCGAACGCAGGGGTACCGACCACCGTGCCCAGCGCGTTGATGGTGATCATGAGCCCCAGGGCCATCCCCGCCCTGGACTGACCCGCGATCTCGCTGATCAGGGAGTACGAAACACCTTGGTAACCGATCATGGTGAAGCCGCCAAGGAAGGTCAACGGCACCAGGATGAAGTGGGAGACGCCCTTGCCCAAGGCGCTCAAACCCGCGCACAGGAGCACCGAAATGACGCCGATGAGCACGAGAACCACCTTGCGCCGGCCGCCGTAGAGACGGTCGCTCACCGTGCCCCAGCCCACCCGGCCGAGCACCGCCCCGCCCTGGGTGATGGACAGCCACTGGCTGGCGTGCACGGTCGAGAACCCGAGCCGCTCCTTGAGGAACAAGGGCAGGTAGGTCAACAGCGACATCTGCCCGATAAGCAGCAGGGCGGTGCCGCAGCTCACGGCCAGCAGGCTTCGAAGGGGCAGCGGCGGGTGCGCGGCCCCCCCGGCTCGGGCGCGGTTCGTTCGATCCTCGTCGTCGGGCTCGCGCCAGAGGAACCAGAAGGCCACGCCGAATAGCACGTTCGCCACCCCCATCCCGGCCAGGGCCGCGCGCCAGCCGAAGGCCGCGGCCAGGGGCGCACCCACCAGGGCGGTGAGCACCCCGCCCGCGGGCACACCGGTCTGCTTGATGCCCATGGCCGTGGCGCGCTGGCGGCGGAACCACATGAGCACTCCCTTGGTGGAGGCCGGGTTGAGGAAGCTGTAGCCCAGGCCGGTGAGCAGGAAGCACGCGAAGGCCCAGCCGAAGGACTCGGCCGAGGAGGCGAACAGAACCGCGGTGCCCGCGAACACGTGGCCGATGAAGGACGCGCGGCGCACGCCGAGACGGTCGCTCAACCAGCCGGCGGTAAAGGAAAAGCCCGCCATGCCGATGTAGAAGGCGGTGAAAAAGAGCCCCACCTGGGCACGGGTCAGACCCAGCTCCTCCTGGTAGAACGGCGCGAAGGTGTTGATGCCGTATTGCGCCGACGCCCCGATGACGTGGGTGACGGTGACCAGGGTGAGAATGAACAGGGAGAAAGTCATCGGGTCCCGGCGGGAACGCGGCGGCGCCGGTGGGTGACGCAGTCTGCCTATGCCAGTATCCCGGCCGCCGCCCGAAGCGCCAGGAGATAGCTCCGGGCTCCGAAGCCCGCGATCTGCCCCACCGCCACGTCGGCGATGAGCGACGTGTGCCGGAACGCCTCGCGCTTGTAGATGTTGGAGAGGTGAACCTCGATCACCGGCAACCCGCACGCGGCCAGGGCGTCGCGCAGCGCGATGCTCGTATGTGTGTACGCGCCGGCATTGACGATTACGGCGCCGAAGCCCTCGGTGGCGGCCTGCTGCACCCAGGTGATCAGCTCGCCCTCGTGGTTGGACTGGCGGGACTCCACGGCTACCCCCAACTCGGCGGCCAGGGAGGCCACGCGGGCATCGATGTCCGCCAGGGTGTCGCGGCCGTAGACCTCCGGCTCGCGCGACCCGAGCAGGTTCAGGTTGGGTCCGTGCAGGACCAGGATCTTGGTGACAGGCATGGTCGTGAACTCCGAGGCGGTAAAGGGAGGTTACCCCGTGCACGCTAGTGTCGTGTCTGGTTGATTCGCAGCATAATCTGCGGGTCTTTTCGCCGTCGGCTGCGTTACGTCACCCCGGGGCTTGACCCGGGGTCTTCCTCGCGTGGTGCCCGCCACATGGGGCGACCGCGGGTAGGGGCGACCGCGGGTCGCCCCTACGGGTCATCGCGCCTTGCCGACAACGAAAAATCCTCCGCAGATTATGCTGCGCATTAACCAGACACCACACTAGTACGGTGTCCGGCCAATCGACGAGCGCCCGCGTGAGGATCAAAGGCCGACCGCCAGTTCCCGGACGATCTCATCCGGGGAAAACCATTGGAACCGCGTCCCGCCGATGCCGTCGCACAAAACGAACTTGATCTTGCCGGCATGCGACTTCTTGTCCAGCGCCATGCCCGCGATGAGGTCCTCCAGGGCGATGTCGTCCGGTATCCGCCAGGGCAGACCCGCCCTGCGCACCAGTGCCTCGATACGCCGCAACTCGGCGGCGCTCAACAGGCCCCGGCCCGCCGACAGGGTCGCCGCCTGGATCATTCCGATGGCCACCGCCTCGCCGTGGAGGAAACGCTCGTAGCCGGTGAAGGCTTCCAGGGCGTGGCCGATGGTGTGGCCGAAGTTCAGGATGGCGCGGCGGTCGTCCTCGCGCTCGTCCTGCTCCACCACCGCGGCCTTGATACGGCAGGAAATCGCCACCGCTTCCTCGACGGCCGCCGGTTCCAGGCGCACCAGCGCGTCCATCTCCTCCTCCAGGAAGCCGAAGTAGCCGGCGTCCTCGATGACGGCGTGCTTGATCACCTCGGCCATGCCGGCGGCGAATTCACGTTCCGGCAACGTGCGCAACGTCGTCATGTCGATGACCACCAGCCGCGGCTGGTGGAAGGCGCCGATGAGATTCTTGCCCTGGTCGTGGTTGACCGCGGTCTTCCCGCCGACGCTGGCGTCCACCTGAGCCAGCAGGGTGGTGGGGATCTGCACGTAGCCGATGCCGCGCAGGAACGTGGCCGCGGCAAACCCGGTGATGTCGCCGATGACCCCCCCGCCCAGGGCGATGAGGGTGGCGCTCCGCTCGAAGCGGTGCTCAACCAGCGCGTCGTAGATCAACCCCAGGGAGGCCGTGTTCTTGTGCGCCTCGCCTTCCGGGATCAGCACCGTCGCGGTTTCGTAGCCCGCGTCCTCCAGTGACTCGCGGACCTGGTCCCCGTAGAGCTCGGCCACGGGCGGGTTGGACACGATGCCCACGCGGCCGTTGATGCCCCGGACCTTCATGATCTCGCCCACGCGGGACAGGAGGCCTTCGCCCAGCTCGATGGGATAGGAGCGCTCTCCCAGGTTGACGGTTACGGTCTGCATAGCTGTTGTTGGATGTGTTGCACCACCTGATCCACGGTCAGGTGGTCGGTGTCCAGCGCCAGATCGGCCTCGGCGTAGATGTGTTCCCGTTGCGCCGAGAGTGCCTCGATGCGCTTGAGCTTCATGGCTTCGGCGTCCGCCGCCGATGCAGACGGAGCGGCGTCATCGTCGGCCGAAGCGTTGCCGGCCCGGGTCGGCGGGCCGCCCGCTTGCAACAGCGGACGATCCCCGTCTCCCACGGTCCGGCGCAGCACGGTCGGAGGCGAAACCCTGAGCCAGATGAGAAGACTGCGCTCCTTGAGCAGCCTCCGGTTGTCCGGATCCACCACCGCGCCGCCGCCCAGCGCGATCACCTGTCCCGATCCGTCCAGCACCTCTCCGAGGGCCGCCTTCTCGCGTTCCCGGAAGTAGCCCTCCCCGTGGCGGGTAAAGACCTCGCGGATCGAGGTACCTTCGCCCGCCTCGATGACCGCGTCCAGGTCCACGAACCGCCAGCCCAGACACCGCGCCAAGCCCCGGCCCACGACGGTCTTTCCGGCGCCCATGAAGCCCGTCAACGCGATGTTCGCGTGATCCAGTGTCATGGCCTACCCGTGCGGGTGAAGACGCGGCGTTCCGTGGTAACCTTGAACCATTACCGGCTGGGAAGATGGTGTCCTTCCATCAGAGGCTCTTGATCTGGTCGAGGTAGCCGTCATAGTTGCGGGTGATTTCCGCCAGCGAGTCCCCGCCGAACTTCTCCAGGAACGCCCGTGCCAGCTCGAAGGAGACGATGGTTTCGCCGATGACGGCCGCCGCCGGCGCGGAGCACACGTCGGAGCGCTCCACCGACGCATCCTCGGGCTGCTTGGTGTCGAGGTTCACCGACTGGAGCGGGCTCATGAGGGTGGAGATGGGCTTCATCGCCACGCGCACGACCAGGGGCGCGCCGGTGGTCATGCCGCCCTCGAGTCCGCCCGCGTTGTTGCTGCCGCGGTAGAAGTCGGTGGGCTGCATGCGCGGTTTCGCGTCCGAGATCATGTGCCGCGGGTCGAAGAATATCTCGTCGTGCACTTCCGACCCGCGCCGACGCGCCATGTCGAAGCCGCGGCCGATCTCCACGCCCTTCATGGCCTGGATGCTCATGAGACTCTGGGCGAGCCGGCCGTCGAGCTTGCGATCCCAGTGGACGTGGCTTCCCAGGCCCGGGGGAACGCCGGTGGCCACCACCTCGAAGACCCCGCCCAGGGTGTCGCCGTCCTTCTTGCACTGGTCGATCATCTCGATGGCCTTCTTTTCGGCCTCGGGGTCCGCCATGCGCACCGGCGAGTTCTCCGCCAGCTCGAAGATCTCGTCGTAACTCTTCCCCGCCACGTCCGCCTCGATGCCGCCGAGGGAGCGGAGGTAGCCCCGCACCTTCACCGCGAAGGGCTCGACGAGCTGCTTGCAGAACGAGCCCACCGCCACCCGCGACACGGTTTCGCGGGCGCTGGCGCGCTCGAGGATGTTGCGGATGTCCGAATGGCCGTACTTGAGGACCCCGGTAAGGTCCGCGTGGCCCGGACGCGGCTTCTTGACCGGGATGGCCTGGCCGTCGTCCTCGGCATACGGGGACATCTTCTTGGTCCAGTTCTTCCAGTCGCGGTTGTCGATGCCGAAGGTGACCGGCGAGCCCAGCGTCTTTCCCCACCGGAGGCCCGACCGTACCTGCACCTCGTCCTTCTCGATGAGCATCCGGCCGCCCCGGCCGTAGCCCTGCTGCCGCCGCCAGAGATCGTGGTTGACCTTCTCGATGTCGATGTCGAATCCCGCCGGCACCCCCTCGATGATGGTGGTGAGACACGGGCCGTGGGACTCGCCGGCAGTGAAATAACGCAACATGTCTCAGACTTTAACCCAAATCCGCGCACCCGGCCAGCGCGCCGGGACCGTACGAATGGTCCTTCGTATCAGCCTGCAAGCCGACACCGAGTCTCCCGTGAAACCGGCGGTGTCAAGACTCCCGAGACACAACCCCCCGGTTAGTCATTCCCGCGGAACAGGCTGTGTCAAAACTCTGCTCGGACACGAAATGGCACCAACCCCCCCAATACGTCATTCCCGCGGAAGCGGGAATCCAGGGGTGGCGCGGCGGGAACGACACAATCGGCACTGAATTGCCCGGAAGGGCCGTTCATCGCCGCGCGGCGGTTTCGAGCCGCACCAGGGCGCGTTGCAGCGCGGCGCTGGCGGCCGCCAGTGCCTCTTCGTCGGTGGGGTCGGTCTCTTCGAGGGCGCGCTCGGCGCGGGCGCGGGCGTTCTCGGCACGGGCGGTGTCGATCTCGGCCGGGAACTCGGCCGCGTCGGCGAGCACGGTTACCACGTTGTCGAGCACCTCGGCGTAGCCGCCGGCCAGGGTAACGACGGAGGTGGAACCACCCTGCTTGTAGCTGAGCTGGCCGATGTCCAGGGTGGTCATGAGCGCCGCATGGTCGGGCAGGATGCCGAGCTGGCCGAGGGGACCGGGGGCGGTCAACTCGTCCACCCTTTCTTCCAGCACCAGCCGCACGGGCGTGACCACTCTGAGTGAGATGTCGCCGGCCATGATCTACTCGCTCGCGAGCCTGCGCCCCTTCTCGCTGGCGCTTTCCATGGTGCCCACCATGTAGAAGGCCTGCTCGGGCAGGTCGTCGTGCTCGCCGGCAACGATGGCCTTGAAGCCCTCGATGGTATCCTTCAACTCGACGTACACGCCCGGGGTGCCGGTGAACACTTCGGCCACGTGAAAGGGCTGCGAGAGGAAGCGCTGCACCTTCCGCGCCCGGGTCACCGTGAGCTTGTCCTCCTCGGACAGCTCGTCCATGCCCAGAATCGCGATGATGTCCTGCAGGTCCTTGTAGCGCTGGAGGATGGCCTGCACCTGCCGCGCCACCTCGTAGTGTTCGTCGCCCACCACCCGGGGGTCGAGAATTCGCGAGGTGGAATCCAGCGGATCCACCGCCGGGTAGATACCCAGCTCGGCGATCTGCCGCGACAGCACCGTGGTGGCGTCCAGGTGGGAGAAGGTGGTGGCCGGCGCCGGGTCGGTGAGGTCGTCGGCGGGCACGTAGATGGCCTGCACCGACGTGATCGAGCCCTTGCGCGTGGAGGTGATGCGCTCCTGCAGCTCACCCAGGTCGGTGGACAGCGTCGGCTGGTAGCCCACGGCGGAGGGCATGCGCCCGAGCAGCGTGGAGACCTCCGAGTTGGCCTGGGTGAAACGGAAGATGTTGTCGATGAAGAGCAGCACGTCCCGGCCTTCCTCGTCCCGGAAGTACTCGGCCATGGTCAGGGCCGACAGTGCCACGCGCGCGCGGGCGCCCGGCGGCTCGTTCATCTGCCCGTACACCAGCGTGGTCTTGTCAATGACGCCGGACTCCTTCATCTCCAGCCAGAGGTCGTTCCCTTCACGCGTCCGCTCGCCGACGCCGCCGAACACGGAGTAGCCGCCGTGCTTCATGGCCAGGTTGTTGATGAGCTCCATGAGGATGACGGTCTTGCCGACGCCGGCGCCGCCGAACAGGCCGACCTTGCCGCCGCGGGCGTAGGGCGCCAGCAGGTCCACCACCTTGATGCCGGTCTCGAACGCCTGGACCTGGGTCTCCTGGTCCTCGAACGGCGGCGCGTCCCGATGGATGGGGGAGTGATGTTCCGACCCCACCGGTGGACCCTCGTCCACGGGCTCGCCGACGACGTTCAGGATGCGTCCCAAGGTCTTCTCGCCCACGGGCACGCTGATGCCGGCACCGGTATCCATGGCGTCCATGCCGCGAACGAGTCCCTCGGTGGAGTCCATGGCGATGCAACGGACCGTGTTCTCGCCCAGATGCTGGGCCACTTCCAGAACGAGATTCCACTCGCGTTCGTCGATGGCCGGGTTGCTGAGCTTGATGGCGTTGTAGATCGGCGGCAGTTGGCCGTCGGAGAACTCCACGTCGACGACCGCTCCCAGGACCTGCGTCACCTTGCCCTTCCTCATGGCCGGCTGTTGCGCCGGGGTCTCGGTTTTCATCTTTTCCCGTGCCTCACGGCTGCGCTTGCGCGGAGCCCGTCCCTTCGTGACAGCCATGGCCGCCCCCCGTTCTTGTTGTCGGCTCGGTCAACGGCAGACCGTGCGCCGTTTTCCCAGTGTGGTGTCCCGCCGTCCTTGCCCTTCGTTCACCGAAGTCGCACGCACGGATTCGAAGCCTGTCTCCACGCGTCAGCCCAGTGCCTCCGCCGTTGAGACCACTTCCAGCAACTCCTTGGTGATGGCCGCCTGCCGCGCCCGGTTCATCTGGAGCGTCAGGTGGCTGATCAGATCGGAAGCGTTGCTGGTGGCAGACTCCATGGCGGTCATGCGCGCCCCGTGCTCGCCCGCGACGGCCTCGAGCAAGGCTTGGTAAATCTGCACTTCGACGCTCTTGGGCAACAGGTTGGAGAGCAGGTCACCGATGCTCGGCTCGAGCAGGTATTCGGTCAGGTGCTGGTCCTCGTCCACCTTGGCGGGCGCAACGGGGAGGAGACGGGCCACGGTCGGCTTCTGCGACAGGGCCGAATGGAACTCGCTGTACAGGATATACGCGCCGTCCGACTCGCCCCGCAGGTAGCGGCCGATGAAGCGGCCGGCCGCGGCCGCCGCGATCTCTTCCGGCGGCAGGTGCCACGTCACCGGGGAGTCATCCATGGCGCCCCTGCCGCGACGCCGGTAGAAGTCCGCACCCTTGCGCCCAACGAACCGGAACGACACTTCCTGCTCCGGATGATCCCGGAGGAAGTTCTCCGCCAGACGGAAGAGGTTGCTGTTATAGCCGCCGCACAGGCCGCGATCGGTGGTAACGAAGACCACGTCGATGCGCTTCTCCTCGCGCGCCACCAGCAGCGGATGACTGTCCTCGGACACCCGCGCGGACAGGTTCGCCAGCAGTTCCCGCATCTTCTCGGCATAGGGGCGCGACTCCACCGCGGCGTCGTGCGCCCGGCGCAGCTTGGCCGCCGCAACCATCTTCATCGCCTTGGTGATCTGCTGCGTGTTGCGGACCGAGGCGATGCGCTTTCTTATGTCCTTGAGGGAGGGCACTTACGCTTCGAACCGTTGGTTGAATTCCTGCAACGCCTTCGCGACGGATTCCTTGACGTCGTCGTCGATCTGGCCCTTCTCGACGATGGACGGCAGCAGGTCCGGGTGTTGCGACTCCACGAACTCGAACAACTCGCTCTGGTATCGCTGCAGGTTCTCGGGATCGATCTGGTCGACAAAGCCGTTGGTGCCGGCGTAGATGATGAGCACCTGCCTCTCCACCGGCATGGGCTCGTACTGGCCCTGCTTGAGGATCTCCACGAGCCGGCCGCCGCGGGCGATCTGCCGCTGGGTGGCGGCGTCGAGGTCCGAGCCGAACTGCGCGAACGCGGCCATTTCACGGTACTGGGCCAAGTCCAGTCGAAGGCCGCCGGCTACCTGTTTCATGGCGCGGATCTGCGCGTTGCCGCCGACCCGGGAAACCGACAGACCCACGTTGATGGCCGGGCGGACACCCGAGTAGAACAGGTCGGTCTCGAGATAGATCTGGCCGTCGGTGATGGAAATGACGTTGGTGGGGACGTAAGCCGACACGTCACCCGCCTGGGTCTCGATGATCGGCAGGGCCGTGAGCGAACCGCCCCCCAGTTCATCGCTCAACTTGGCCGCGCGCTCCAGCAACCGGGAGTGCAGGTAGAAGACGTCGCCCGGGAAGGCCTCGCGTCCCGGCGGCCGGCGCAACAGCAGGGAGAGTTGCCGATACGCCACCGCGTGCTTGGAAAGGTCGTCGTAGATGGCCAGGGCGTGCTGGCCGTTGTCGCGGAAGTACTCGCCCATGGTGCAGCCGCTGTAGGGCGCGATGTACTGGAGCGGCGCGGACTCCGAGGCCGTGGCCGCCACCACCACGGTGTAGTCCATGGCGCCGGCGCGCCGCAGCTCGTCCACCACCTGGGCGACGGTGGAACGCTTCTGGCCGATGGCCACATAGATACAGGTGACGTCGCCGCCCTTCTGGTTGATGATGGTGTCGATGCACACCGCGGTCTTGCCGGTCTGGCGGTCGCCGATGATCAGCTCGCGCTGGCCGCGGCCGATGGGGATCATCGAGTCGATGGCCTTGAGGCCCGTCTGCAGCGGCTGCATGACCGGCTGGCGCGCGACGATACCCGGCGCCTTGAGCTCGACCCGGCGCCGTTGGTCGGTTTCGATGGGACCGCGGCCGTCAAGGGGTTCCCCGAGCGGAGAGACCACCCGGCCGCGCAGAGCGTCACCCACCGGCACCTCGACGATGCGGCCCGTGCGGCTGACCCGGTCGCCTTCCTTGATCAGGTGCGACTCCCCGAACAGCGCGGCGCCGACGTTGTCCTCTTCGAGGTTCAGCGCCATGCCGTAGACGTCGTTGGGAAACTCCAGCAGCTCGCCCGCCGCGGCGTTGTCCAGACCGTAGATACGCGCGATACCGTCGCCGGTGGACAGCACCGTGCCCACCTCCTCGACCTTGACGGCCTTGTCGTAGTCTTCGATCTGTTTCTTGATGATGCTGGTAATCTCGGCGGTGCCGATTTCCATGGCTGGCTCCCTTGGACTGCTTGGTGTTTAGTAGGTCCTCTCGATGTCCTGCCTGAGGCTGTGAAGCTGGGTGCGCACGCTCCCGTCATAAACCTTGCCGCCCACCTCGACGATGATGCCGCCGAGTATCGACGGATCCACTTCCTCGGCGAGGACGGCGGTCTTGCCGGTCATGCCGCTCACCACGGACGCAAGGCTCTCGCGCTGCTCGTCGGCCAAGGGTTGGGAGACGAGGACCCTGGCATTGACGCGTCCGCGCGCGTCGTCCAGCAGGCCGTGGTAATGGCTCGCGATGGACGCAAGCCCATCCAGACGTTCCCGCGTCAACAGCAACGAGACGAAGTGGGTGGTCAACTCGGACAGGCCCATCCGTCCCGCCAATTCCGCGACGATCTCCTTGCGCCGCTCCACGTCGAAGGCAGGGTTGCCCAGCACATGCCTGAGGTCGGGGTGCTCGTACGCCTGGAGAAATCCGTCGATTTCCGCCGCTACGGCTTCCTCCCGGCCGGCGGCGAGCTCGAAGATCGCCCTGGCATAGCGGCGGCTGATTTTTCCTTGGGTCATCGGTTATGGACCTGGCTTCCTCCCGGCTGCCCGCGGCGCGACTCCGTTCGGTCGCGTGATCGCGGCACGGCGGGCTTCCCGTTTCGGCGTCAAAGCTCCTGTATCTGCTCGGAGAAGCCTTGCACCATGCGAGTCTGGTCGGCGGCGGCCATGTGCTGCCGGAGCAGCCGTATCGCGGCCGCCTCGGCCTGGAAGGCCATCTCGGCGCGGATCTGCTGGCGCGCCATCTTGACCTCCTGCTCGGCCAGAAAGTCCGCGTCGGCCATCAGCTTGGCGGACGACTCCTCGGCTTCAGCCAGGATCCGGGCCCGCTCGCGCTCGCCCTCGGCCCGCAGCCCTTCCCGTATCCGCTCGCACTCTTCGTCGAGAACCTTCAACAATTCCTGATACTTCCGAACGTATCCGTCGGCCTCGGCCTTGGCCTTCTGGGCCGTATCCACGGCGGCGATCAGGCCCTCGCGGCGCTGCTTGAGATGGTCCCGGATGAGCGGAAGACCGAAGCGTTTGACCAGGTAAGCGAAGATCAGGAAGTTGATCAGCGGGAAGAACAGCTCCGTAATGGACGGCACATGGGCTTCGCCGCCGGTCGCGGCCCACGCTACGGACACGAACATTTCGGTTACTATGGTCATGTCAGCTTCCGGCCCAGCACCTTCTCCGCCATCTCTTGCGCCAGACCCTCGGCGTTGCTTGAAGCGACCGCGCGCGCCGCGTCCATTTCCTTGCGGACTTCTTCGCGAATTTCCTGGATCTTTTGCGTCGCGGCGTCACGCCCCTGTGAGAGGATCACGTTGCGTGCCCTGGCCGCTTCCTCGCGGATCTCTCCCTTGATCGCTTCCCCTTCCGCCCGCGCCTTGGCGATGGCGGCGTCGTACTGTTCCTGCAGCGCCTTCCCTTCGTCGGACAAGGCACGCGCCTCGGCGTGCGCGCCCTCCGTCCGGCGCTCCCGCTCCGCCATCAGACGCCCCACCGGCCCGAAAAGCACGCGGCGCAGGATGCTCCACAGGATCAGGAACAGGACGATTTGGACGACCAAGGATAAGTCTACGCTGATCATGCTACGCGTCGAATTGCTGAAAACGCCGGGCGCGGGCTCACGGCCCGGGCTGGCTGGAGTTCTGAGATGGCGTGAACCGAATGCCGTCAGACGGCGTGTCGTTCCCTTCCCACGTTGACCGGTGGCGTCTCGCCGTGACCGCGGCCCGAAGCCCCGGGCAAAGGAAAAGCGCCGATAATCCCACTAGTTACACGAAACACGGCCCAAACGGACCGTGCTTGATGGGTCTGCGCGTGCAGTCGGAGGAAGGCACGCCTCGTTCAACTGCCTGCCACGGAAGGGGTCTATAACATCCGAACATGACCTTGTCAAAGCGAGCATCGAACTCACCGTTCGGAGCTACGCAGCATAGTCACGAAGATGGCAGGCCGGGCCGAACATTTCGACCTTCCATTCCGAGCCAGTGCCAATCTCACGCCTTGACCGGACCATACCTGTCACCAGCGGTTGTCGCCCGGCCGCCGTGGGGCTGGACTCGTTCAGCTCACTCCCTGTAAGCAGACCCAAGCTGTTCATCTCCCCTTGAGACGCGTGAACACTGTTCATGAAAGCATCCGTTCCATGGGACGACTTGGTAACCATGGACTCCTCCCGGTCCATAGCTATGTCCACGATGGTTGTGTTCATCTCGGGGCTGTTGGCATCATCGCACGCGCTGGCACGTTGCAGCGTTGCGAGTTGTGCTGTCTGCGGCATGTACCTATACCTCTGGCGTTGACCGCGATAACGAAGGACGCAGCTTTCCCCTCATCTTCGTCGGCTCCGGGCTCACCTACCACTCCCCATCATCATCTCCGCGATCCGCCCCAGGTCGTCCTGCGAATAGTACTCGATCTCCAGCTTGCCCTTGCCGTCGCGGGCACGGTGCATGAGCCGGACACGGGTGCCGAGGCGGCGTTGCAGGGTTTCGACCAGGTTCGTGAGGTCGGGATCCGGTCGATGCTCGGTCTTGGGGCGCCTTTCACGCTTGAGCCGCTTCACCAGGGCTTCGGTTTCGCGCGTGGACAGGTCCTTGGCCATGACTTCGCGCGCCGCCGCCGCGAGCATGGCGGGGTTTTCCAGGGCGAGGAGCGCACGGGCCTGACCGGCGGGCAATGCACCGCGGGCCACGTGTTGCTTGATTTCGTCGGGGAGTGACAGGAGTCGCAGGGAGTTCGCCACCGCGGAACGGCTTCTGCCGACCTGCCCGGCGACCTGTTCCTGAGTCAAGTCGAACTGTTCCTGCAACTCGGCGAATGCGGCGGCTTCCTCGATGGGATTCAGGTCCTCGCGTTGAAGGTTCTCGATCAAGGCCAGCAGCAGAGTGTTGGAGTCCGGCGTTTCATGAACGATTACGGGCACCTCGGAGAGACCCAGGCGCCGGGCGGCACGCAGGCGGCGCTCGCCGGCGATCAACTCGTAGCCGCCGGGGCTCCTGCGCACGACCAGGGGTTGAAGCATCCCGCCGGCCTCGATGGACCTTGCCAAATCGTCGATCCTGGCCTCGTCAAAGACCCGCCGGGGTTGATTCGGATTGGGGGCAATCAAAGAGGGATGCACCGCCATGGGCGAAGGCTCCGGTGCGGGCTCCCGCACCGTCGGCGTGCTCTTCGGCAACAGGGCGTCGAGGCCCCTTCCCAGTCTAGGCTTCTGCATGCGTGGACTCCTTCTGACGGTCCATTACTTCGGCCGCAAGGCCCAGGTAGCCCTGTGCCCCCTTGGACCTGGGGTCGTACAGCAGGGCGGGCCTGCCGTGGCTGGGGCTTTCGCTCAGGCGGACGTTTCTGGGAATGACATTTCGAAACACTTGTTCCGGAAAATGGCCGCGGACATCCTCCGCCACCTGCGCGGACAGGTTGCTGCGGGCATCGTACATGCAGAGAACGACCCCTTCGAGCTTCAAATCCGGATTGTATGCATCCTGCACACGTTTCATCGTATCAAGAATCGCGCTGAGACCTTCAAGCGCATAGTACTCGCACTGTAGCGGTACCAGCAGCGAATCCGCGGCGACGAGAGCGTTGAGAGTGAGCAAACCCAGGGAGGGCGGGCAATCCAGAAGTATATAGTCGAACCGGTGCTTGACCGTCTCCAGGGCGTCCCGGAGCCTTCCGACCCGGTTCTCCATATCCATCAGCCGTAATTCGGCGCTAACGAGGTCACGGTTGGCCGGCAGGAGGAACAGGAGGGGCAACTCTGTCGCGCACAGGGCCTCGGTGGCAAAACAGTCCTCGAGCATCACGTCGTAGATGCTCTTGTTGAGAGCGTCCCGGTCGATCCCGAAACCCGTGGTGCTGTTGCTTTGTGGGTCCATGTCCACCAGGAGCGTACGTTTGCTGGCGACCGCCAGGGACGCGCCGAGATTCACGGCGGTGGTGGTCTTCCCGACACCGCCCTTCTGACTGGCTATGGCGATTATCTTTCCCAAAACTCTTTAATATTCAATAAGTTGAGGCAAGGGAGGCTATTCCGATCTTGTAACACGCCAGGGCTTCGAAGGGAAGCCTCACGCATGTTTCACGTGAAACACCGAACCCTGAACCCGCGAAACATGGTTACGTCCTTCGGGTTCGTTTCGCGAAGCCTGGCCTGAGCCTGTAGAAGGGTGCTGACCTGCCTGCTAAACCCTCTTGAAAGTGAGCACTGTCCGTTGCTCGCCTCCGAAAGGGAGGGGGAACTGCACCGTGCGACCTTCCGCGAATCCATAATGCGAGAAGCACCCTCGAAGTTCATCCAATACGACCGGTCCCTTGGGGCCCTGCATGAGAACGCCTGAACCGCCCGGACCGAGGAGTTCGCCGCTCGCCTTGACGAACCCCGGGATGTCGGAGAACCCGCGGGTGACGGTTTCCATCATCGGGGGGAGGCCTGCGGTCGGCAAGTCCTCGACACGACCCTCGATCACGTGAGTATTCGCCAAGTCGAGCTCGCGAATGACGTGCCGCAGGAAGTTCGCTCGTTTTCGTCGCGGTTCGACCAGATAGACCGGTTTCTCCGGAGAGACAAGCTTTATGGGGATTCCAGGGAAACCCGCTCCGCTGCCGATGTCCATGAGTGCATCGGCGCGACTCAAGAGGGGCACGACCGAAAGAGAGTCCAGGAAATGCAGCCGCACGACGAGCGGGGCTTCACGGATCGCGGTGAGGTTGAGGCGGGCGCCCCAGACGGAAAGGAGCGATCGGTAGCTCGCAAAGGCCGCGATCTGGTGAGGAGACAAGACCAGATCGAAGGATCTCGCGCCTTCGATCAGAAGTTGCTCGTCGTTGAAGAGGTCTTTGCGAGGCACCGGTCACAACACCTGGTTTCAGACATCATACCCGCCGCTGCTCGTCATCGCGCCCTTCCGAAAACCAGGATGCCCCTCCCTGACTGGTAAGCCAGTTCGCATGAGCCTACTGGTGCCGTCAGGCTTTCCCTCAACCCGCCTTCAAGTTGTAGAGGTACAGCGAGAGCACCGAGATGGCGGCCGGGGTCACCCCCGAGATCCTGTAGGCCTGGCCCAGGGAGCGTGGTCGCACGCGCGTGAGCTTTTCCTTGATCTCGCCCGACAACCCGTCGATGGTTCCGTAATCGAGATCCTCCGGAAGGGCCACGTTCTCCATCTTCTGGAACCGCTTCAGTCCCTGTGTCTGCCGATCCACGTAACCGCTGTATTTTATTGATACTTCCACCTGCTGGGCCACATCGGACGGCACCTCCGTCACATCGGGGCAGAAGGCCTGAAGATCCACGAACGTGAGCTCGGGACGACGGAGCAGTTGGGCCAGCGGCGTGATGTTGCGAATGGGTGCGGTCCGCAAGGCCTCCAGTTGTGCCTGGACGGTGGGCGACGGATTGACGCGGATGGTTTCCAGCTTCCTAGTCCACTCGGCGATCTGTTGCTGCTTCCGGACCGTACGATCATGGGCCGCCGGAGTGGCCAAACCGATACGAAAACCCACTTCGCTGAGCCGAAGGTCTGCGTTGTCCTCCCGGAGCAGCAGCCGGTATTCGGCCCTGGAAGTGAACATCCGGTAGGGCTCGCCGTCCGTCCCCTTGGTGACCAGGTCGTCGATCAGGACGCCTATGTACGCCTGGTCACGTGAGAGAATGAGCGGGTCTTCGCCCCTGAGGCTGAGACACGCGTTGATGGCCGCCATAAGACCTTGGCCCGCGGCCTCCTCGTATCCGGTGGTCCCGTTGATCTGACCCGCCAGATACAATCCCCCGATGGCCTTGGTCTCCAGGCTCGGCTTGAGTTGCGTGGGCTCCACGTAGTCGTACTCGATGGCGTAACCCGGCCGCATGATCTCCGCATTTTCAAGGCCTTGGATGCTGTGCACCATCTCCACCTGGATGTCGAGCGGGAGGCTCGTGGAGATACCGTTGGGATAGACCTCGACCGTTTCGTACCCCTCGGGTTCCAGGAAGATCTGGTGGCGCTGCTTTTCAGCGAACCGTACGACCTTGTCCTCGATGGAGGGACAGTAGCGCGGTCCCCGACTCTGAATCACTCCCGAATACATGGGCGAGCGGTGGATGGCCCCCCGGATGACGTCATGAGTCGTCGGGTTGGTATAGGTAATGTGGCAGGGGATCTGTTTCTGTTCGATCCGTTCCGTGCCGAACGAAAACGGCACCGGGTGTTCGTCCCCGTACTGAACATCCAGCTTGGAGTAGTCAATGGAATCGGCGTGCAAACGGGGACAAGTGCCGGTCTTGAGGCGCCCCAACCGCAAACCGAGCTCGCTCAAGGACTTGCTCAGGCCCTGCGCGGCGAAATCCCCGGCTCGACCCGCCGAATAGTTGCGGTCGCCGACGTGGATCAGACCTTGCAGGAAGGTACCGGTCGTCAGTATCGTCTTCTTGCCTTCAAACACCTCTCCCATCTCGGTCTCGACCCCCACGACTTCGCCACCGCGGCAGGCGAGCCCTTCCACGCTGGCCTGCTTGAGGGTCAGGTTCTCACAGCGCTCCACGACCCGTTTCATTCTCTGGCGGTAGAGCGCCTTGTCCGCCTGGGCGCGGGATGCCCGAACCGCCGGGCCCTTCTTGGTGTTCAGCACGCGAAACTGGATGCCGGTCTGGTCGATGGCCCGGGCCATTTCGCCGCCAAGCGCATCGATTTCCTTGACCAAATGGCCCTTTCCGATGCCTCCGATGGCCGGGTTGCAGGACATCTGGCCGATATGGTCCAGGTTGAGCGTCAACATCAACGTGTCGAAACCCATGCGCGCGGCCGCCAGGGCCGCCTCAATGCCTGCGTGCCCGGCGCCCACCACGATGACATCGTAGACTCTGCCGGCTCCCCGGTCCGATTGTTTCACGTGAAACATCCTTTGCTGAATGGCTGGAACCCCAATTGTGACAGATTGCCGGTCCGACTTCCACGAACCAGCCCGCTGACACCTACTTGCCGATGCAGAATTGCGAAAAGATGCGGTCGAGGATGTCCTCGTTGGTCACGGTACCAATGATCTCCTCGAGGCTGTCCCGGGCCTCCTGCAGGTCTACCGCCACGATGTCGGGCGGAAGTCCCTGTTCGATGGCGCGATGTACTTCCACAAGAGCCGCCCTGGCACGGTCGAGGGCCGCCTTGTGACGCACATTGGTCACGACGATCTCCGGCTCCTCCGCCGAGTCCAGGAAGCAGTCCCGCAAGGAGCCCTTCAAGGCATCCAACCCCTCTCCCGTCAAGGCCGACACCCCCACCTGCCGCAAGTCGGGCAACCGGCCCGACACGGTCGAACGGTCGATGCGCTGTTCCAGGTCGGACTTGTTGAAGACCACGAGTCCCGCCATTCCGCGCACCCGCTCCATCACGTCCATGTCTCCGGTTGCGAGCGGTGCCGAGCCGTCGAGCACCAGCATGCAGCCCTGGCTCTCGGCGAGCCTCTTCAGCGTCACATCGATGCCTATCTGCTCCACGCCCTCGGTCTCGTCCCGAATTCCCGCCGTATCCCACAGCACCACGGGTAAGCCCTTGAGGTTCACGGTCTCTTCGATGAAGTCGCGGGTGGTCCCCGGCGTGGACGTGACGATGGCCCGGTCGACCCCCAACAGCGCGTTCAACAGGCTCGACTTGCCGACGTTCGGCCGGCCCACGATGCACACGCGTACTCCCTCGCGGATCAACCGACCCCATTCGTAGCTGTCGGCGAGAGTGGAAACCCTTTCCACCACCTCCGCGACCTTCGCGCCTAACGCATCACGCTGCAACAGCTCGATCTCTTCCTCCGGGAAGTCGATGGCCGCCTCCACCTGTACGAGCGTATCCACCAGTTGTTCGCGAAGATCTTGAACCTCCTGCGAAAGGCCGCCCTCCATCTGACCAAGGGCGATCCCGGCCGCCTTGTCGGTGCGTGACCGGATCAGATCCAGCACCGCCTCGGCCTGCGCCAAATCCACCCGTCCGTTCAAATATGCTCTCTTGGTGAACTCTCCAGGCTCCGCGTGCCGCCCGCCACGCGCGAGCGCCAGGCCGAGCACCTGTCGCACCACGTACGGACCCCCGTGGCAATGGATCTCCACGGTGTCCTCGCCGGTATAGCTCCGGGGCTCCCGCAGGAAGGCGAACATCACCTCGTCCACCACGGCGCCGCTGCCGGGGTCCCGCACCCTCCCGTGATACAGGCGGTGCGATTCCCAGTCAGCATCCTTCCGCACAAGGATTTCCCGTCCGATGCGCTTGGCATCCGGTCCGCTCAAGCGGACCACGGCCACTCCCCCTTCGCCAGGGGGCGTCGCCACGGCCGCGATGGTATCCGCCCGGTACATCAGGAAGGACTCCGATCTTCGGGGACCATTATATCCGATTCGGCGCAATCGCGCGTCGGCATCGTCCTGCCGCCGGCACCGGCGGAAACGGACACCAACGCCACGTATTCGCCTATCCTGAAATACTGTGTTAGATACACCACTTAACGCCATGGAACGGACGACCGAAGACCTCAGAGTCGAAACCCTGCGCCCACTGGTGCCGCCAATGATCCTGGTCAACGAGGAGTTGCCGATTACCGACCAAGCCACGGCCACGGTGACCAAGGCCCGGCACGATATCGACGAAATCCTCAACGGACGGGATCGACGGCTACTGGTAATCGCCGGTCCGTGCTCGATTCACGATACGGACGCGGCCCTCGAATACGCTGGCCGTCTCAAACAGGAAGCCCGCCGCCTCGCCGACGACCTCTACATCATCATGCGGGTCTACTTCGAGAAGCCGCGCACCACCGTCGGCTGGAAAGGACTGATCAACGACCCCAACCTCGACGGCAAGTTCAATATAAACAAGGGCTTACGAATTTCCCGGGGGCTCTTGCTGGAGCTCGCGAACATGGGAGTGCCGGCGGGTTCCGAGTTCCTCGACACGATCACCCCGCAATTCACCGCCGACCTCGTCTCATGGGGCGCCATCGGCGCGCGAACCGCGGAAAGCCAGGTCCACCGCGAACTGGCCTCTGGCCTGTCGATGCCGGTCGGTTTCAAGAACGGCACCGGCGGCTCGATCCAGATCGCCATCGACGGCGTGCGCGCCGCCCGCCACCCGCATCATTTCCTCGGCGTCACCGATCAGGGAACCGCCGCGATCATCTCTACGTCCGGGAACGCGAGCTGTCACGTCATCCTGCGCGGCTCGAATGCCGGACCGAACTACGACAGGAGCGTGGTTGACGAAACCGCGGACACCCTGCGCGCCGCCGATCTGCCGCATCGCCTCCTCGTGGACTGCAGCCACGGCAACAGCCAGAAGGACTACCGGCGCCAGCCGGAGGTATGCGCCGACGTGTGCGCCCAAGTCGCCGCGGGCTCCGACAACATCTGCGGCGTCATGATGGAAAGCCACCTCGTCGCCGGCCGCCAGGACATCGAGCCCGACACCCCGCTCACCTACGGCCAGAGCGTTACCGACGCCTGCATCGACTGGGAAACCACCGTCCCCATGCTCGAAGACCTCGCCCGCGCCTCGGCACAGCGGCGCGCGTAGGAAACGGTTCAAACTCTCCGCGTCGGTCGCCATTCCCTGGACATCGAAGAGACGACTGCTGCTACGTCAAACCTGCGCGGCTCCAACGACGGTCGTAGGTACGACTGAAGTGATCGGCGCAGTCGCTGGAGCCCTGCCGGTCGCCCATCGGCCGCCCTGTATCCACGGGGCGGACAGACGGCCTGTTCACTCACCTCTCGAGATCGGTCAATAGCCTCATCAGGTTTTTTGGTTGACATAGTCAGGTAAGCATATTAGCCATGCCTGACACAGGGGAGAAGCTGATGAGTGACGGCCCACATAGAAGTTTGGCAGGCATTTTGCACTCCCGGTTGGATACGGGGTGTTGGATCGGCCGGTTTCCGACCTTAGCGGATCTCTTGGACTTTCACCGAGCACGACGCGGGACAAACTTCAACGGCTCTTGCTCAAGCATGCAGAAGAGTGGCACGGATTTGTCGGTGCCCTCGGTCCAAGTTCGTTCGTCGCTCAATGGATCGGAAAGGAGAGGTCGCCATGTCACGGCACCATCTGGACGCCGCAGACGTCGGTCGGCGCTTGAGGATTGCACGCGAGTCCGCGGGGGTCACTCAAGCGCAGGCCGCGACCGCGATTGCCGTCGCGCGCACTACCGTAGTAGCCATGGAGAAGGGCGAACGTGCGGTTCGCATGGAAGAGATCCAGCCGTTGGCACGGCTCTACGGCACGTCAGTCAACGCGCTTCTGAAGACCGAGTCCATATACGTCGATCTCGTGCCCCGGTTTCGCCAACTCCCCTCCCGCGATGACGACGCGTCGACAGACGCCGCCAAGATCCTGGCGGACCTGGTCCGGGCCGAGGTGGAGCTCGAGAACCTGCTCGGGATCGTTCACCCACGGAACTACCCGCCACCACGACCGCTCATGCCGGGAGACGTGCACGTGCAGGCCACAAGTGATGCAACCGAATTGCGCCAACGGCTCGGCCTCGGCTCCGCACCTGTGCGCGACATTACGAGTTTGCTCGAGCTCGACCTCGGCATCCGCGTATACGCTCGCCGTCTGGACTCCCGGGTCTCGGGACTGTTCGCCTACGATGAACAGATTGGCGCCTGCATCCTGCTCAACGCCGCCCATCCGCGCCAGCGCCGGACCATGAGCGCTGCACACGAGCTTGGACATTTCGTCGCGAGTCGCCAATCTCCCGAAGTCCTTTATCGCGACAGCCGGTCGCAGTCGCGGGCGGAGCGCTACGCCAACGCCTTCGCCCGCGAGTTTCTGGCGCCGGGCCGGGCCGTCATGAAAAAGTTCGGTGAACTCACCCAAGGGTCGTCCCGTCTGACACGCCGGCACGTGATCCTCCTGGCGCACGCCTTCGGAGTGTCCCGCGAAGCCATGGTTCGCAGACTTGAAGAACTCGACCTAACCCCGACCGGTGCCTGGGACTGGTTCATGGCAAACGGCGGGATCACCGACGACCAAGCGCGACAAGTGCTCGGCGAGCACGCCGCCGTGGTCATGGATGATATGGAGGCGGAACGTCCTACCACGCTACGCCTCAGCCTCTTGGCGGCCGAGGCTTGGCGGCAGGAACTGCTGAGCGAAGGACAACTCGCGCATCTGTTGAATCTCGACCACGTGGAGTTGCGCGAGATCCTGGACGACGTTGAGGCGGAAGGAGTTGAAGTGGATGGGGAGCCAAAGCTGCTTGGACGGGTTTGACCTACCGGTTGTAGCGGATACGAGCGTGGTCATCAACGTGATTGCGACCGGCCACGCCGAATCCATCCTGGACGCGCTGCCGAACCGGGTGCTAGTTGTTTCGCAGGTCGGTACGGAGCTTGACTACGGTCGAAACAAAGGCCGCACCAACTCACTCGCACTCGATGCCTTGGCCGATTCGGGTCGCGTCACCATCGTGGGGCTGGACCAGCAGGCAACGGGAATTTACATGGACCTCGTTTCCGGCACCGCCGTCCAAACCTTGGGCGACGGCGAAGCCGCGACCATCGCTTATGCACTGAGGCACAACGCTATCGCTCTCATCGACGAGCGAAAGGCGAACCGTATCTGCAGCCAGCGCTTCTCCGAACTGCCCACCGCCAGTACCGTCGATCTACTTTTTCACCAGAATGTCCAAGCCAGCTTGACGCAGGACACGCTCATCGAAGCCCTACTCAACGCGTTGCACGTCGGCCGTATGCGAGTGTTGCCGCATCACTTGACCAGGGTCGTCGACCTCATCGGGCCGGAACGTGCGCGGCAATTTCCTTCTCTACCGGCCTCCGTACGACGCGCCTGATGCCGAGACCAATATACCCCAACCGCAAAACGCGCCTCCAGGGTCAAGACGACTCTAACCAAGCGGCCCGTCGAGGCCTTGGCGCCCGCCACCCGCCCCTTCATTGCATGGGACGAGCGGCTCACGGGCTTCGTCGTGAGGGTCCAGCCCTCCGGCGCCAAAACAACTACCGCACGGCTCCAGAGGTCGAAAGGCCCCTAACAAGCGTGTCACCCTCGGACGCTTCGGACGCATCACCCCGGATCAGGCAAGGCGCATGGCTCAAGAGACGCTCGGCAAGGTCGCTGGGGGCTGAGACCCGGCAGAAGAACGCACCGCATTCCCACCCTCGCCCAAGCCTTCGAGAACTACATGGACGCCAACCCCAGGCGCAAGCCCCGGACCGTCGGCATCTACCGCCAGAACCTTCGTGTGTACTTCGGCGACTGGCTCGCCCGGCCCCTCGACGCTATCGACCGGCGCGACGTCGAGGCCCGTTTCAACGCGGCCTCGGCGATCCCCTGCTGGTGGTCTCGGACGGCGCGCCGGGCATCATCAAGGCCATCGAGACCTGCTTCCCGCGATCGGCGCGTCAGCGCTGCCTCGGACACCGCTTGAGGAACCTGGTCGCCAAGACGCCCGAAGATATGTGGCCGGAGTTCAAGGCCCGGGTCACCGCCGCCTACCAAGCCCCTTCCCGCGCCATCGCACGCGAACTCGCCGCGGGGGTGGTCACCGACTACCAGACCCAACTGCCCACCACCACCGCCTGCTTCGTGGATGACTTCGAGGCCTGCATCGCGCACTTGCGCATGCCCATCACCCATCGCCGTGCCATCCGTACCACCAACCTCCTGGAGCGGCTGTTTGTCGAGGAACGACGGCTCAAGATTTTATCGCTTTACGCTAACAACTTTGCTTGACTATGACGATTCGTTCTCGATATAGTCGCCGTCTCGTTTCTTACGGGACGGCACAGCGAGGAGGATTACCTGATGTCAATTAACCTTTCATTGTCCGTACTGCTATGCGCATGGGTGTTGACCGGTTGCTCAGGAGGAGGTGGAGGGGGACAGACAGAAGGACCTTCAGCGCCGCCACCACCACCCATGCAACAAAGCATTCTCGACGAATTCACGCGACCGCTTGAAGACGAGAGCATGTCCGCTGCCATAATGGCGCGTGCTGCGACGAACTCGCCACGGCCCGGCAGTGTTACACAGTCATCCAATGGAAACGGCGAAACCCTCGATAGTGTTTCCGTTGTCACGAGCGAAAACGACGACGGAAGTGACCGGTTTGTGGTAACCAACATGGAAGGGGCGCAATGGAGCATCGACAGCAACACAGCCGAAGTAAGGGGCCGGTGGTCTGGTACTGAAGGCGCTGGCTTGACGCTTCATAAAGCAGACGCGGAAGGAACCCTCCATCTCGCTGTGGCGCGTTGGACAGATGACGCCGACCACGTGGCCTTCGGTTACTGGCTGTATTATCCAGCCAACACTGACCCCATCCCTATCGTCGGCGCATTCGTCGATGTCAACGATCCGTTTACGCAAACGAACCTCGCGGCACTCACTGGCACGGCAGTGTACACCGCCGATGCTACCGCCGTAGGACATTTCAGGCGTGGATCCCGAGCAGCGGTTGCAGAGATAGAAGCTATAGTGACTTTAACAGCTAGATTTGGCGATGCATCGGAACTTGGCACTATCGGTGGAGGATTGAACGTAACGCACAACTCTCTAGACCCCGAGGGGGACGAGGGTGATCAGGAAGAAGAACTGCGCTTTGAGCCCGCGATGATTGGTTCATCGAACAGCGGTTTTTTCACTGGAAACGTTACGTACGTAGGCAACGACGACGAAGTGACAGGGGGTAGTGGCAAGTGGGGTGGTCAATTTGTCGGCAACCCACGTGCCGGAAGCGCGAACCCTTATCCGGATGGCGTCTTCGGAACATTCGGCGGCCACCTGACGTACGACGACGGAGCGGCAAGTTTTATGGGGGTTTTCGGTACACTCGATCCAGCCGACACTACACCCTGATGCTCTAACGAAAGGAAGGCGTCCGATTGGCCGCCTTCCTTTTGGCGCTACCATCCCTTAGAAACCCAAACCGCGACTATCGGCGGTCGTGGTCGCTGTTGGTGATTCTGCGCCGGACCCGACGGGGAGGCCTTATAGCGTCACCGCCCGCCCTTCTTCCGACGCCTCCGCGATGGCGTCGATCAGCCGGTGCGTCTCCACCGCGGTGTTGAAATCGGGATCGCACTCGCCGCCGTTGCGGATGGCGCGAGCGAACCGGATGTACATTTCGCCGACGTTCCTGGGCTCTCCGTCGGGCGTGTCGGCCGGGGCGTGCACGCGGTCGGACGGCACCTCCAGATCCTGAAGACCTGAGTCACCGGCCCTGACACCCTGAAGGCGCACGACCTTGAGTTGCGGCGTGTTGTCCGACGAGGCCACCAGGGTGCCTTCCCGTCCGTAGATCTCCATTCGATACCCCAGGTTGCCGAAGGGGATGGCGCACACGTGCACCGAGGCGACGGCGCCGTTGGCCAGCCGGCCGCTCACGAGCACGTTGTCCGGGCCGGTGACGTCCACGTACCGCTGGGTGTCGGTCTCGTACCACTGGCGCGCCTGGGTGGTGGCCAGTCCCGACACCATGCTGAAGTCGCCCGCCACGTAGCGGAGCGCGTCGATGGTGTGGCCGCAGGCGATGGTCAGAGTGGTGGCGCCCAATTCGTTGTCCTTCTGCCACGTCCGGTCCGACGGGCGCTGCAGGACGCCGCCGCGGGCCACGCTCACGTGGCAGGCCATGACCTCGCCCACGTAGCCGTCCGACACCAGCTCCCGGGCATGAACGATGGCGGGGTTGGCCCGGGCTTGCAGGCCCACCATGTGCTTGACGCCCTTGGCCTCGGCCAGGTCGCGCATCTCCACCGCCTCCGCGCGCGTCCTTCCCAGAGGCCACTCCGTGAAAACGTGCTTGCCCGCGTTGAGGGCGTCCATGGTCACTTCGTAGTGGACCGGTACCCGCAAGAGCACCGCCACCGCGTCGACGTCCGGACACGCGAGCATCTCGCGATAGTCGTGGAACGCCATCTTCGCGTTGAACTTGGCGGCCGATTCCTCGGCGCTTTCCTTGCGCGACGTGCACACGGCCGTCAGCTCGACGTCCCGGCTCGGCACGATGGCGGGCAAATGCGCCCGTGGCCCCCAACCGCGCGTGGGATTGGCGCCGACGACTCCCAGTCTGATCTTCTTCACATCTGACATCGTATTCCTTCCGTATTCTACAGTTCGTTTTCTAACTCGATGCAGGCTGTACCAAAACTCCACTCGAACAGGAAAAGGCACGGCCCCCCGAGTCGTCATTCCCGCGAAAGCGGGAATC
>JAJEAI010000107.1 GCA_022824205.1 Candidatus Binatia bacterium
TTCTATCAGATCCTCCGCCTCCTCCAACTCAACCTCTTCGAGCGCCGATCGATCCTCGATCTCCTCCTGCCCCTGCCCCCGCCCAGCCCGCCTCCTCAAATATCCCTCCGGGTCGCTTAAAATTTGTGGGACAGCAGTGACGGAAGTGATATTCGGTTGACGGAGACGGTTGCTGGTCGAGAGTAGTCGAGGCGTTGTGTTCGGCTTGTCGTCCGTTGGTTTGTACGGGTAGTACGGGTAGGGTATTCACCTAACGGCAGCCGTTTCTGCCGGAGCTACTGTAGGCTGCATTTCCGTTTTGTCCCGCTTTGGTTTCTTGGGTCTCGGCAGAAAGCGTGCGAAGACATCGAGCGGCATCAAGCCGCCCCCAGCGCCGTCACCACGGCGATGACGCCGGCCACGGTGACGCCGGAGAAGATCGTGGTCCAGAAGACGACGTCGCCGGTGAGCTCGGCGTCGCCGTCGAGCTCGATGGTGAGGATGAGGGTGTTGACGGCGGTGGGGGCGGCGGCGCCGATGACGAGGTGGGCGCCGGGCCAGGGCCAGAGGCCGAAGGCGTAGACCGCGGCGCCGATGAGCGCCGGCAAGGCCAGGAGCTTGACGAATGCGATGGGCACGACCTCCCGCCAGCGGCGCCAGCGGGCGCCCCGGGCGAGCTGCGCGCCCAGGGCCACGAGCATCATGGGCACCAGCGCGCCGGACAGCGAGCGCAGGGGGAAGGACACCCACACGGGGAGGAAGTCCGAGCCGTTGAACGATCGGAGGCGGATCTCACGCAATACGAAGGAGGTCACCAGGGCATAGGGTATCGGGAGCTTGAGGATGCCCAGGGCCTCCCGGGCGCGGCCGCCCCTGGCCACCGCCAACACCACGTAGCCCAGGAACCAGACCAGCAGGTTGCTGAGCATCACCACCAGCGCCTGCACGTGCAGGCCCGCTTCCGTGTCCGGCTGGCCTTGGAAGAGCGTGCCGCCCTCGACGTAGAGCAGGTGCGCCACCGGGATGCCGAAGTTGCCGGCGTTGAACACGATGCTGCCGAGGATGACGGCGGCGACGGTCTTGTTGGGCGCTCCGACGGCGCGGCCGCTGGCGAACAGCAGCACCCCGAGGACGCCCAGCACGATCAGGAAGACCAGGGCGATGAGACCGATCTCGCCCCAGGGGATGTCGCTGTCGTAGATCTTGATCAGCAGGAACGACGGCACCAGCAGGTACATGCTGACGCGGGCCAGGGTCTCCAGGCTCAGCGACTGGTAGCGCTGGAGCAGCGTCCCGAAGCCCACCATGAGCAGCAGCGGCAGCAGGATGTTGTAGAGGATCTGGCCGGTGTGGTGCAGCATGGTGTGAGAGGAGCGTTCGGCAGGAGCTCGTGGGCAGAAAGGCACCGGCGCTTCGAGGCCCCGGCAGAGGCCGGTCCCCGAAGCGCCGGAGGGAGACTGCGTCAGGAATATGATGTCCGGACTTACGGATACGATGCGTGTGTCGGATGCGCCCGGTTATCCGGAGCGCTGCGCGACTACCCCGCGGATTCCGCGAAGAACTTGCCGGACATCTCGATGGGCGGCAGGGTCTTGTTCTCCTCGGAGTCGGAAGGGATCTCCTTGCCGTCCGGGCCGAGGCGCGCGTCGTCGCCCCGCGGCGGCTTGGCGTCGATGCCGCAACCGATGCGCAGCACCACGAGGTTGCCGTCGCCGGTGTTGAGGTAGCGGTAGTAGGCGCCCTTGGGGATCATGATCCCCTGGTACTTGTCGATCTTCAACTCGTTGCCCTTCTCGTCGAATACCGACATCTGTCCTTCGAGCACGACGAACGAATGGTCCTCGTCCAGGTGGCAGTGGACCGCGTTCTCGCCGCCCTCGGAATTGATCTTGGTGTGGATCCACATGTTGTCGGTCTTGGCCACAAGCTGCGTGACCCGGCCCTGCTGCATGTAGGGGGTCTTCAGCGAGTACCGGTAGGCCTTGGGCCTTTCCTCGACTTCTTGTTTCTCGGCGAGTGCTTCCATGGTGATCTCCTTTCCGAACGTTTCGTGTTCTTTCCGTCAGTGACCATCCGCCAAAGGCGGGTTTCGGTCCCGTTCCCTCAGGCGTTGACGCCCCCCAGTTTGAGGTCATACAGCCGCAGCACGTTCTCGCGCACGACCTTGCGGAAGATGTCCCTCGGCAAGTGCCCCAGTTCGTCGGCGATGACCTGGCGGGAGTGCGGCCAGGTGGACGCCGCGTGCGGGTAGTCGTTGGACCACATGCAGGTGTCGCTGCCCCACCAGTCCAGCAGGCGGCCGCCCGTGGGGTCGCTGAAGAACGTGGCGTAGAACTGCTCGTTGCAATACTCGCTCGGGAGCTTCTTCATGTGCGGCAGCGGCGCGCGCGTGGCGTGGCGCTTGAAGTACTTGTCCCACTCGTGGAGGTAGAACGGCACCCACGAGATCTCGTTCTCCACGTAGACGAACTTGAGGTCCGGGTAGTTGGACATGGGGCCGCCGAAGACCAGGTCGAACAGGGTGTTGGCGGCGTCCGCCAGCTTCTGGTTGACGGTCATGCGGTAGATGTCCAGCCCGTGCCGCTCGTAGCGGCTGTAGTTGAAGCCCGTCAGGATGTGCAGGTTGACTGGCATCTGGAGATCCTGTGCGGCTTCCCAGAACGGGTTGTAGTGGTCGCTGGTGAAGGGAAGGTGGTCCGGCGGCACCTGCCAGATCAGGACGCCCACCAGCCCGGCCTTCTTGCAGCGCTCCATCTCCTTGATGGCGTTGTCGATGTTGTAGAGCGAGACCGACGGCACGCCCACGAGCTTGTCGGGGTGCACGTTGCAGTAGTCGATGAGCCAGTCGTTGGCGAGTTCGAAGCAGGCTTCCTGGAGCTCCGCGTCCTCGAGGGCGAACAGGCGCAGACCCAGGGTCGGGTACAGCACCTCGGCGGACACGCCGTCCACCGCCATCTCCTCGATCCGCGCCTTGGGGTCGTAGCCGCCCGGCTTCTCGCCGATGGCGTTGCGTGGCGGGAACTCGGGGTACTTGCCCTTGAAACTTGGCGGCAGGTTGTTCACCCACAGGTCCGTGGGCTCCATGATGTGGGAGTCCGCGGATACGACAATCTCCTCGGCAAGCTCCTCCAGGGCATTCGTTGCGGTTGATTCACTTACGCTCACTATAGATCCTCCTCTGGCTCCTCTTGTTCAGCTACTTCTTATTCCTTTTTGGGCAGTTTTGTCCACCGCAAACCATCAGGTCTCACGGCTCCACCGCCACGGGCGCCCGGACCGTCATTCCCGCGGAACAGGCTGTGGCAACCTCCACTCGAGAGACGCAACAACCCCTGAATCGTCATTCCCGCGGAAGCGGGAATCCAGGTGGGGTGGAGTGAGGAAACGCCGCGGTAGTGCCCCGCCACCGCCCCTGGATTCCCGCTTCCGCGGGAATGGCGGATTCGTGTTTGGTCGCCAGGGGCCTTCTCCTCGCAGGTTAAACGCGGATCTGCTAGTGTCCGCCGCATGAGCACCATCAGCTTCATCGCGGACACGAAGGAGGACGCGGCGTTTCGGCTGGAGGTCCGGGGTTGGCTCGAAGAGAACCTGCCGCCGGAGCTCAAGGGCTGGTCCACGCGGCCGCCGCCGGAGATGATCCGGCCGTGGCAGCGCAAGCTCTACGAGCGGGGTTGGATCGCGCCGAGCTGGCCCAAGCGGTACGGCGGCATGGAGGCGACGGTCAACCAGCAGTTGATCCTCCAGGAAGAGTTCGGGCGCGCCGAGGCGCCGGTCTTGTCGCGCCAGGCGGTGGGGCACATCGGGCCGATCCTCATCCGCCACGGCACCGAGGAGCAGAAGGCGGAGCACCTGCCCAAGATGCTCTCGGGCGAGGTGCTGTGGGCGCAAGGGTATTCGGAGCCCGGTTCGGGTTCTGATCTGGCGAGCCTGCGTACCCGCGGCGAGATCGACGGCGACCACCTGGTGATCAACGGCCACAAGATCTGGACCACCGGCGGCCACTACGCCGACTGGATGTACGCGCTGATCCGCACCGACCCGGACGCGCCGCGCAAGCAGTTGGGCATCTCCATGGTGCTCATCGACTTGAGGACCCCGGGGATCACCATCCGTCCCATCAAGACGCTGGCGGACGACGAGGAGTTCGCGGAGGAGTTCTTCGACAACGTGCGCGTGCCCCTCGCCAACGTGGTGGGGGAGCTGAACGACGGATGGCGCGTGGCCAAGGCGCTGCTGGACGGGGAACGGCTGGGCAACGCCAACCCGCAACTGGCCCTGGACATGCTGGAGCGGGTGCGCAAGGTGGCGCGCGCCACCGGCGTCTTCGACGACCCGGTGTTCCAGGACCGGCTGACCCAGGCGGAACTGGACGTGCTGGCGCAGTCGGCGGTGTTCGCCCACGCGGTCCAGATCGCGCGCGCGGGCCGGGAGATCGGCGCGGACTCGTCCTTCATCAAGATCGTCTCCACCGACATCGTGCAGCGCATCGCCGACCTGTTGCTCGACGCGGCCGGCGCGCACGCCGCCGACGCCGGCCCGCTGGACACCCCGGAGGGTCCGGTGGAGGTGTCGGTGCTGTGGCGCGAGGTGCGGCGCATGTCCATCTACGCCGGCACCAGCGAGATCCAGCGCAACGTCACCGCCAAGCGAGTGCTGGGGCTGCCGTAGGGGGAGGACTCTTACAGAAGCTCGCTACAGCCCGGACCGTCATACCCGCGAAGGCGGGAATGACGGTTCGGGGGGCGTGCCGATGCCGCATTTTCATCCCCCTCTTGTGTCGGCTGCAAGCCGACATGGGTGATTCCCGCGGAAGCAGGAATCCAAGCGGCATGGGGTGGCCGCATGCCCGAGTTGCCGGACGTCGAACTCTACATCCATGCGCTGAACACCCGGGTCGTGGGCGAGACCCTGGAGAACGTCCGGCTTGCGAGCCCGTTCCTGCTGCGGTCCGTGGACCCGCCCATCCACGAAGCGGAGAACCGCAAGGTGCTGGGTCTCCGGCGGCTGGGCAAGCGCATCGTCTTCGCGTTGGAGGGAGACCTCTTCCTGGTCTTCCACCTGATGATCGCCGGGCGGTTCCGCTGGCGCCCGCGCGGAGCCCGCGTTCCGGGCAAGTTGGGGCTGGCGGCCTTCGATCTCTCCTCGGGCACTCTCGTCCTCACCGAGGCCTCCTCCATGAAGCGCGCGTCGCTCCACTTCGTGCGCGGCGCCGCCGACCTGGCACGGCACGACCCCGGCGGCATCGAGGTGCTGGAGCGCGACCTTGAGGCATTCCGGAACGCCCTCCAGAGGGAGAACCATACCCTCAAGCGTTCCCTCACCGACCCGCGTCTGTTCAGCGGCATCGGCAACGCCTACTCCGACGAGATTTTGCACCATGCCCGCCTCTCGCCCATGAAGCAGACGCGCCATCTCGACGAGGGCGAGATCCAGATCCTGTACGCCGCTGTGCGGGAGGTGCTCCGGGAGTGGTGCCGGAGACTCCGGGAGGAGACCGGCGACGGCTTCCCCGAGAAGGTCACGGCGTTCCGTCCGGGCATGGCCGTGCACGGCCGCTACCGCGAGCCGTGTCCGGTGTGCGGCGCGCGGGTGCAGCGCATCCGTTACGCGGCCAACGAGTGCAACTATTGCGCCCGCTGCCAGACCGGCGGGCGGCTCCTGGCCGACCGCTCGTTGTCACGCCTCATGAAGAAGGACTGGCCGCGCACCCTGGAGGAGCTGGAAGAGATCAGGACGGAACGGAGTCTCTGACAAACTCAAGGCGTTCCGAGACCAGACGCTGGACTGTTCCGGGAGACTCCCGGTTTGTGTAACCGCCGGCGCGGTTGCTTCCCCGTGAAGGCGCTGACAGTCCGTAGGGATAGTCCGGTTGGTACGGGTCGGCGCCAACCGTGTTTCGACAGCCTGCTATCGCAGCTTGACCCCCTGCCGCCGCTTCTCCTGCGCCACCTCCCACCCGCCCTGGGTGTACCATTCGATCTGGCGGAACAGTCCGCTCAGGATCTTCACGTCGCGCTCTTCGAGGCCGGCGCGCCCCAGGACGCGGCGCAGGGCGAGCAGGATGTGCTCGGGGTTCTGCGGGTCGAGGAAGCCGACCTTGAGCAGGGTGTCCTTCATGCGGTCGAACAGCGCTTCGACGGCTTCCGCGGGCGCGCGCTTGAGGCGCTCTTCGCGCGGAGCGCCCAGGGTGGCCGCCACGTAGATCTCGTAGAGGCACACCATGACGGCCTGTGCCAGGTTGAGGGAGGGCTGCTCCGGGTGGCTCGGGATGGTGACGAGGCGCTGGCAATGCTTGAGGTCGGCGTTGCTGAGGCCGTGGTCCTCGGGGCCGAAGAGGAGGGCGGCGGGCGGGGCGTCCGCGCCGGCCACGGCCGCGACCATGTCCCGGGCCATCGCGCGCGGCAGCTCGACGTGGTCGCGGTAGAGTCCCTTGCGGCAGGTGGTGCCCACCACCAGGCCGCAGTCCGCCACGGCTTCGCGTATGGTCTCGAAGCGGCGCGCGCCGTCGAGGACGTCGCGGGCGTGCACGGCCATGGAGCGGGCCGACAGGCTCTCGGTGCGGCCCCCGCCCACCAGCGCCAATTCCCGCAACCCGGTGTTCTTCATGGCCCGGGCCACCGAGCCGATGTTGCCCGACCCCTTGGGACGCACCAGGACGACGCGGATCCTTGCGAGTGTCTCGGTGACGGTGGAGTCGGACATGAGGCGGGGCGCCTCGAAGCGTCGTTGACGAAACGGCCGCGGGTCAGGAGCCCTCGGCCCTGGCTCGGGCGATCATCCGGGTCAACTCCGCGAGGGGCACGGCGCCCCGGGCGATCCGGTTGCCGACGATCACCGCGGGAGTCCCGTTGATGCTCAAGGCCTGGGCGAGCCTGCGGGTCTTGCCGATGATGTCCTGGATCTTGGGGTTCGCCATGTCCTTCCTGAGCCGTTCGGTGTCCAGGCCCACGGAACGCGCGACCTTCATCAGGGTCTCTTCGTTCAGCGCGCCGCCGACGCGCATCAGGGCCTCGTGGAACTCGAGGTAGCGTCCCTGGTTGCGCGCCGCCAGCGCCGCCTGGGCGCCCTTTATCGAATCCGGGCCCAGGACCGGGAACTCCTTGTACACCACGCGGATCTTGGGATCGTCCTTCGTGATCTTCGCCAGGGTGGGAGCGAAACGCTTGCAGTAGCCGCAGCGGTAGTCGAAAAACTCCACCAGGGTCACGTCGCCGTCCGGGTTGCCGCCCACGAACGAGTCCGGGTCCGCCAGGAGCGCCTGCCGGTGCTGCTGGAGGAGAGCCTGATCGCGCCGGGCCTGCAATTGCCGTTGCTTCTCCCGGTGGCGCTCTACCGCTTCGAAGATCACTTCCGGGTTGTTGAGGAGGTATTCGCGGATGATCTTCCCGATCTCCGCTTCCGAGCGCTGCCCCTTCGCCTCATCGGCGCCCATGGCGGGCACGGCGCCTGCAAGATACAGCCAGAGCAGAGCGAGCAGGCATCCTGCCGTGAGTCGCAACATCGCGTTCCTCCCTTGAATGGTTCGGACCGTGTTTCGTTAGGGAATTATCCCTCTAACTAGCCGAGCCGCTAGGACTTCTTGGGTTTCCGGTACTTTCGGAGCGAGGGGTCCGGCGGCTTGGCCGCCCTGAAGATGGACTGGGCGATCTCGGAGGCCGTCGCGTCTATCTGAACGATGCGAATGGGTGGACGGCCGCGGCGGGGCTTTGAAGTGTCCTGTTCCTCCTTCTTGGCCATAGCCATGCTGCTGCCTCTACTTTTGGATGAACCGATCAAGGTTCGCCTGGCGAAGCGAGTGTTCGATGCGCTCTTTCTCTCGTTGTGTGGTTTTAAGGTCTTCGATGGTCGCGACGATTGAGGGAAAATCCAACGACGGAGGTTCCATCCTATCCGGAATGTTAATCAGGTCCGCTGCGATTTTGCTCATCCCCTGACCATCCTTGTAAGTTTTTCGCTTCAGGCAAGCAATCTTCCTGCACACGTCATCGTAGTCCTGGATTAGGCTTCCTACGGCGGCGTCGCGGGCTTCGTCGGTCATCATCTCACCTCCTGATTCAACCTACAACCGAACCAACAATACCGTCAAGCGACCTTCGTCCTTGACACCCTTCCCGGCGCTGTCGTAGCGTCACCATCGCAACAACCACGCGGAACCCGTATGTCGGGTCATCCGTGAAATACAAGAACCCTCGTATGGGCACAGGGTAGCTCCCTGTTCCCTGGTGAATACGCGGAACCGTCACAACTCCGTTGTGGTTGTTGCAATGGCCCGGCAATCCCGCCAGGTCGCGGCACTTCAACCAAGGAGGAATCCATGATGCGTTCCATCTGGGCGCTCTGTGTCGTGCTGTTGTTTCTTGCGGCGTGCGGAGGGGGAGGAGGTGATAGTGGGCCACGTGTCCCAACTATCGACCCCCGCACAGCGCAATCCGTGACGGGCACACAGCCCCCGTCGTTCACTCACGCGGAGATACTCCCATCCTATCTCGCGGTCTACACCGGGGCCGACTCCCTCATCGTGAGCGACATTCCCGTCTCCTATCAAGGTCAGGACCTCCAGGCCGAAACTATCTGCGGCCAGAACGCTTGTAGCTCCTACGAGCCCTTTACCGGAATAGGCGTCGAATGGGATATCTCCGTGGGAAGCCTGCAAGGCATCACCTACTCCGCTGTTGGAGAGAAGCATGGCGTGAAACTCGCGCAAGCCCGAGAGAGCTACGAACTCGGCGGTATCCGCTTTGCCCAATCCAGCTACGGCGGTTGGATGAACTACAACACCTTCGACATCGGCTATGCCCGGGGAACCGGCACGGGACTGGAGGGTCCCATTCACTTTGCCGTGGCCAGCTCTGCCGGCAACGACACCGGATCGCACCCCACGGGAAGCGCGACCTGGGTCGGCCTCATGCTTGGCGGGACCAACCTCGCGGGCGGCGGGGACGCCCTGCAGGGCGACGCACGAATCACCTACGACCTCGGGCGAAACGCCCTGGACGCGGCCTTCACCGACATCTACAACCTGGACACAGTCCAGAGGCACGTGGTGCCCGAGATGAGATGGAACGGCGTGCCCGTGAACAACGACGGATCGTTCAGACAGGACGTCAGTTCCGTCAACAACATCATCGGAAGATTCTACGGCCCAGGGCACGCGGAGGTCGGCGGGGTATTCCATCATCCGACGGCCATTGGTGCTTTCGGCGCTGGAAGGTAGCTGCTACGGTGCAGCGTCAAAAAGGTGGGGCGGCCGAGGTCCAGCCGGCCGCCCCTTTCTATCTCCTCTCAACCCAGGAAAGGAGACGTGATGGTCAACGTGGATCTGAGTTTTGACGAACCACGCGTTGAAGGGAAGGTGGTAACCTTCGATCTACGCGTTCGGTTAAAAACTGATCGTGAAGTTGATGGAGAATTTCTCTGGCCTCTTGTTCTGCGGTTTCCGCGCGCTTCAGAGCAAGAGATGTCCCAACCCAATGCATCGCTGCTTCCGCGAGCGCTTGCGCTGTTACGGGTTCAGATGGATTCCTTCCTTCGGGAGACAGAAAAAATGGAAATCCACTGTGCTCAAGAGGTTGATCGTTGGCATTCTGCACTTGCTCGGGAGGACTATCGAGAGTTCTTTGGGGTGCCTCAAAAGACATCGGACAAACCCTCCGGCTGACGCGGCACCGACGATACCAAGTCCCTGTACCGCAGTCGTTTGCCCACAATCCCCCGCGCGATGGCGCTCATCTGGTTGACGGTGTCCTCGCCGCGGAGGTTGTGGCGGCCTGCAAACTCATTCACGTATCGCGGTAGATGCTTGATGCTCATCTTATGGTACGTCCCATGATACCCGCGCTTCAGGAGCGCCCAAAAGCTCTCGATGCCGTTGGTGTGGGCTTGGTCCCGGACGTACTCCTTGGCGGAGTGGTTGACCGTCTCGTGGGAGAAGTCCACATAGAGATTCCTATACCCCTGATGCTCGTCGGTGTAAACCGTCGATTCGGGGGCTACGGCCTGCGAGACGAACTCCGTCAAACGCTCAGCATCGGTGCCCTCGATGGGAGTGGCCTTGATCTCCCCGTCCCGCTGCCTCGCCCCCACCACCGGAACCTTGCCCACAGTGCCGCGGCCAGCCTTCATCTTCTTGTCGGAGTGCTTGTTCTTCTCCTTCCCTCCGATGTAGGTCTCGTCGATCTCTACCTCGCCATCCAACTTCGCCTCTCCGGACACGAAGCCCTCCCGAATGCGCTGCGCCAAGTGCCAAGCGGTGTGCTGCTTGACCCGTAGGTCCCGGTGCAGCCTCATGCTGGAGACGCCCTTGAGGCTCGTGGCGACCATGTAGATGGCGATGGCCCAGGTCTGATGCCCGAGCTTCGATGACTGCATGACGGTGCCCTTGCGGACGCTGAAGTGGTGGCGGCAGTCCTTGCAACGGTACGGCATGGGCCGCCGATTCTTGACGACGGAGTAGCGATCCGAGCCGCAGTCCGTGCAGGTGATTCCGTCGGGCCAGCGTTCCTTCTCGAACCACTTTTCCGCCGTCTCGTCGTCCGGGAACATGCGGAACAACTCGACGAGGCTGATGCCAACTCGCTCTGATCTGCCAGGGCCATGTCTCTTGCTCATGGATAGTATTATGGTCTATATTGTCGGATGGGTCAAGCGAAATGGCTAGTTAGAGGGATAATTCCCTTTCGTTACTCCGTGTCGGCACGTGTGCCCGGATGTGTTACCGACGGAAGCGGTCAGTCTACGTGACATCGTCCGGTGGCGCTAGTGTCGCGTCCCGCAAATAAGAGGGATAAGATGTGCAGGATTTTTCGTCGTCGGCAAGGCGCGATGACGAGCAGTGGCGCGCACTACGCGAGGAAGAGCAACGCAGCCGACGGCGAAAAAGACCAGCAACATATGCCTCTTATTGCGGGACGCGACACTAGTGTGCTCGTGGCGAAGCCTTGCCGGAGCGAGCGCGGTGATATAGAATAGATATATTATCTATCGCAATCGACATCATAATATGGCAATTTTGTACATAGCCCGGCACGGAGAACGAGAAATTGCACGGTACATCGCCGACGCCACGCCCTTCAAGCCGGTACTGCTCCTGGAAGGTGCCCGTCAGGTGGGGAAGACCACGCTGGCGGAACGGGTCCTGCGGCAATCCCCCAAGCGCGCCGTACACGTGAACCTGGAGCGGGACTCACTGGTCCGGTCGGCTTTCGATGACTGCCGTGATTTTGCCGAGTACGAAGACGTGCTACGCGATCGCTTCGATTTCCGGGGCGATGCGGATCGGATTCTGTTCGTCGACGAGGCGCAGGAGAGCCGCAAACTCGGCGAGTTCGTGCGCTTCATGAAGGAGGAGTGGCCGAAGGCCACGGTCATCCTGTCGGGCTCCACCCTCACACGTCTGTTCCGCCCCGCGACCCGCTATCCCGTGGGCCGCGTCCGCCGTTTTGTCCTGGGCCCCTTCTCGTTCTCGGAGTTCCTGGCGGCCGTGGGCCGGCAGCACTTGGCCGAGTTCGTCCTTAGCACCCAAACCCGCATAAGCGATCAACGGCACGCGCAACTCCTCGCCCTGTTCGATGACTTTCTTGCCGTGGGCGGGCTGCCCGCTGTCGTGCAGGCGTACGCTTCGGACGGTGACCACGGGTTGGTCCTGAGGCAGATCATCGCCGACTACGAACAGGACTTCATCCGCATCTTCGGTGAGGATAGCATCGACATCGCCATGGCCTGTCTGCGCAGCGTGGCCAACTTCGCCGGTGGCGTCTCCAAGAACACCGCCGTCGTTCCGGCTCCGGGCAACCGCGTCAACGAACGGATCAACCACGTATTCGCCCGGCTCGAGGGCTGGCACCTGGTCCTGCGCTCGGACCAGAAAGGGACGAATCCGCAAGCCAGCCACGGCTACCTGCCCAAGCGGTACCTGTTCGACACAGGCGTGCTGCGCGCCCTGCGGGAGTCGGCCGTGCCGCCCGTCAGCGCCGTCCATACCCTGTCCGCCGCGGCACGGACGCCTCTCGGCGCGGTCATCGAGAACCAAGCCGCCGTCGAGCTGATGCGCTCCCACGCGGATCTCTCCGGTTGGAAGCGGACTCCTTCGGGTGCGGAGATCGACTTCGTCGTGAAACGAGGGGACACGGTCTTCCCGGTTGAATGCAAGGCCGCGCTGGCGGTGAGCCGAAAGCACATGCGCGGCGTCGCCGGGTATCTGAGGCAGCACGGGCTTCGTACCGGATACCTGGTCAGTCTGGCGCCGTACTCCACGACGACACTGGACGATGTTCGGATCGTGAACCTGCCCGCCTACCTGCTGGAACGGCTCGCCGGGTCACGCGATCCACACGAGTGACGCGCGGTCTCGACGGTTGCCGGAGGAACCGGCCTCGCCTCCAATCGCCCTTGATTCCGCTTCCATATTTCTATATTACCGGAATCATGGAACACAAGGACGCGGTGGGCGCGCTTGCGGCGCTCGCCCAGGACACGCGCCTGGACATTTTCCGGTTGCTGGTGGAGACGGGCCCCGAGGGGCTGCCCGCCGGGCAGATCGGCAAGCGGCTCGGGTTGCCGCTGGCGACCCTTTCGTTCCACCTGAACACGCTCAAGCAGGCGGGCCTCGTGGAGTTCCGGCGGGAATCGCGCTCGCTGATCTACCGGTCGAGCTTCGAGACCATGAACGAGCTGCTCCGCTATCTGACGGACAACTGTTGCGGCGGCAACCCGGAGGCCTGCGGCATCCCGGTATGCGAGCCGCCCCAGGAAGATCCATGGGACAAGCCCAAGAAAACCCGAAAGACCTCCCGCGTCGCCTGACCGCGGAGGCCGTGGGCACGGCCTTTCTGCTGGCCGCGGTGGTGGGCTCCGGCATCATGGGCGAGCGGCTGGCCGGCGGCAACGACGCGGTGGCGCTGCTGGCCAACACCGTGTCCACGGGCGCGGCCCTCTCGGTGCTGATCCTGGTGTTCGGTCCCATCTCCGGCGCGCACTTCAACCCGGCCGTGACGGTGGCCGAGGGTTTCCTGGGCGGACTGGCGTGGCGCGACGTTCCGGCATACCTGGCGGTGCAGGTCGCCGGTGCCGTGGTCGGGGTGATCGTGGCCAACCTCATGTTCGACGAGCCCGCGGTGTTCTTCTCGCAGAAGCAGCGCTTCGGCCCGGGACAGTGGCTGGGCGAGTTCGTCGCGACCTTCGGACTCCTGGCGGTGATCCAGGGCTGCGTGCGGCTGCGCGGCTCGGCGGTGCCGCTGGCCGTGGGCGGCTACATCACCGCGGCATACTGGTTCACCTCGTCCACGTCGTTCGCCAATCCCGCGGTGACCATCGCGCGGACGCTCTCCGACACGTTCGCCGGCATCCACCCCCTGCACGCGCCCGCGTTCATCGTGATGCAGTTCGCCGGCGCGGCGGCCGCCACGGCGCTGTTCTGGTGGCTGGTGCCGCCCGATGGTTCCAAGTCGGCTGCGCGGGTCCCGGAAGCGTCGTTCCCGCGGAACAGGGTATGTCAAGACTCATCAACAACGATGTCCCAGTAACGTCATTGATATGAAAATAGAATCTTGTTCAATGATTTCGGTTAGTTATGGAATACTGCTACACCGCGACGAGTCATTCCCGCGGAAGCGGGAATCCAGGCGGTGTGGGGCCGGGCCATGAGGCCGCCACGCCCCCCACCCCTGGATTCCCGCCCCCGATCGGGGTCGAGGGCAAGCTTTCGCGGGAATGACGATTCGGGGGTCTCTACCTCCATGAGTCTTGACGCAACCTGTTCCGCGGAAATGACGGAGCGGGGCGCCGGCGTTTCCATCAAGCAACGACCTCCGGAGGTCCGCATGAGCAAGGAAGTCAAACGCTTCAACGTGCTTTTCCTGTGCACCGGGAATTCCGCCCGCAGCGTCCTGGGCGAATGCATCCTGAACCGCCTCGGGCGCGGGCGCTTCCAGGCGTTCAGCGCCGGCAGCCACCCCAAGGGTGAGATCCACCCGCAGACCATCGAGACCCTGAAGAAGCTGAACTACGTGACCGACGGGCTCCGCTCCAAGAGCTGGGACGAGTTCGCGGCCCCGGGCGCGCCCGAGCTGCACTTCGTTTTCACGGTGTGCGATCAGGCGGCCCAGGAGGTCTGTCCTCTCTGGCCCGGGCAGCCCATGTCCGCCCACTGGGGCATTCCCGACCCGGCCTCGGTGGCAGGCAGCGAGGCGGAGCAGGCCATCGCCTTCGCCGATGCCTACCGGATGCTCTTCAACCGCATCTCGATCTTCGTGAACCTGCCGCTGACTTCCCTCGATCGGCTGGCGCTGCAAAGGCGCCTCGACGAGATCGGCGGCAGTGGACAGTCCGGCGAGAGCGCGGCGCCGGGAAGCGCCACGATATCAAGTAGTTAAATTGCTTTCGCCCGGTCGGTCCCAAGGCGCGCCGCAGGCGTAACACACTTGTAACAGGGGTTTCATTCCCATGTGATGTCGCCGTCATAGAAGGATAATTCCCCTTGGTTAGATTGCTGCCAAACCGGCAGGGTCACAGGGACCCTCGTTCGGGGGCGTGCTTGCGACAAGCACCTAACCAGAGGAGGTTATCCATGCAGCGTAAGAGTGTATTGACGGCGGCCGTGGTTGCACTGGCCGTCGCGGGTCTGGCGACCGCCGCCTCGGCGCAGTCGCGCGACTACATCCAGATCGTGGGATCGTCCACGGTCTATCCGTTCACCACGGTGGTGGCCGAGCAGTTCGGCAAGACCACCAAGTTCAAGACCCCGAAGGTGGAGTCCACCGGCTCGGGCGGCGGCCTCAAGCTGTTCTGCGCGGGCGTAGGCGTCGAGCACCCGGACATGACCAACTCTTCGCGGCGCATCAAGAAGAGCGAGGTCGAGCTTTGCTCCAAGAACGGTGTCAGGGGCATCGTCGAGATGAAGGTCGGCTACGACGGCATCGCCGTGGCCAACTCGAAGAAGGCCAAGGCGCTGAGCCTCACCCCGCGCGACCTGTACCTGGCCCTCGCCAAGGACGTGCCGGCCAACGCCGACGGCAGCAAGCTCCAGGCGAACCCCTACAAGACCTGGAAGGACGTGAACCCCAAGCTTCCCGCCCTGAAGATCGAAGTGCTGGGCCCCCCGCCCACCTCCGGCACCCGCGACGCTTTCGTCGAGCTGGTGATGGACAAGGGCTGCGCCACGTTTTCCGCCATCAAGAAGATGTCCAAGAAGCCCCGGCGGGCCGCTTGCCGCACCATGCGTGAGGACGGCGCCTTCGTCGAGGCGGGCGAGAACGACAACCTGATCGTGCAGAAGCTCGACGCCAACCCGGACGCCTTCGGCATCTTCGGCTTCAGCTTCCTCGACCAGAACACCGACAAGCTCCAGGGCGCGGCCATCAACGGTGCCAAGCCCGAGTTCGAGACCATCGCCGACGGCAGCTACCCGGTCTCGCGGCCGCTGTTCGTCTACATCAAGAAGGCCCATCTGGACGTGATCGCCGGCATGAGGGAGTTCCTCGCCGAGTACGCCAGCGAGAAGGCCTGGGGCGACGAGGGTTACCTCACCGACAAGGGTCTGATCCCGATGCCCAAGAAAGAGCGGGCGATGTTCTCGTCGGACGTGAAGAACCTCAAGAACCTGGCTCTGTAACAACGCATTCAAGTCGGCCGCGGCGCGGGCGATGCGCCGCGGCCGGACTCTTCAACCCGGCCGTCCTCGCGGGCGGCGTATCTTGTGTAAAGGTGTCCCGAGTCCATGGGCTCCCCAAGTCTGATCCTTGCATTGCTGGGCCTGAGCTCGGTCAGCTACTACCTCGGCTGGCGGCGCTCCATCTCGTTGGCCCAGGGCACCGTCCGCAACCTGCATTCCCTCCCGGGCTACCACGGTCTCTACACCGCCCTGTGGGCGGCCGTGCCCGCGCTCCTGCTGTTGGGCGTCGGCGTGGCCTTGAAGGGGCCCATCGTTACGAACATCGTGGTGTCGGACCTGCCGCGGGAGGTCCAGAGCCTGTCGCCGGAGCGGCTCAACCTGGTCGTCAACGACATCCGCAACCTCGCGTCCGGCAACATCGCCTCGCAGAAGACCCCGGGGATGCTGGCCGCGGCGGACCGCTACATCCGCCTGCAGGGCTACGCCGCCATCGCCATCACGGTGGCGGTGCTGGCCATGGGCGTCTTCTGCGGCGCCATCGCGTGGCGCACGATCCAGCCCGGTAAGCGCGCGCGCAACTCGGTGGAACGCATCATCCTGGGCTTCCTCATGGCCAGCTCCACCATCGCGATCCTCACCACGGTGGGCATCGTGCTGTCGGTGCTGTTCGAGTCCATCCGCTTCTTTCAGGCGATTCCGGTCACCGACTTCATCTTCGGGCTGGACTGGAGCCCCCAGATGGCCATTCGTGCGGACCAGGTGGGCGCGTCCGGGGCCTTCGGCGCGGTCCCGCTGTTCGCCGGGACGCTGCTCATCTCGTTCATCGCCATGGTCGTGGCCGTGCCCGTTGGCCTCATGTCGGCCATCTACCTCGCCGAGTACGCCCGCCCAAGAGTGCGCGGCGTGGTCAAGCCCCTGCTCGAGGTGCTGGCGGGCATTCCCACGGTGGTGTACGGCTTCTTCGCGGCCCTCACGGTGGCGCCGTTCATCCGCGGGATGGGCGAACAGGTCGGCCTTGACGTGGCATCCGAGAGCGCCCTGGCCGCCGGACTGGTGATGGGAATCATGATCATCCCGTTCGTCTCCTCGCTTTCCGACGATGTCATCAACGCCGTGCCCCAGGCCATGCGCGACGGCGCCTATGCGCTGGGAGCGACCCGGTCCGAGACCATCAAGCAGGTGGTCATCCCGGCGGCGCTTCCGGGCATCGTCGGCGGCGTGCTCCTGGCCGTGTCCCGCGCCATCGGCGAAACCATGATCGTGGTCATGGCCGCCGGGCTGGCCGCGAACCTCACGGCCAATCCGTTGAGCGCGGTCACCACGGTCACGGTTCAGATCGTCACCCTGCTCACGGGCGACCAGGAGTTCGACAGCCCCAAGACGCTGGCCGCGTTCGCGTTGGGTCTGGTGCTGTTCGTCGTGACCCTGGGCCTGAACGTCATCGCCCTGCAGGTGGTGCGCAAATACCGGGAGCAGTACGAGTAGCCATGGCGGCATCCGAGAAAAGCACCATCGAGCGCGTGCGCGCCACCCTTGCCCGGCGCAATCGCGCGGAACGGCGCTTCAAGAACTTCGGGCGGGCGGCGGTCCTCGTGGGTCTCGTGTTCCTGGTGTTGATGTTCGTCAACATCATACTCACCGGCTACTCCGCCTTCTGGCAGACCTTCGTGAAGCTCCCCGTCCACTTTGATGCACAGGTGATCGACCCGGGGGGCGCGGGTGATCCGGAGACCCTCGGGTCCGCCGACTACGGCGCCCTCGTGAAGACGTCCGTGCGTTCGCTCTTCCCCGAGGTGAGCGGGCGGCGTCACCGGAGGGACCTGGGCCAGTTGGTGAGCCGGGGCACCGTGTTCCAGCTTCGGCGGATGGTCTTGGAAGATCCCTCTCTGGTGGGCTCCCGGGCCGAGGTGTGGGTACCCGCCGACGACGATTACGACATGCTGCACAAGGGCAACGTCGACCGGACGCTGCCGGAGGCGGACCGGCGCCTGTCCGACCGGCAGATCGGGTGGTTCGACCGGCTCGCGGACGACGGGCGCGTCGAATCGCGATTCAGCGCGACGTTCTTTACCGCGGGCGACTCCCGGGAGCCGGAGTTGGCGGGCATCCGGGGCGCGGCCATGGGTTCGTTCTTCACGCTGGCCGTGACCTTGCTGCTGTCCTTCCCGCTGGGGGTGGCCACCTCGGTCTACCTGGAGGAGTTCGCGCCGCGGAATCGCGTGACCGCGCTCATCGAGGTCAACATCAACAACCTGGCGGCGGTGCCGTCCATCGTCTTCGGCCTGCTCGGGCTGGCGGTGTTCATCAACCTGTTCGGCCTGCCGCGCTCGGCACCCCTGGTGGGGGGACTGGTGCTCACCCTCATGACGCTCCCCACCATCATCATCGCCGGGCGGGCGGCGCTCAAGTCCGTGCCGCCGTCGATCCGGGAGGCGGCCTTGGGGGTGGGGGCCTCCAAGTTGCAGATGATCGTGCACCACGTGCTGCCGCTGGCCATGCCCGGCATGTTGACCGGGACCATCATCGGCATGGCCCGGGCTCTCGGAGAGACCGCGCCCCTGCTCATGATCGGCATGGTCGCGTTCGTGGTGGACGTACCACAGAGCGTGACGGATGCCGCCACCGCGCTGCCCGTGCAGATCTTTCTCTGGCTGGACAGCCCGGAACGTGCCTTCGTGGAAAGGGCGTCCGCCGCCATCATGGTCCTGCTGGCGTTCCTCGTTGCCATGAACGCCCTGGCCATCGTGCTGCGGCGACGTTTTGAAAGACGCTGGTAAACTGGCAAAAAGAACGTGTCGGCGCGTGGGCTCCGCGGGGCTCTGAGACGGCACGGTAACAGCTCAGGAGACGCCGTTATGGCCGACCAACCGGGTGCAGCAGTCATGGAGGCAGGAGCGCTGGAATTTCGTGGAGCCGAGGTCGACCTCGTCGACGAGCGGCGTGAAAGCCGCGAAACCGTGGGCACGCCGTTCATCGACGATCCGCGCATGAGCTGCCGCGACGTCAACGTCTATTACAGCGACAACCATGCCATCAAGAACGTGAGCCTGGACATAGGCCGGGAGCAGGTGCTCGCCATGATCGGCCCGTCCGGGTGCGGCAAGTCCACGTTCCTGCGGGCGCTCAACCGCATGAACGACACCATCGACGGCTGCCGGATGACCGGCGAGATCAAGCTCGACGGTAACGACATCTACGCCAAGGACATGGACGTGGTGCCGTTGCGGGCCCTGGTGGGCATGGTGTTCCAGAAGCCCAACCCCTTCCCCAAGTCCATCTTCGACAACATCGCCTACGGTGTGCGCATCCATGGCCTGGCGGAGTCCAAGTCCGAGATCGAGGGCATCGTGGAGCACAGCCTCAAGCGCGCCGGCCTGTGGGAGGAGGTGAACGACCGCCTCCACCAGCCCGGTACCGGCCTGTCCGGCGGCCAGCAGCAGCGCCTGTGTATCGCCCGCACCATCGCCGTGAGTCCCGAGGTCATTCTCATGGACGAGCCCTGTTCCGCCCTCGACCCCATCGCCACCGCGCGCGTCGAGGACCTCATCAACGAGCTGGGCCAGGACTACACCATCGCCATCGTCACCCACTCCATGCAGCAGGCCGCCCGGGTGTCGCAGCGCACCGCCTATTTTCACCTGGGAGATTTGCTGGAGGTAGGGCCGACCGACCAGATATTCACCAACCCCATCCACCCACTCACCGAGGACTACATCACAGGGCGGTTCGGGTAATCATCGCCATCCGGTATCGTCATTTCCGCGGCGGTTCGGGGTAGTCACCGGCATCCCAGTTCGTCATTCCCGCGAAAGCTTGCCCTCGACCCCGATCGGGGGCGGGAATCCAGGGGTTGGGGGGGTATGGCGGCCTCATTGCCCGGCCCCACCCCGCCTGGATTCCCGCTTCCGCGGGAATGACTCATTGGGGTGTAGCGGGATTCCGTAACTAACGGAAATCATTGAATAGTTTTTTCATATCACTGACGATTCGGGGCGTTGTTGCCAATTCTCAGCCGAGTGGGGTTTTGACACAGCCTGGAACGCGGGAATCCAGGCAAGGTGATGGGGGTGTACGGGCGTTGTGACTAGTGTTGCGTTTCGCGAAAACGTTGACGAAGATGCGCGCGAATTTTTTTTCGTCGGCAAGGCGCGATGACCCGTAGGGGCGACCCGCGGTCGCCCCTGTGGCGGGTACCACGCGAGGAAGACCCCGGGTCAAGCCTGGGGTGACGTAACGCAGCCGACGGCAAAAAGGACAGGCAGATTCGTCAACGTTTTCGGGGAACACAACACTAGTTCCCCGTCACCGAATCCACGTCCCCGAACAGTGCCTCCAGCCGCTCCAACGCCGCGGCGGGCAACGGTGGCTTGAGCGCCGCCTCGATGTTGGCCCCCAGGTGGCCCGCGTCCCCGGTCCCCGTGAGCACCACGTCGGCGCCGGGTTCGTGCACGCAGAAGCGGTAGGCCGCCTCGGTCAGGCTGCCGGCGCATTCATCCTCCGTGAGGAACCCCAGGTCGGCGCCCGGTTCGACGAGGCCGCGCTGCTTCATGTCTTCCAACAGCCGCGCGAGCTGCGCCGGCTGGCTCAGCGCCCGCCGCACCGCGAACATCACCAGGGTCCCCACGCCCTTCTGCCGCGTGAGCGGGAACACGCTGCGCCGCGCCGAGGGGTTGAGCAGGTTGAATCCCACCATCACCACGTCCCACCACGGATCCCGCAGCCCGCGCCGCAGCATCTCGTGCCGCGGGTTCGCCGGGAACTCCTCGGTGATCCCCACCGCGCGGATCTTTCCCTCCTCGCGCAACTTCGCCAGGACGGGCGCCATCACGTTCGCCGCGAAATCGTAGCGCGCCTCGCTCACGCCGTGGAGATGGAAGACGTCCACGTAGTCCGTGCCCAGCCGCTTGAGGCTCGCTTCCACGCCCGCGCGCATGAACCCGGCCGGATCGGGATCGCCGGGCTCCGGCATGATCTTCTTGGTGGATACCACCACGCGGTCCCGCGGCACGTCACGGATGGCCGCGCCGACGATTGCCTCCGTGCCGTAGTTCTCCGCGGTGTCCAGGAAGTTCACGCCCAGGTCCAGCGCCTGCCGCACCAGCCGGACGGAATGGTCCGTGCCCTTGCCGCCGCGCTGGCCGAGCCGGCTGGGGCCGCCGCAACCGAGTCCGACGACGCTCACCTCGAGGCCGGTGTTGCCGAGATGGGTGTAGTTCATGGGTGCGGGGAACATAGCAGGGCGTCGGGTGGTTCGCCAGATTGCCGGGTTCGCCCTGGTGCGGAAGGCCGGTTGCCCGTCGGTGGATGCGGTACGGATGAGAGGAGGTCGGTGGGAGCGGACGAACGGCTACCGCTTCGCGCTCAGGTGCTCCTCCAGAAATGCAGCCAACGACTCGACGATATATGACCCCCTGCTCGCGCTCCAGATGTTGTGTCGAGCGGACTCGAACTCCACGAGTTGCACCGTCCTGCCGCTTTCCTTCAACAGGTGGAACAGCTCGTGCGAGTGGGAGGGCGGAACCCGGCGATCACGAGAGCCGGCGATCAACAGGACCGGAGCGGCGATGCGATCGAAGTTGTTGACCGGCGACAGCTCGGCCAAGGCCACCTCCGGAACAACGTCGGCGTCGAAAAATGCTTGCCAGAGCGCGCGGTTGTTGGTTCGCTGCCAGTCGGTTCTCCAGAATCCGACCGCATCCGTGACGGCATTGATCGCGATGCCGGCCTGGAATTGTTCGGGGTGATGCGCCAGCATCACGAGCGTCAGAAATCCGCCGAAACTGCCCCCGAAAAGCGCGATCCCGTCGCGTGTGGCGTGCCCGTTCGCGATGGCCCATTCGGCCGCATCCAGGACATCGTGCTGCATGCTACCGAACAATGCCCCTTTCCCCGCGGCGAGAAAGCTTCCATCGTATCCGGTGGATCCGCGGTAGTTCAGCCTGAGCACCGCGTAGCCCTGGCTCGCAAGAAACTGAACCAACGCGGAATCCGGCCAGACGTACCTGGACCACGGCCCGCCGTGAAGCATGAGGATCATCGGGGAGGGACGGGCGCCGTCGGCATCCCGAGGCAGGGTGAGATAGCCGAAAAGGTCGAGTCCATCGCGTGCCGGGAACGTCACGGGTCGAGAAGGCGACGCCGAATACGACGCCAGGGAGCTGGCCGACAGTTGCCGGGACGTACTCTTTTCGAGGTCCAGGAGGTGCCAGCTACGGTACAGCCGAGGGTTCTCCACCAGGACGACGGCGGATTTCGCCATCTGGTCCATGCTCGCCAAATCGATACGGGATGGTCTGCCGACCTTTTCGTGTAGCGCCGCGTATGCAGCCGCGAGCCCGTCGTGGAAGTGCACGACAGCCGGGTAGTCGGGGTCATGATGGACCAGCAAGGGCGTGCCTTCGCCGTCCTTGTCGAAACGGATGAGCGCCTTCGTCAGATCGTAGCGATCGTGCTCGAAGAAGACCTCTTCCGCGCCGGTCCGGACATTCAGCCGGACCAGTGCTACCCTCTCGCGCTGCCGGTTGGAGAGTGCCCATACCGTGCCGTCCGGCTGCACGAATTGCACAGGTTCCAGCTTGGTGTAGTGCGGGGCGAAGTGGAACCGGTAGGCCCACTCCCCCGTCGACTCCAGCGATTGGAACACGCGTTGTCCGGTAGCGGATATCCTGATCCTGGCGACGATACGGCCCGTCGCCGTCGTGAGCCAGCGTGCCACGCTCCGCCCGTCTTCGATCAAGACCTGGCACCGGGTCTCCGTTGCAACTTCGCCCGAGGCCGGGCTCAAATCGCAACGATAGACCGACTGGCGCCGTCGTGAACCTCGGACGAGGAGAAAAGGAATCGTTCGTGACGGAAAGACGAGGACCCTGGGAGCTTCGCCGGCGGGGATGGCGTTCGGTCCGGTGAGGGCAATATTGCCCACGCGTATGGTCTCGGCGTCCAGTGACAACCGGTAGACCTGCTTGTCCTTGGCCACCGCGTAAACGACGTCGCTGTTCTCGCCCCAACCGGCCTGAACGAAGGAATGCTTCAAGAGTCCGAGGGATCGCCCCGAAGAGGTCTCCACAACGTCGATCAGTCTGGCCCCTTCGTGATCCTCCTGAACGATCATCCTGGCGCCGTCGTAGGACAAGACGTGGTTCTCTGTCCGGGGCGGCGTATGAACCCGGAGGGTGGCCGCGGCATCACGAAATGCCCCCGGCACCATGGCCGCCACGAGGCCGATCAAGGCCAAGGCGCGACGAATACGCCGTCCCGGAAGAGGTTCGCGGGCGTGTGAGTACGAGTCCCGTGACGCTTGGGCGGCCACGTCACCGGGAAGGGGCTTCGAGCAGCTTGTCGACAACGTCGTGAAGATGGAGTCTTTTTGCCAGATCGATCGCCGAGAGAGTTCCCGTTCGGCCGCAGCGGTCATAGGCTCACTGCTGTCCCACAAGAAATACGAATGAGGAGGACCTGAAGAGCTCCGTCATGCTATGATGGCAATTGCAAAACCCATCGTAGGAGGAGGTTCAGGTCCATGGCGTACAATCATACCGTAATGGGGCAAATACTCAAG
>JAJEAI010000025.1 GCA_022824205.1 Candidatus Binatia bacterium
GGCCTCGGCTTCGGGCAGGTCGAAAGGCAGACGATGGGTCTCGGCCAGTCCCGCGATGAAGAAGATGACGAAGCCGAGGAACTGAGGCACGATGAACCAGATGTCCTGCTGCGCCGCGACGATGTCGCGCAGGCTGAAGGAGCCTGCCATGAGCACCACGCCCATGAGCGAGAGGCCCATGAACACCTCGTAGCTCACCATCTGCGCCGAGGCCCGCAGCCCGCCCAGAAGCGCATACTTGTTGTTGGAGGCCCAACCCGCCAGCACCACGCTGTAAACCCCCATGGACGACATGGCGAGGAAGAACAGCAGCCCGATGTTGAGGTCGGTGACGCCGATGGTCGCGGTGATGGGAATCACCGCCACGGACATCAGCCCGGTGATGACGATGACCGCGGGGGCCAGGGTGAACACGGCCCGGTCGGCGAACGGCGGGACCCAGTCCTCCTTGGTGAATATCTTGATCATGTCGGCCAGGACGATGCCCAGCCCCAACGGACCCACCCGGTTGGGACCGTAGCGGTCCTGCAAGAGGGCCAGGAAGCGCCGCTCCAGCCAGATGAGCAGCGCGGCCAGGATCAGGGGCGCGTTGAGGACCCCCAGGATCACCGCGATCTGTAGCAATACGTCCGTCACGTCACACCCTGCGGCACCGGCTCCAGGCCGGGACGTCCACGCCCCGGACATTGCCCACTCCCACCGGCACCCCCAGCACGCCGGCGGTCATGCTCGACATGAGGCGGGCCGGCAACTGGAACACGCCGCCGCCCAGCTCGATCTCCACGAACTCCCCGTCCAGGACGCCCAGCGACTGCGCGTCCTCCGGGTTGAGCGCCGCGTATGGCGCGGGACTCCGTTGCGCCACCGCCGGCGCCGCCGCGCTCTGTTCCTCGGAGCCGAAGATGTGGTGCAGCGGCACCACCAGGAACGCGCCCGCGCGCCGCTTGAACGCCGGCGGGATCTCGTCCGTGTAGGCCGCGGCGCCGTTGGCCACCGGCTCGATCAGCCGCGTGCCCGGATCGCCGCCCGTGAGCGCCCCTCCCACTTCGGCCTGGAACTTGTTGAGCGACTGGACCGAGTTCCACCCCGGCGCCCAGAACCGCGTGATCAGCGGCGCCGGCGGCTGCTGCGGATAACCCTCCATCGTGAACGCCAGCGGCGAATCCGGATCTTCCGGCGGCTTGGGCTCGTGCACGTTCACGTCGGCCGACGCGGCCGTGCGTCCACTGGCGCGCGGCGACAGCCGCGGCACCTTCTCACCGTTCACCCGGAACGACGCGCCGGCCACGTGTGCCGGCAGCCCCTCGAACACCGCGACGGCGCGCGCCAGCCCGGCCAGGAGATCGTCGGGCGATCGGAGTCCGGTCAACTCGGTGCGCCCGGCCGCCTGCGCCAGTTCCCGCAGCCAGCGCCACGCCGGCTTGACCTCGCCCTGGGGCACGAACACTTGGTAGAACCGCTGCGCGCGGCCCTCGTTGTTCACCACCGTGCCCTCGGTCTCGGCGAAGGTGCCCGCGGGCAACGCCACCTCGGCGCCGGCCACCGTATCGGTGGCGGAGTGGTCGATGGCCACCACGTGGGTGGACGTCAACATGGCGTCCACCGAGGCGCGGCCGACCCGGCGGTAGAGGTCGTTCTCCAGCACCACCACCGTGTCCACGAGGCCGTCGGCCACCCGCTGGAAGGCCTCGGCGGTGCCCATGGCGTTGAGCAGCCCGAGGCCGAAACTGTTGCACTCGGTGGCGGTGAAGCACAGGTTGGCGGTGCCGGCCCCGGCGAGCGCCCGCGCCACCTGCGCGGCGGCGTCCACCACCGCCTCGCTGCCGCAACCCGATCCGGACACGACCACCGGCCGTTCCGCGGCACGCAGGGCATTGGCGACGGCCTGAACCGCGGTGCGCTCTTCCCGCGACAACCCCTTCACCGCCGGAGCGGTGTCGTCCAGCGCCCGCGCCACGGCGAAGCCCAGCCGCGCCACGTCGTCGGGCGCTCCCCGAAAGCACTGGGTGGCCACGTCATCGAGGCGGGTGCCCGCCGGCGTGGCGACGTACAGCGGTCCTTTCTGCTGCTGCATGACCTTGCGCAGGGCCGCGTCGTCCCAGCGCGGAATGCGCAACTGCATGGCCTGTTTGCGCGGCGCCTGCTGCGCCGCCTGGCGGATGGCGAGGGCCAGCAAAGGCGCCGTCTGGGTGACGTCCTCTCCGAGCACCAGAACCGCGTCGGCCGACTCCACTTCGCGCAGCGACGGTGTGCGCACCCCGGCGCCGCGGAGCACGTGCAGCATGCGCGCCACCAAGTGCTCTTCCCCGGGCGCCATGCCGCTGAAGAAGTTCCGCGGCCCCACGAGGGTGCGCAACGCGAAGTTCGCCTCCATGGACGCGCGCGGCGAGCCGATGCCGATGACGCGGGACTGCCGTCCCAGGAGGAGCGCCGTCCGCTTCATCGCGTCCGTGCCGCCCACCGGCCGGCTCTCGCCGTCGTGGCGCAGGCGCGGCTGCCGCAGGCGCCGGTCCCCGTTCACGAAGCCGTGGCCGAAGCGGCCGCGGTCGCACAGGAAGTAACCGTTCACCTGGGCGTTGTAACGGTTGAGGATGCGCCGAAGCTCGCCGTAACGCTCGCCCGCGATGGTGTTGCACCCGAGGCTGCAATGGGCGCAGACCGACGGCGCGGTCTGCAAGTCCCACTTGCGGGTGTAGTGCTGCTTCAGGGTCTTGTCGGTAAAGACGCCGGTGGGACAGATTTCCACCAGGTTGCCGCTGAACTCGCTCTCCAGCGCGCCGTCCTCGTGGCGCCCGAAGTAGACGTGGTTGTGCGACGCGAAGGCCTCCAGGTCCTGGCCGCCGGCGTAGTCCCGGTAATAGCGCACGCACCGGTAGCAGGTGATGCAACGGTTCATCTCATGGTTGATGAACGGCCCAAGCTGCTGGTTGGTGAAGGTGCGCTTGCCGAAGCGGTAGCCGCGGTAGTTGTGCCCGGTCATCACCGTCATGTCCTGAAGGTGGCACTCGCCACCCTCGTCGCACACCGGGCAGTCGTGCGGGTGGTTGCTCATCAAGAGCTCGATGATGCCGGCGCGGAACTGCGCCGCGTCCTTGTCGCGGATGGAGATGCGCGCGCCGTCCATGGCCGGGGTCATGCACGCCATGACGATGCGGCCGCGCTGGTCGTTCTCGTCCCGGTACTGCTTGACCGCGCACTGGCGGCAGGCACCCACCGAACCCAGCGCCGGGTGCCAGCAGAAGTACGGCAGGTCGAGGCCCTTGGACAGGCACTCCTCCAGCAGGTTCTTGGCGGGGTCGACCTCGTAGGGCCGGTCGTCGACGTAGATGGTGGCCATGATCGTTACGCTGCGTCGCTCCTGGGAATGAGCTTCTCGAAGTCCTCGCGGAAATACTTGAGGGCGCTCTGCAACGGCTCCATGGCGCCGGGCGCCAGCGCGCAGAAGGTGTTGCCCGGCCCCATCATGCGGGTCTGCATCTCCAGCCGCTCCAGGTCGCCGGGGCGCCCGCGCCCTTCGAGGAGCCCCTGGAGGATGCGCGCGGTCCAGGGCAGACCGTCGCGGCACGGCGTGCACCAGCCGCAGGATTCCTGCGCGAAGAAGCGCTCGAGGTTGAGCACCATGCCCACCACCGAGGTCCGGTCGTCCAGGACGATCATCAGGCCGGTGCCCAGCCGGCTGCCCGCCGCCTGCACCGAGCCGTAGTCCATCTTGACGTCCAGGTGGTCCTCCACCAGGAAATCCGTGGAGGCCCCGCCGGGCAGGAGTCCGCGGAACTGGTAGCCCTCGCGCATGCCGCGGGCGCGCCGCTCGAGGATCTCCCGAATGGTGGTGCCCAGGGGCAGCTCCCATGCCCCCGGCCGCCGCACCTTGCCGCTCACGCCGTAGAGCTTGGTGCCGCCGTCCTCGCTCCGGCTCAGGCCCAGGTACCACTGGGCGCCGTTGCGCAGGATCGGCGCCACGTTGCACAGGGTCTCGACGTTCTGGACGATGGTGGGCTTGCCGAACAGGCCGCTCACCTGGGGGAACGGCGGCTTGGCCCGGGGATTGGCGCGCTTGCCCTCCAGAGCGTTCAGCAGCCCGGTCTCCTCGCCGCACATGTAGCGCCCGGCGCTCGTGTGGAGATGCAGTTCGAAGCTGTAGCCCGAGCCCAGGATGTTCCGCCCCAGGTAGCCCCTGTCGTAGGCCTCGGCCAGCGCGCGGGTGATGCGCTCCGCCGCGAGCTTGTAGGCCCAGCGCAGGAAGACGTAGCCCTGCGTGGCCTGGATCGTGTAGGCGGACAGGATCATTCCCTCGATGAGCAGGTGCGGGTTCCCCTCCAGGATCAGGCGGTCCTTGAAAGTCCCCGGCTCCATCTCGTCGGCGTTGGCCACGAGGTACTTGGGCGTGGGCGCATTGTCGCCCATGGGCACGAAGCTCCACTTCTGGCCGGTGGGGAAGCCCGCGCCGCCGCGGCCCCGGAGCCTGGAGTCGGTGACCTCCTTGAGGACGTCCGCCGGGGACATCTCCTTGAGCACCTTGCGCAGCGCCTCGTAGCCGCCCACCTTCTCGTAGGCCGCAAGGTCGAGCACGGTGCCGTCCGGCCGCAGGTCCCCGGTCAGGGGCTTGTCCATGGATGATCCGTTCGCCATATCGTCCAGTCCCGGTCAGGCGCCCGACGGCTGCCGGTAGCGGGCGAGTATCTCGTCCACCTTGCCGTTGTCCAGGTTGCGGTAAAGCTCGTTCCCCACCATCATCGCCGGGGCCCGGTCGCAGGTTCCCAGACAGGCCATGGGGAGCAGCGTGAACTTGCCGTCCGCGGTGGTCTCCCCCAACTCCACGCCCAGGTGTTCCTTGAGATGGGCACGAATACCCTCGTAACCCATGATCCAGCAACTCACGCTGTCGCACAGCAGGATGACGTTCTCCCCCACCGGCTTGCGGAAGATCAGGTTGTAGAAGGTGGCGACGCTGTCCAGCGCCTCCGGGCTCATGTCCAGAAGCGCGGCGATCTCCTTCAGGTGCTCGTCCGACACCCAGCGGTGGTGCTCCTGGACGATCTTCAACGCCTCCACGCACGCGGCCTGCGGGTGGTCGTAGTGGGCGGCCTCGGCCCGGATCATTCTGCGCTCGTCTTCCGTCAGCATGTCGTCCTCGGCATCCCGCTACCTGGCCGCAGTGCGCCCCCTTCGACTTCGCTCCGCTTGCGCTCCGCTACGCCTGTCCTGAGCCTTGCCGAAGGGCTCAGGACGAACGGTCGGGGAACACGTCCCCCGATGCCATCCCCCGTTCGTCCTGAGCGTAGCGTAGCGAAGTCGAAGGGCGCCATCTTCATCGGTCTATGTCCGCCAGCACGAAGTCGATGCTCCCCAGAATCGCCAGCAGGTCCGGCACCATCACGCCGCGGCTCATGAGCGGAATCATCTGCATGTGGGCGAAGGACGGCGTGCGGATGCGCACCCGGTAGGGGATCGTGCCGCCGTCGCTCACCAGGCGGTAGCCGTTGTTGCCCTTGGTGGCTTCGATGCCCACGAAGGCTTCGCCCGCCGGGATCACCGGACCCCAACTCACGCTGAGGAAGTGGTTGATGAGCGTCTCGATGTCGTGCATCGTGCGCTCCTTGCGCGGCGGCGTGGCCAGGGGATGATCCGACTTGTAGTGCCCGGCGGGCATGTTCTTGAGACACTGGTCGATGATGCGCAGGCTCTGGCGTATCTCCTCGACGCGCACCAGCGCGCGGTCGTAGCAGTCGCCCTTCCGGGCGATGGGAACGTCGAAGTCGAACTGGTCGTAGCCCGAGTAGGGCCGCTTCTTGCGGAAGTCCCACTCGTAGCCGCAGGCCCGGAGGCCGGGGCCGGTGACGCCCCAGTCGATGGCCTCCTCCGCGGTGTAGGCGCCGATGCCCTGGGTGCGCGCCTTGAAGACGCGGTTCTGCATCACGATCTTGTCGTATTCCGCGAGCCGGTCCGGCATGTAGTCGACGAAGTCCCGCACCATGGCCTGCCAGCCCTTGGGCAGGTCGTGGGCCACGCCGCCGATGCGGAACCAGCTCGGGTGCATGCGTCCGCCGCACACCGCCTGGACGATGTCGAAGATGCGCTCCCGGTCGTTGAACGTGTAGAAAACCGCGGAAAGGGAGCCCACGTCCTGGGCGAAGGTGCCGTACCACACCAGATGGCTGGCGATGCGGAACAGCTCGCACATCATCACGCGGATGACCTGGGCGCGGTCGGGGACGTCGATGCCGGCCAACTGCTCCACCGAGAGCACGTAGGCCAGGTTGTTCATGACCCCGCCGAGATAGTCGATGCGGTCGGTGTAGGGGATGAACGAGTGCCACGACTGGCGCTCGCCCATCTTCTCGGCACCCCGGTGGTGGAAGCCGATCTCGGGCAGGCAGTCGACGATTTCCTCGCCGTCGAGCTGCAGGATGATGCGGATGACCCCGTGGGTGCCGGGATGCTGCGGGCCGACGTTCAGGAACATGAAGTCCGAGCCCTCGCGGGTGCGCTTCATGCCCCAGTCCTCCGGGCGGAAGCGCAGCGCCTCCTGCTCCCGGTCCTGGCGCTCGTCGGAAAGCTGGAACGGCCCCATCTCCGTGGCTCGGGCCGGATGCTCCTTGCGCAGCGGGTGGCCCTCCCAGGTGAGCGGCATGAGGATGCGGCGCAGCGCCGGGTGTCCGTCGAAGCGCACACCGAACATGTCCCACACCTCGCGCTCGTACCAGTTGGCCGAGGGCCACAGGCCGGTGACCGTGGGCAGCGCGGCGTCGCCGTCCGACAGCGGCACCTTGATGCACAGGTCTTCGTTCCGCTCGTAGGAAAGGAGGTGGTAGAGCACCGTGAAATCGCTGTCGGGCTGGCCGTCGCGGTGCTTCCGGAAGCGTTCGTCGATGGCGGTGAGATCGTACAGCGTGCCGAAGGGGCGCGGCACCTCGGTCTTGAGGAAGTTCAGGAACGCCGGGAGGTTGTCCCGTGACGTCCACAGGGTGGGGAAGCCGGCGCGGGTCTCCTGCACCGTGAAGGAGTCGGCGCCGAAACGGCCTTCGAGCTCGGCGACCGCGGCGGGGGCGTCACTCATCGTCCGGACCCGCTCACCTTTCCCCGCTCACCGGGCGTCGCGCCGATTGGATCATTCGGTCATTCCTGCTCAAGAACGAAGCAACCGTGTTCATCGGCTTGCCGGGAGAACCTAGACCTCGTCCGGCGTACGCAGGCTCGTGGCTCGAACCCGGTCGGGCCGTTTCACGTCGCGCATGGCGGGCAGCACCGCCTTCTCCACGCCCTGGGGACCGACCATCCAGCTCAGCGGCCGGCGCTCGTTGCCCACGGCCTTCTGCAAGAGGGTCAACGCCTCCAGAAAGGCCCAGGGGGCGGGCGGGCAGCCGGGCACGTACACGTCCACGGGAAGAATCTTGTCCACTCCCTGCACCACGCTGTAGATGTCGTACATGCCGCCGGAGTTGGCGCAGGCGCCCATGGAAATCACCCAGCGCGGCTCCATCATCTGCTCGTAAAGGCGTCGCACCACCGGCGCCATCTTGATGAACGGGGTGCCGGCGATCACGATGACGTCCGCCTCCCGGGGCGTGCCGCGGATGACCTCGGCGCCGAAGCGGGCCACGTCGAACTTGCTCGTGAGGCTCGTGGCCATTTCCACGAAACAGCAGGAGAGCCCGAAGTGGAACGGCCACATGGAGTTCTTGCGCCCCCACCTCACCAGATCCTCGAGGCGCGCCATCACCAGCAGCCGCCGTATGGCGTCGTCGAAGGCGCCCCTCTGCGGTTCCGCGGCCTGGGGCTTGGACAGCGACCAATTCATGAAGTGCCGATCCTTTCCCGACCGGCCTTGGCCCGCCTCAGGCGGATGGGCTCCCAGTCGAGTGCGCCCATGCGGTATTCGTAGATCAGCGCCACCACCAGCACGGCCACGAATATCACCATGCCGGCGTAGCCGGCCCAGCCCACCTCCTCGTAGGCCACGGCGTAGGCGAAGATGAAGACCGCCTCCAGGTCGAAGATCACGAAGAGCATCGCGACGATGTAGAACTTCACCGACAGGCGCACGCGCGCCGATCCGGTGGAGAGGATGCCCGACTCGTAGGGCTGCCCGGTGGCACGATCCTTGTGCCGCTCGCCAAGGACGAACGACAACCCGATCATGCTTCCCGCCACGACGAGAGCAATCAGAAAGTACAGACCCAGCGGCCAGAGCGTGTCGCTACCCATGGTCGAATGCCGATGGTCAAAAGCCGCGCACGGTCCTGTGAGGAGAGTCATGCGGAGGCTGGAAAGGCAGGGTAGTATATGGGGGGGAGGGTGTCAACTTGCGGTTGTGAGCGAGGTGGTTTCAGGATCCCGGGGCGCTCAAACCGTCGAGGAAATCGGACACCGTCCGGACGAGAATGCCGGATGTCTCTTCCGGACGGTTCATCAAGGGACCGAAGTCCTTCAGATCGCCCGTGAGGAGATGGGACGCGTCGCAGACCAGCGCGGCCCGGAAGATGGGAATATCCTTTGCCGCCAGCCCCGGTGGAACCGCCCCACCGGTTGCGCGCTCAACGAGAAGAACGGCCTGGGACATGGCCGTCAACGTGTCCAGGCACCGCGGATATTTCCACGCCAGGTTCCGGCGCGCTTCCTCTTCGCCAATAGGGACGATTCTCGTCACGGATCACTCCTCCTGGCGGAAGAGGTCCAACTGTACCGGTGTGGCCTGCTCCGGATCGGGCAAGCTGATTCATGCGAAGCATCTCCCCGGCCGTAAACAGGCCCTCGCGGAGGGCGGTACGGCCTGCCGCGTCGAGCCGGGCGATCTTTGTCTCCCCGTTTTCGGAAATGACCGCCAGGATGGAGTCCGAAGGAATCGTATCTCGGTCCAGCATATCGGCGCTGTGGCTGGTGACGACGACTTGCACACGCTCGCTCGCCTCGCGCAGTACGTCCGTCAACACTCCCGCAGCCGCGGGGTGAAGAGCCCCTTCGGGCTCTTCGATGCCGACCAACTCTGCATTTCCCGACTCCGTACCGATACCCTGATACAATGCCACGAGCACGCCCAGCACCCGTAGCGTCCCGTCCGAGACATTGTGCGCCAGGAAACGCCACGGGTGTGGGTCGCCACGCACCTCCTGCCGAAACTCCAGGGTCAGCTTGGGTCCAACCGTCTTCGACTCCATGCCGACTGTTCCCGGAACGACCTTCGACAGGTATTGGGCGATCCGCGCCGCGGACTCAGGAGAACGAGATTTGAGGTTGGAGAGAACGCTGGCGATGTTGCTTCCGTCCTGTTTGAGAAGGTCGCCAGGGTCCGGCGACTGCAATTCGCGAATTTGCTCCGGGTTGAGGTTATAAAACCCCATTCCTGACAGCGTGTCGTAGATCGGCCTGAAAGCGTGATACGCCGATGCGGGCAGGAGATAGAGTCTGTCACTCCCACCGGTCGGCGGCGGGTGCGGGATCGAGGTGGACAAAAGCCGTCCGTCGTCTATACGGAAAGAGGCCCGGCCTTCCGTGTGGGATAGGACAGCGCATTCCTCCCGCCGCACGACCTAGCGTCCTTTCGGCCGCGCGCCAATTTCGAATGCGTACCATCCGGCCGCATCTGGCAGTCGAAAACCCAGGCGAATGCCGAAATGGTTGGGATGACCGCGCGATCGCCTGCGGACTTCATTGATCCCACCCCGCTCGTGCAGTGTGTGGTCCGGGGTAAAACGCAATGCCTGAGCCGTAAACCGTAGGGCATCAACAAAGTTGCTCTTGCCCGAACCGTTGGGACCAACGAGGAAAGTAAGCGGCGTCAACTCAACGTCGCAGGCTGAGGTGCTCTTGTAGTTCCGCAGGGCGACGCGGGTGATCGTTCTGGGATCGGTGTCGGTTGCCATGGGTGGTCTCAATTTCGGATTACACTTCAAAGGCTAACACGACCCGCCTCTTGCTCAACCGCCTCCACCAGCCAACGGCGTGAACGTACCTCGACCAGTTCTCCAGGCTCCGGGAAACGCTCCGGCAATAGTCGGGCAACATCCTGCAACGATCTGCTCCTCGGCGAAGCGCCGAGTTTACACCGACCGAAGGGGATTTCCACCTTCCGAGGTTCCAAGGCTACGAGAAACGGCCACCCCAGCGGATTTGCTCGGATTGGTCGGGCCTCGCAGGGGCGCTACCTTGCCGGTCTCCGTTTCGGACACATCGGCGACACCGAGAACGCCGAGGTAGTCCAGGCCCTGTTCGTCCCGGAGGACACCGCCGCGACAACGGGTCCGGACATTCATGTCGTCGATGCGCGGACGATCATGGGCCTGCTCGTGTAACCTTCGTCTGGCTCTCCACTGCAAACTGGAGTATATATGGCCAGCTTCAAGTGTCGATGGCGCGCTCTTCGCGCCAGTGCCCGGCTGAGCCGGAGCGCCGGCATACCAGGGAGGGACCCAATGGGTTTGGCATACGATGATCTGATCGAGCCGGTGATAGTCCGGCAGGAGTCCCCGAGCCGGTTCTACTGCATGTGCGGGCGCACCCGGAACTTTCCGTTCTGCGACGGATCGCACAAGGTGACGTCCATCACGCCGCGGGAGATCACCGTGGACAGGCCGCGGACCATGGCCATCTGCTCGTGCTGGCGGTCGAAGACCCGGCCCTACTGCGACGGCACCCACGGCAAGCTCGTGGCGGACAAGTAGCCGCATCCCGGACGAGAAGGAGGACAGGCGCATGTACGAGGTGAAGAACCCCATCGAAGAAGCCAAGGCCAACCCGGAGGTCCGCCATCTCTCGTTGTGGCGCACGGACCTGACCTACTACTGGACCATCAACTGCGAAGAGAACATGCAGGACGACATGCACTACCACGAGAACGACGACCACATCTTCATGGTCCTCGAGGGGCAGTGCACGGTGCGGACTCCGGAGGACGAATTCGTCCTGAACCCGCACGACACGATCCTGCTGAAGTCCGGCCAGCCGTACCAGCTCTGCAACACGGGCGAGGGGCGCCTTTTGCTTTTCGGAGCGGGCAACTCGCAAGTGGACGGCAAGCCGCGCACGCGGGTGCCCCGGCGGCCCAGCCACATCCCGGTGAGGGAGCCCATCATCGCGTAAACTTGATCAGGGGCGGGGTTCGAGCCCGCCCGAACGCGGCCGGCGCGAGAGCCGGCCGCAAGTCTTGAAGGAGGAAGACATGTTGCGACTACTGTCCTACGGTCCTTGACCGTACGCCCACAGGACAAGGCTTGTCCTGGCAGAGAAAGACATCCCTTACGATCTGGTCGAGTGCGACCTCAAGAACAAGTCGAAGGAGTTGGTCACCCTGAACCCGTACGGCAAGGTGCCCGTGCTGGTGGACGGGGACGCGGTGATCTACGAATCCGCGGTGATCAACGAGTACCTGGACGAGAAGTTCCCCGACGTGCCGCTGATGCCCAAGGACTTGACCAAGCGCGCCGAGGTGCGCATCTGGATCGACTTCTGCAACACCCGGCTCCAGGCCGCGGCGGGCAACATCCGCCACGACCACGAGGTGGAGAAGAACAAGAAGCGGCTGCGGCAACACCTGGAGACGCTGGAAGAGCGCATGACCGGCCGCGACTACATCGTCGACGACTATTCCCTGGCGGACATCACCTATATCCCGTTCTTCACCCGTGAGGACCACTACCGGACGTCCATCACCGAGGACCTGCCCAACGTGAGGCGCTGGCGCGACGCGCTGCTGTCGCGGCCGAGGGTCAAGTCGACGCCGTGAGGCGCGTGGATGCGACTCGGAATCCGACCGCTCCCCAATACGTCAACCCGACCCCGATGCGTCATTCCCGCGGAAGCGGGAATCCAGGCGGGGTCGGCCTGGGGCAATGGAGCCGCCACACCACCACCCCTGGGTTCCCGCTTTCGCGGGAATGACGTACTGGGGGGCCGGGAATGACGTACGGCGGCCGGGAATGACGGCGAGAAATGTCGAACGGCATGGCGGACACTGACCCGCTGACGGGCAAGGTAACCCGGCTTCAGGCGCTGCTGCGGGAAATGGGCCACGTGGTGGTCTGTTTCTCCGGCGGCGTCGACTCGGCCTACCTGCTGGCCGAGGCGGTGAACGTGCTGGGGGACGATGCCCTGGCGCTCACCGCGGTCTCGCCCAGCCTGGCGCCCGAGGAGGGAGCGGACGCCCGCGGGCTGGCCGAGAGCATCGGCGCCCGGCACCTGCTCATCGACACCTACGAGCTGGACGATCCGCGCTACGCCGCCAACCCCGTCAACCGCTGCTACTTCTGCAAGACCGAGCTTTACGGCAAGGCCATCGACGAGGCCGCGGCCCTGGGTGTCCCGCACGTGCTCGACGGCTTCAACCTGGACGACCGCGGCGACCACCGCCCGGGACGGAAGGCGGCGGGCGAGCGCGGCGTGCGCTCGCCGCTGGACGAGCTGGGCTTCACCAAGGCCGACATCCGCGAGGCCGCCCGGCGCATGGGCCTCCGGGTCTGGGACAAGCCCGCGCTGGCGTGCCTTTCCAGCCGCTTCCCCTACGGCACCGCCATCACCCCCGAGAAGCTCACCCAGGTGAACCGCTGCGAGCGCGTGCTCCGGGGACTGGGTTTCCGCGTCTACCGGGTGCGCTACCACGACGAACTCGCGCGCATCGAAGTGGCGCCGGACGAGTTCGACAAGCTGTTGAGGCCCGCTGTGCGCAAGGAGATACTCCGCCGCTTCAAAGAGGCCGGCTTCACCTACGTCAGCATCGACCTGCAGGGCTACCGCACCGGCTCCCTCAACGAGAGTATCCGGAACGGGACCGCCAAGAAGAGTTAAGGGAACTCACCGCACGGAAGAACTGCTGCGTGCGCTGGTTGCGCGGGGGACCGCCAAGGAGCCGTGACGGTTGCTCGTCCTTCTTGGCCTCCAACTCCACCATCCTCAGCACATCCACCGCCCTCGCTTCCGCCGCAGCCTTGCCAAGCCCCAGAACCTGGACCGGTGGAGGGCTGGCTGGACGCAGTGTAAGGGCGCTATACTTTCACAAGCGGGAGGCTGACGAACAGTGCGAGCCCCAAGACACAGGCGTCCCCGAAGGCGGATGATCCATGTTCCGCCCGAGATCAATCTGGACAGTTTGGCCGACAGAGTGGTCTACGAAGGCAGTGTAGAACACAAAGATGTTCCAAGCTTCGCGGGCCAACCTCGTCTCCGTGCGGACGCGTCTTGTTGTCCTCGGGACATCACGGACCGCGGAATGGTCTCTGGGTGGCTTCGGTTGGCCGTTCGCAGAGGCGCTGTCGGCTCCCCCTGGGAGGGAGATTGCCCCCGTTATGTTTGGTACTTGCGCGACGATACTCTGTTTGAGCCTCGGCTGGTGAACCGCGAAAGGGGTTCATACAAGGGATATCCGCTGGACACTGACGAATGGCCGAAGGGCATCGAGTTGCTGTATGCCGCAACTTAGCATTGACATTGATTGGGTAGACGCAGAGGGGATCAGGGGACCGGAGTTGTCCGCCACCTGGGCTTCCCTGCAGATCAGGGCCGCCGGCTCGATCGTCACCCGTGTACTGGATACTCGGGCAAGGACCGTCCGTGACTTTATCTACGTCCCCGTCTATCCTTTGGCGGAGTGGTTGGCTACCAACTGGTGGTTCCTGACGCACGAGTTCGGTAGTCCCGCGAAGGAAGGCAATCCCGACTTCCATCGCCGGCATTCGCTCAGCGCCAACCGGGAAGGCTATGCCTTCCCCAGCCTTGATGTGGTTTCCTCCGGCTCTTGGACCCATCTCACCTGGAAACGGGAGAAGAGTGCCTGGACCAAAGTAGAGTTCCTGGAACAGGGCGAGATGTGGATAGACAGTGACGAGTTTCGGGAAAATTGCGCCGACCTGATCGACAGCGTGATCCGCCGACTCGTATCTCTGGGTGTCGACGACACCTTCCTCCAGGAAGAGTGGAGAGCAATCCAGACGGCCGGCGAGGACGAGTTACAGTTCTGCCAAACAGCGGCCGGGATGGGATGGGATCCCTATGCTCTCGATGACGGCCAATACAACTGGATGATCACGTTCGCGGACAGGCTGGGTGCCTTGCTCGGCGAAGCGGTTCCGGCCGTGAATGCGGACGGCCCACCCGAAGAATGGTTCGCGATTGCAAACGCGTTATGGAGGACAAAAAAATACCGGGGCCTGCCTTTACACCGCATTCAATCCTTGCGCCATGAAGCCTATCCCGAGGTAGTCGCGGAACCTGATTCCCAAGCGATCTTTGACGAACACCTTACATTTCTTCCTGACGCACACCCTCATGGTGTCGCTTACCCGTGGCATGTTGGGTACAAAAGCGCACAGCGGCTGCGTCAACAACTCGAACTGGACGGCCAACCGTTACGCACCATGCCGGAATTGGCGAAAGCTCTTGGCGAAGATGCCGGCTCAATCCACAAAGTGACCAGACCGCTCGCGGCCTCAAGCGGCTGGCCGGCGCTGGTAGACGGCATCATCACCCGTACGGACGACGGAAGACCGGCCTTCGCCTTGCGGGCACCTCGTAGTGACAGCCAACGTTTCCACTTTTGTCGCGCCCTTGGGGAATTCTTGCTGTCACCCGACTCCGATACGCTGCTCACGAAGACCTACTCCGAGCGGCAACAGCGCAACCGTGCCTTCGCAGCCGAGTTTCTGGCACCCGCGTCCGGGCTACGAGACAGAATCGCGCAACCCGCCGTCGACGCCGACGACATCGAGGAGTTGGCGGCGGACTTCGGTGTTTCCCCTTACGTGATCGAGCACCAGATCAAGAATCACGGTATCGCGCGCGTCGTGTGAAGCGAGCACTTCGACCCACATTTCACCCGCAGCGCGGGGCGTCGACACCCGCCCGACCGGAAACTACTCGATCGAGGAGGATAACCGCCTCCCTATTGACAGTGAACAGGCATGTTGTTACGCGTAGCCGGTTCCGATCGGGCGCAAGACCGCAAATCACCTCAAGGAGGTTGCCGATGTTTCGCATGATCATGTCGCTGGCCGTGGCGCTGGCGCTCTTTCTGGGCCATGCAGCGGTGGCGGCGGAGGAATTCTACAAGGGCAAGAACCTGCGCATGTTGGTGGGCTTTTCGCCGGGCGGGGGCTACGACACTTACACCCGCTTCGTCGCCCGCTACATCAGGCAGTACATTCCGGGGAGCCCGACACCGGTGGTGCAGAACCTGCCCGGCGCGGGAAGCCTGGTGACGGCCAACTTCATCTACAAGAAGGCCAAGCCCGACGGGCTGACCCTGGGGGTGTGGAGTCCCGGCCTGGTGCTGGCCCATGCCATGGGTGACAAGAAAGTGAAGATCGTCCCCAGGCGGTTCGAGATCATCGGGGTGCCGACGCGGGACGCCGTGGCTTGCGCGATCATGGGGCGCACCGGCCTCAAGACCCTGGACGATATCGTCAAGTCGGGCAGGGAACTCAAAATGGGCGGCACGCGCGCCCCGGGGATCACGACCGATCCCTTCCTGTTCCTGAACCGGGAGTTGGGCACGAAGTTCAAGAGCATTACCGGCTACGGCGGCACCGCTCGGGTGCGGCTGGCCATGGACAAGGGCGAGGTGGACGGGGCGTGCTGGACGTGGGATTCCATGAGGATCACCGCTCGCAGCATGCTCGACAACACCGGCGACAGGAAGCTCATTCCGTTCATCATCGCCCAGCGGCGCCCCAACCCGGAGGTCAAGGACCTGCCGCTGTTCCAGGAGGTATTGACCGGCAAGAACCTGGAAGCGTTCAAGGTCTGGAACCTGCAGAACGGCATCACGCGCATTTTCACGCTGCCCCCGGGTACGCCCAAGGACCGGACCGCGATCCTGCAGAAGGCGTTCAAGTCCGTGACGGAGAATTCCGCTTTTCTCGCGGATGCGAAGAAGGCCGACCTCGCGGTCGATTACGTGTCGCCCGCGGAAATCCGCAAGGCACTGATCGGCTTCGACACCATGGCGCCGGACATCCGCGAGTATCTGCAGATCCTGACCGGCTTCAAGAAGTCCAAATCCTGAACGGGAACTCGATGGCGCCGGACGCTAGCCCGCTAGCCCGGCGCCATCCCCTTCTTCGAGAGCTCCTCGACGGCGGAGGACGTCTTCTTCAATCCGCCGAGGCCCATGCCGTTGAGCACGTTGGGCGCCTTGGAGAACTGGACGTCGTCGTAGGGCACCACCTCGATGCGGTTGCCCCAGGGGTCGCGGAAGTTGAGGCGCTGGTCCAGGGGCTCGACGCCGAGGCGCTCGAGGGCGGCGCGCACGGGTGTGCGGTCGTCCACCACGAAGCCGAAGTGGCGTTTGCCGTCCGCCTCCTGGGTCTTGCCCAGGCTCAACTGGATGAACTGGTCGCCGAGGTCGATGAAGGCGTTGTGGTCGCTCCGGCCGCGCAGGCTGAAGTCGAAGATGGCGCCGTAGAACTCCAGCGCCTCGTCCAGGTCCCCCACCTCCAGCACGACGTGGTTGATGCCCATGGCCCGGGCTTTCCCGGCGGTGCTCTCGCTCATGACTGCTCCTTTCGGTCCCGGCGGGCCGGCGCGCCCGCCCGACTCATCTGCTCATTGGCACAGGGACAGCAACCATCGCCCTCCCCGCGCGGCGGGCCCGATCACATCTGTGCCTGGACGCCGTTGCGCGCGCATTCGTCCTCGTACATCCGCCGCAGCGCCCGGTCCTCGTCCTCGAACTCGATCTGCTCGACGCCGCGCTCCTCGCCCTGGACCGCGGTGGAGGCGTGCAGCGCCACGAACCGGCAGGGCTCGGGACCGGTGTTGTAGTGCTGATGCCAGCTCCCCGCCGGCGGGGACATCACCGTGCCCTCCTGCCAGTCGAAGCGCTGGGGCTTTTCGCCCTCCTGCCACATGAGCGAATAGCCGGTGGAGTCGAGCATGTAGATGTGGGCACCGGGGCCGTGGCGGTGGGCCTTCTTGTAAGTTCCCACCGGGAACTGGGAGACGTGGGCGAGCATGCTGCTGCCGGCCATGTGGATGTACATGTTGCGGTTGCCCTTGCCGCGCTTCTCCCGCGGCACCAGCTTGATGTCGCGGATGTTGCTGATGAAGTTGTTCTCCAGGATACCGCCGTAATAGTCGGTGTTGTACTTCCCGTCGCGGCTGAAGAAGTCCTCCTGGGCGGGGTCGAAGCGGTCCTTGAAGACGTGGTCGGTGTTGAAGATGAAGCCCGGGTCCCGGTAGAGCTCGAACACCACTGGAGCGCTGGTGAGGGCGAAGTAGCGCGCCGGTTCCTGGCCGCTGGCGTTGAAGTGCTGGTGCCAGGCGTTAAGGGGGATGGCGAAGAGGCTTCCCGTCTCCCACTCGAAGGTGCGCTTGCGCGCCTCGTCATACCACACCGTGGTGGCGCCGCGCCCCCGGGTGATGAGCACGATCTCCTCGAACAGATGCCGCTGGGGCTCGAGGCTCGTTCCCGGGGCGATCTCGCACACGTAGCCGTCGGCCACCCGCTGGTCGGAGAACGACAGGTAGGCGCCCTTGCCGCCGCGGCGCGGCCACTCGCCCAACTCCATGCTGCGCACGTCCTGCACGTGGGAGCCGCTGACCACCGGCAACCTCTCGGACTCGATCCAGCGGTCATACGCACCGAACCGGTCGCTCATGAACTGCACGTAGGGATGGACTTCGAACTCCTTGACGGCCCTGGTCGCCATGACGCCCTCCTCTCCTGGTGTCGGTTGCGGATGCGCACAGGCTATAGGCTTTGACCGCGGAATGCGAGCCCGCGCCGAGGCTCCACGACCCGCCCCGCCTCCCCTGGATTCCCGCTTGCGCGGGAATGACGAGCGCTTGCGCGGGAATGACGAGAAGCAGGGTGGCGGGAGTGACGGAGGAGCGCGGGAATGACAACGACGCGAACCCGGAGCTTTACGAAGGCCGCGTCCGCGCCGCGTTCGTGGGCGCGCGGAATTCTGCTAAGGTGGACCCATGGAACGCACCCTCAATCCGCCGGCGGCGAAAATCATTCCCAAGAGGATCGAGCACCACGGTCACGTGCGCGTCGATGACTATTACTGGCTGCGGCAACGGGACAACCCCGACACCATCGCGTATCTGGAAGCGGAAAACGCCCACACCAAGCAGGCCATGGTTCATGTCCAGGCGCTGGAAGACTCCCTGTTCGAGGAGATCAAGGGGCGCATCAAGCAGACGGACATGTCCGTGCCCTATCGGCGGGACGACTACTACTATTACACCCGCTTCGAGGAGGGGCGGGAGTATCCGCTGTACGCGCGCAAGCGCGAGTCCCTGGAGAACCCCGAGGAGCTCATGCTCGACGTCAACGAGCTGGCCGAGGGCCACGAGTTCTTCTCGGTGGGGCGGCTCGCGGTGAGCTTCGCGCAGGACCTGCTGGCGTACACGGAGGATACGCAGGGCCGGCGCATCTACACCATCCGTTTCAAGAGCCTCGCCACCGGCGAGACCCTGCCCGACGTCATCCCGGACGTGACCAGCAACGTCACCTGGGCCAACGACAACCGCACCCTCTTCTACGCCAAGCAGGACCCCGAGACCCTGCGCTCCTGCCGCATCTACCGCCACGTGCTGGGAACCGATCCGGCCGCGGACGTGCTCGTCTACGAAGAAACCGACGACACCTTCTCGGCTCACGTGTTCAAGACGAAGTCCAAGCGATACCTGATGATCGTCTCCTCCCAGACCCTGAGCAGCGAGTACCGCTACCTCGACGCCGACGACCCCGCCGGCGCGTTCACCGTCTTCGTGCCGCGGGAACGGGGGCACGAGCACGCCGTGGATCACTTCGAGGACCGCTTCTTCATCCACACCAACCACGAGGCCCGGAACTTCCGCCTCATGTCGACGCCCCTGGACCGCACCGGCAGGGAGCACTGGGAGGAGGTCGTTCCGCACCGCGCCGACGTGCTGCTGGAGGGCTTCGAGGTCTTCCGCGGCCACCTGGTGCTGGAGGAACGGCACGACGGGCTGGTGCGCATCCGCGTCATGCCCTGGGACGGCTCGGCGGAGCACTACCTGGAGTTCGGCGAGCCCGCCTACGCCGCCGGCACCAACGTCAACCTGGAGTTCGACACGACGGTGCTGCGTTACGGCTACACCTCCATGACCACCCCCAGTTCCATCTACGACTACGACATGGTGACGCGCGAAAAGACCCTGCTCAAGCAGGAGGAAGTCCTGGGCGGCTTCAACAGCGGCGACTACCGCACCGAGCGGCTCCACGCCACGGCCGAGGACGGCGTCCGGGTACCCATTTCGCTGGTGTACCGCAAGGGGATGGAACGTGACGGCCGCAGCCCGCTGCTGCTCTACGGCTACGGCTCCTACGGCCACAGCCTGGACGCCGGCTTCGGCTCGGCGCGCCTGAGCCTGCTCGACCGGGGCTTCGTCTTCGCCATCGCCCACGTTCGCGGCGGCGAGGAGATGGGACGGGCGTGGTACGAGGACGGCAAGCTGCTCCGGAAGAAGAACACGTTCACGGACTTCATCGCGTGCGCGGAGCACCTGATCGAGCAGCGCCATACTTCCCGTGAACGGCTCTTCGCCATGGGCGGAAGCGCCGGCGGGCTCTTGATGGGGGCCGTGGTGAACCTGCGCCCGGACCTGTTCAAGGGCGTGGTGGCGCAGGTGCCGTTCGTGGACGTGGTCACCACCATGCTGGACCCGGACATCCCCCTCACCACCGGCGAGTACGACGAGTGGGGCAACCCCAACGACAAGGAATTCTACGACTACATCCTGTCCTACTCGCCCTACGACAACGTCGCGGCCAGGGACTACCCCCACATGCTGGTGACCACCGGCCTGCACGACTCCCAGGTGCAGTACTGGGAGCCGGCCAAGTGGGTGGCCAAGCTGCGCGCGGTCAAGACCGACCGCAAACGCCTCTTGCTCAAGACCAACATGGAGGCCGGGCACGGAGGCGCGTCCGGACGCTTCAAGCGCTATCGCGAGATCGCCCTGGAATACGCGTTTCTGCTGGACCTGGCGGGAATCAGCGAGTAGCCGCGCGCGTCGGGGGAGCGCCCGCCGCGCCCGCGCCATCGGGACGCGGCGCCGGGCGGGGCCCGGTTCAGGCCTGTGCCGGCGGCGGCGCGGGCGGGGTGACGGGCCGGACTACTTGTCCTCCTCGTCCTCGTCCATGGACATGGCGCGCAAGTGCTTGTCGATGGTGGTGTAGCCCTTCCACTGATCCACCAGCCAGTAGCGGATGCCGAACTCGAAGCGCAACTCGCGGGTCTCGCCGTCGCTGGGGTTGAAGTGCTGGTGGTGCATCATGCCGGGGGGTACGTGGACCGCGTCGCCCTGCTCCCAAGTAAACTGCTTGCCGCCGATCTCCGAGTAACCCGCCCCCATGAGCGCGTAGAGGTAAGCCTCGGGGTGCGCGTGGCTGTGGCTCTTCGAGCGCGGCAACTCGACGAAGATGGAGCTGATGGCAGCCGCCGTGGCCTTGAACCCGTTGCGGTTGCCGCTGCGCCCCATGAGGAAGTAGGTGGCGCCGTGCTTGGACTCGGCCGAAAGCTCGTGCTGATCCTGGTGCATGGAGATGCGCCGCCCGTCTTCCGGCCAGTTCTGGGATTCTTCCGGTCCGACGGCCTCCAGCGCCGCCGCGTCGTTGGCGCCGCAGTCCTCGAACTGCTCCATTCGGCCCATGTAGACGGATGCCTCCAGGTGCCAGGCGAGGCCCGAGATGTAGCCCACCGGGACGTCGCCGGTGTTGAACAACTGGTGTTCGGAACGGTAAGGCACGTGGAGGACGGTGCCCGGTCCGAAGTCGTAGCGTTTCCCGTCGAGCACCATGAAACCGGTACCGCTCTCCACATAGATGGCTTCTTCGCCGTGGCTGTGACGCCCGGTGTGCCATCCCAGGGGAATTTCCGCCCGCATCATCATGCTGCCGCCGGTGGGGAAACCCTTCTCGGGCGCGATCATCAACGCCGCCTTGGCGTCCTGCCGCGTCTTGACCCACTCGAGTTCCTTGTGGCGCGCGACTCGGGGCGCGTTCTCGACGAATTCTTCGTTCCGTTCGGTAGTAGCCAGCCATTCACTGTAAAAGTCGCTCATCTGTTCCTCCCTGGTCAGCGACGGAGACGCCCCTTGGTTCAGCTATCTTTAGACGAATTCCCATCCGACCACAACAAGGTGACCCATCCCCGGCATTTCGGGTTGACAAATTTGGATCGTTCAAATAAGAAGCGCAAACGTACCCGAAAGTTCGTTGCGCCCCAAGTGTTCGGGTCCACGGAGATGGAACCTCGCAAAATAGTGAAAATGGACGGCTCCTATCTTTCCGCCGTCCGACGGGATGACGCAACCGACGGAAGGGAACACCCGTGGCGGTTCGCGTATCACGAGGCACTGAGCCCCTACATCTTTGGAAGGGTCCTGTTGCTGATCGGCCTTTACCTCGCCGCCTACATCACCATATGCCCTCTCGGCACCCATGTCCTCACGTGGCCCCAGCGAACCGCTTTTCTGAGCCTGTGCACCCTCCTGACCGCTCCCTTGCTCTACGCGGAGTACGTCGTCACCCTTTACGTCGTTCGTTTCTGGACCCCGTTGTCGATCACCCTGGCGGTGGCCGTGGTGACCTTCATCGCCACGCCGACGGTTACGGCCATCGCATACGGCGTCGATGCGCTTGTTTTCCCCAGAATTCTCCCCGATGGCGACCTCCAGACGGTGTACGTGTTCATGACGCTGTCCATCGCCTTGTGCGCCGCCGTCGTCCACTGCCTCGTCAGCCATCGCATCAGGAGCGAATTCACGGGCAATCACGGGAGTGAGGCCCTCCCGGAGCCGCCTCCGCCGGATGAGTCCGGCGGCGACACGGCCGTGGCGTCCGCGGAAGAGCGGGACATCGAGGCAACGCCGTCGAACTTCATTCACCGGCTGCCCGCGGAGGTCGGCCAGGATGTCATCTACCTCAAGATGAGCGACCACTACGTCGAGGTCGTCACCTCCGAGGGCCAATGCACGATCCTGATGCGTTTTACCGACGCGATCCACGACCTCGGCAGCAGTGGCATCCGCGTGCACCGTTCCTATTGGATTGCCCTGGCCCACCTGGAGGGCTGGGAAAAAAGCGGACAGCGCACCTTCCTGCGCCTCACCGGCGGCCACCTGGTGCCGGTGAGCCGCACCTACCTTGCCGGGGCACGCGCCGCCGTGGCCCGTTGAACCTCTCCACCGATACCTCGCGAACCAGCGTCTCCCTTGCCCGCGGAGTGCCTTCGTCAGTCCCGCCGTCGCGAGCCGGATTCCGGCTCGGTCGGACCGCTCACGCGCGGCCCGCGCACGCTTGACAGTCCTGGTGAGCGAGGTCTATATAGGATGCACGGCTCGGAATTTCGTGCTGGGCGTCACTGCCGTGATGCGGTCCGACAATGCTCCTCCCTTACCGCATTGTTCATGGTCCTTCGTAGCGACAGCGTCCGCAAGTCGATGTATCCCCAGGAAAATGGCGCCTGACCGGCGTCATTTCGAGCATTCGTCTGGTACTCAGGAAGCACGTTGATGAAGATGCGACGGCATGTTGACAGTGTGCCTTTCCCATAGTGCTTTTCCGTAATATTCTCACACGCAACCGCAAGGAGGTTTGAGCATGGCGACAAACTTGAAGTTCGGACTGTTGCTGCCCCATTTCGGGGATCAGGGATCGGTGGAGAAGTGTATCGAGGGTTCCAAGCTCGCCGAGTCGTTGGGTTTCGACTCCGTCTGGGTACGGGACCACCTGGTGTTCGAGCCTCACGGCATGGAAGGCACGGACAACACCCACATCGAGTGCGTCGCCATCCTGTCGGCGATCTCGTCGGTGTGCAAGAAGCTGATCCTGGGCTCGGGAACGATGATCTCCCACCGGCACCCGATCCATCTGGCCCAGTGCATGGCGGCCCTGAGCGTGTTGTCCGAAGGCAAGGTCATCATGGGCATCGGCGCCGGGACGTTCCAGCACGAGTTCGCCGCGGCCGGCCTCAAGAACACCCGCGACGACCGCTTCAACATGGCCAAGATCAACTCCAACATCGTACGGCGGCTCTGGGCCGGCGAGAAGGTCGACTACGAGGACGAGTACTACTCCTTCACGGACGTCGAGTTGAAGCCGACCCCGTTGGCGCCCATCCCCATCTGGTACGGCGGCGGCACCCCGGCCTCGTGCCGGCGGGCGGTGGACTACTGCGACGGCTGGATGCCCGGTCGCATTCCGCTGCGCACCTTCCACAAGTGCATCAAGTACCTGCACGACCTTTGCGACAAGGCCGGCAAGCCCATGGTCACCACCGGCGCCATCCCCATCACCAGCATCGCCAAGGACAAGGACACCGCGGTGAGCAAGGTCAACGCGCCGGGTCTCATCAACGAGGGCAACAAGAAGCCCACCTGGGTCAAGCCCGAGTCCGGCACCTTCTCCAAGCTCGAGGACATCGAAGGACTCCTGTTGGCGGGCACGCCGGAGGACATCGTCCGCGACACGCAACGCTACGAAGAAGGCGGCCTCAACCACATCGTCTACGACCTGCGGTTCCGCTACGAGGACTGGTACGAGCAGATCGAGCTGCTGGGCAAGGAAGTCCTGCCGGCGGTGCGCGCCTAGGCGGGGGAGTCGGGGTTCGGAAGCCCGCGGCGCGTAGTCGCGGGCTCCTCGGGAGAGCCACATGCGAACAGAGGACGTCTATTTCTACAGCGAGGGATACAAGGTCCACGGGACCATCTACCTGCCCGACGGCGACCAGGGGAAGCCTTGGCCGGGCATCGTCCAGGGCCCCGGCTTTCTGGGCCTCAAGGACGCCAAGCACTACATCCTGATGTTCGAGCGGTTGTGCGAGGCGGGCTATGCGTGCCTGTGCTTCGACTACCGCGGCTGGGGACAGAGCGAGGGCCCGCAGAAGGGATGGGTCATGCCCACCTGGCAGGCCGAGGACATCCGCAACGCCGTCACCTACATGGAGACCCGCGACGACGTGGACTCCGACCGCATCGCCACCTACGGCTCCGGCGGCACCGGCGGCGGCAACGCCGTGCTGGTGGGCGCCACCGACGGCCGGGTCAAGTGCGTGGTGTGCTACCTGGGCGTGTGCAGCGGCCGCGACTGGCTCCATTCCATGCGCCGGGAATACGAGTGGATCGACTACCTCAAGCGCATCGAGGAAGACCGCCGGGTGCGGGTGTTGGAGGGCTCGGGCGAGCTGGTGGCGGCGCGCGAGGAGATCATGGTCCAGACCCCGGAGCGCGTGACCACCAACATCAAGAAAGAGGTGGCATCCAAGATCCCCAACCAGATGCCGCTGCAGTGCGCCGACGCCATCCTGGACTATTGCCCGGAGGACGTGGTCCACAAGATCTCGCCACGGGGCGTGCTGTTCATCGCGGTGGAGAACGACGCCACAACCCCGGAAGAGCACTCCATCCGCATGTACGAGAAGGCGGGAGAGCCCAAGAAGCTCGTCATGCTGCGGAAGACGACGCACTACGGCGTATACAACGACTACTTCGACCAGATCGCCGGCGAGGTGGTGGACTGGTACAACCGCCACCTGAAATACGACCGCATCGGCATCACCGAACCGTAGGGACAAGGATGGCGCCGTTCGCAGGGGTCAGGCCCCGGGCTGATGGAGGGCGGACCCAACATCATCCCGGG
>JAJEAI010000070.1 GCA_022824205.1 Candidatus Binatia bacterium
CCCTCTGCGGACCAGAATTGAACCCCTATGGCGCCTCCTGCCCCGCTGATACCCTCTTCCCTACGCCGCAAACCCGCCTTGGTGAAATATCCGGGCTAGCGGCACTCGCCCACGCTGATGGCATTTGTATGCGGCACCGAAGGGCGCGTTTGTGGCGACGCTCGCGGAAGGCCGGAACAGTTGTCCAGGCCTTGTGAAGGTTGGACAACTGGCAAACAAAATACAACGAGAAAAACAGTGGGTGGTGGTCGCAGCAGGACTCGAACCTGCGACCTCTTGCATGTGAGGCAAGCGCTCTAGCCGACTGAGCTATGCGACCACTGTGGGACCTTGACGTTACCACCTCGGAGGGCGGGTTTCAAGGACGCGGCGGCCCGTGGAACGGGTTATTCCCGTTCCTTGTGCCGTTGCTTGATGCGCTGGTTGAGGGACTGGAGGATACCGGCGTCCACGGCGGCGATGACGTCAACCGCGGCGTCGAGGTGTTCCTCCGGGATGTCCGCTTTCCTTGCGTCCGCAAGGCGGCGGTCCACTCAGGGATCGCAGTTGCGGGTCATGGCCACGGCAAGGCCGAGGAATATCTTCTCGCGCTCGCTGAGGCACTCGACCGCGTGGGCGTCGCGGTAGAATTGGCGGAAGTCTGCCTTCTTCATGGGTCTTCTCCTGTTGTCGCTCGGAGCCTAGGGACGCGTTTCACTCCAGCCCTCAACCCTTGGCCATCTCCATGATCTCGTCGTAGTGGGCGTCGCTCACCGGGACGAAGGAAAGCCGGCCCAGGCGGAAAAGGTCGAAGCCTTCGAGCTTGGGGTTGAGCTTCATTTCCGCCAGCGACACTTCACGTTTCAGCGCCCTGCCCACCTTGATGTCGAACACCAGGAGCTTCGGGTCGTCTTTCTCCGGGTCGGGATAGGCGCCGGTGGTGGCGGTGCCGAGGCCGACACAGATCCGCTGGCCGCCGGTGTGGTAGATGATGCAACGGTCACCCTTCTGCACCGTGGCAAGGTGCTTCAAGGCGAGGTTGTTCTTGATACCGTCCCAGATCGTGCTCTTGTCCCGTTGCAGGTCGGCGAAGGAGTACACGCTGGGTTCGGTCTTGAGCAGCCAGTTGGCCATGGCGGACCTCCTTGTTGGTCGATCTGTTGAGATACTGCAAAGTGCCGCGTGTGGCAAATTCCGCCACGACTGTTCGGGCCGGCCACGACGCCATGGCGCCCTTCTTTCTTTCAGGATGAAGTCGGCCGCAGGCTTGTGGTACAACTCCGACCATGGCCACCACCCCGCGCAAGAAGACACCCCCGAAGGACCGCCCTCTCCTCGGCGCCCACATGTCCATCGCCGGCGGGGTGCACAACGCGCTCCACGCGGGCGACAGCGTGGGCTGCGAGGCCGTGCAGATCTTCACCAAGTCCTCGCGGCAGTGGGCCGCGAAGCCGCTGGGCGAGGACGACGTGCGAACCTTCAAGGACACGCAGAAGGCCAGCGGGGTGCACACGGTGGTGGCGCACGACTCTTACCTGCTGAACCTCGGCGCACCCGACCGCGAGCTGCGCGAGAAGTCCGTGGATGCCTTCGTGGACGAGATGGAGCGATGCGAGGCCTTGGAGATCCCCTGTCTCATCGCCCATCCCGGCGCCCACACGGGCGCGGGCGAGCGCGCCGGCCTGCGCACCATCGCGCGTTCGCTGGACGCGATCCACCGGCGGTGCAAGGGCTTCAAGGTGCGCGTCGCCCTGGAGATCACCGCCGGCCAGGGCAGCAACCTGGGCTACCGCTTCGAGCACATCCGCAACATCATCGACAGCGCCAGGGAGAGCGACCGGCTCCGGGTATGCTTCGACACCCAGCACGCCTTCGCCGCCGGCTACGACATCCGCACCCGAGAGGGTTACGAGCGCACTTTCACGGAGTTCGACGAGGTCATCGGCATCAAGCTGCTCGCCGCCTTCCACCTGAACGATTCCAAGAAGGAGCTCGACTGCCGGGTGGACCGCCACGAGATCATCGGCAAGGGACATTTGGACGTGGAGCCGTTCCGGCTGCTGATGAACGACAAGCGCTTCTTCGGCCTGCCCATGTGCCTGGAAACCCCGAAGAGCAAGGACTTGAAGGAAGACCGCGAGACCCTTGAACTCCTGCGGTCGTTCCAGGACGGGACCTGAGGGTACTTGCCGCAGGTGTGCCCAACTCCGCGGCGCGTCCCGGACAGGGACCGTTGCCGAGATATGCCGACACCATTGATTCAATAAGACATTGCCGTTAATCTGCTGAGAAGTTGTCCTCCACGCGAACTGCGGATTCCCATCGCATCGGACTTCAGGAAAGCGAGGCCGCTTGTGGATACGCAGAATCCTACCGATAAAGACGGCCGGACCGCTCCGGCCGCGCGCGCGGGCCTGACTCGCAGAACATTCGTCCGCGCCGGGCTCGCGGCGATGCTGGCGCCGCCCTGGCTCCACTCCATGAACGCCGGGGCCCGAGCCGCCGCGATGCGGGGCATCGGACCCGACGGCGAGATCGTGCTGGGGGTGTCCGCCGCCTTCTCCGGCCCCTCCCGCGGCCTGGGCACCGAGCTCTACCGCGGCGCCAAGTCCTACTTCAACCACGTCAACCAGAACGGCGGCGTCAACGGCCGCAAGATCGCCCTCAAGCTCTACGACGACGGCTACCAGCCGGATCCCTGCGTCGAGAACACCGTCAAGCTCATGTTGGAGGACCAAGTCTTCCTGCTCTTCGGCTACGTGGGCACCCCCACGGTCACCCGCGTGCTGCCGATGCTCAAGAAGTTCCAGGCCCAGCGGGTCTACCTGTTCTTCCCCTTCACCGGCGCGCAGCCCCAGCGGGAGCCCCCTTACGGCGACTTCGCCTTCAACCTGCGCGCCTCCTACCGCCAGGAGACCGCCGGCCTCGTGAACAACTTCGTGCGCATCGGCCGGCGACGCATCGCGATGTTCTACCAGGCCGACGCCTACGGCCGCAGCGGCTGGGCGGGAGTGCGGGCGGCCTTGGCCAGGCACGGCTACGAGATGGCCGGCGAGGCCACCTACCGCCGGGGCACGCGCTTCACCGGAAGCATGCGCGCGCAGGTGGAGATCCTCAAGAAAGCGTCTCCCGAAGCCGTGATATGCGTGGGCGCCTACGCCGCATGCGCCGCCTTCGCGCGCGACGCCGTGGACCTGGGGCTCCGGGTCCCCATCGCCAACCTGTCGTTCGTCGGCAGCGAGAACCTGCTCAACCTGCTGTCCGAGGGGCAGGACGACCCCGGCGCCTACACCCGCTACCTGGTGAACTCGCAGGTGGTACCCAGCTATGAGGACACCTCCATCCCCGCGGTCAAGGAGTACCGCGAACTGATGGCGCGCTACGACCCCCAAGTGCCGAAGGAACTCGTCAAGGAGGCGTACACGCCGTTTCCCAACAGCTTCGTGAGCCTGGAAGGGTTCCTGGACGCCAAGCTGATGGTGGAAATACTGCGCCGCCTCAAGGGCAGGCCGGACAGGAGCGGCTTGCAGGAGGCGGTGTTTTCGGTGCGCGACTACGACCTGGGGATCGGCGAGGCGGTGTCCTTCGGGCCGGAGCGCAGGCAGGGGTTGCAGAAGGTCTACTACACGGTCGTCGAGGACGGGCGATTCGTCACCCTGGACGACTGGGAAGCCAAGTTCGGGTGATCATGAAGATTAGAAAACTGTTCCAGAAGACCCAGTTCGGCATCTTCGGGCTCTTCGGCCTGATCGTGCTGTCCACCTCGGCGCTGACCATCTACACGGTCCAGACCCACCTTTCGACCGAGTACGAAGGCAACAGCCGGAACATCGCCAAGACCATCGCGGACGCCAGCGTCGACATCCTGCTCAACCGCAACCTGGCCACGCTCCAGTCGCTCATCGACCAGTTCGTGGAGATCCAGGGCATCCGCTACGTCTACATCACCAGCGACACCGGCGAGTTCCTCGCTCATACCTTCGTACCCGGGATTCCCGAGGTCATCCTCGAGAGCGACCCCAACGAGACCAGGGCGGTGAACAGGCAGTTGCCGGGGATGGGCGAATTCGTGGAGGTCGGCAGCCCGATCCTGGCAGGCTTCGCGGGCACCGTCCACGTGGGCATGGACCTGGACGTCATCGGCCTCAAGATCCAACGGGCCATCGGCCAGCAGGTATATCTCATCTCCATCCTGCTGGTGGTGGGAGTCCTGGGGTCCATATGGTTCGTCAACCTGGCCGCCAGGCCGCTGGGTGAGCTTCTGGCCTTCGCCGTCAAGCTGGCCAAGGAGGAGGACGCCGACGGGGCCGAAACCGAACATATCCTCGCACGGGACGACGAGGCCGGGGAACTGGCGCGCCTGCTCCTGCACATATCGCAACGCCGGACCCCGGCGGACGAGCCGCCCCCGGCGGCGGACGGCACCGGCTAACCGCGGGACGGGAGGGTAGCGGGGTGCGTATTCCCAGGGCCGCCATCGCGTTCTTCTGCACCATGCTGCAGATCTGCTTCGGGACAGTCTACGCCTGGAGCTTCTTCCAGACCATGCTGGTGCGCCAGTCCGGCTGGACCCACACCGAAACCGCCTGGGCCTTCAGCATCGCCATCTTCTCCCTGGGAACGTCCGCGGCCTGGGCCGGCTCCGCGCTGGGACGGCTGGGGCCCCGCCGGCTGGCGCTGACCGGCAGCCTGATGTTCTCCGGCGGGTACGTGATCGCCAGCGCGGCGCTGTGGCTGGACATCCTGCCGCTCTTCTATCTCGGCTACGGCGTCATCGGCGGCGCCGGCATCGGCCTGGGCTACGTCACGCCGGTGGCCACCGTGGCCAAATGGTTCCCGGACAAGAAGGGCCTGGTCACGGGCATCGTCGTGATGGGATTCGGCATCGGCGCCCTGCTCCTGAGCAAGGGGCTGGCGCCGTTCCTTGTGGTGCATACCGAAGGCGACCTGGCCCTGGTCTTCCTGTGGCTCGGCATTATCTTCGCCGGCATCCTGCTGCCGTGCAGCCTCGCCCTGAGCGATCCCGCGGCCCCCGCCAAGACTCCGGGCGCGTTGGTCCCGCGCCTGGACCCGGACGAGCCCGAGTCCACCCTGCCCTACCTGAACTCCAGCCAGTTCATCATCATGTGGACCGTGTTCTTCTTCAACATCGCCGCCGGCATCTCCGTCATCAGCTTCCAATCGGAGTTGCTGCAGGAAGTCTGGGGCCTGGCGGACCCCACCGTCGAGCCCGCGGTGCTGGCGGAGTACGGTGCCACGCTCATCGCCGCCAGCTCCGTGTGCAACGGAGTGGGCCGGCTGTTCTGGGGCCTCCTCTCCGACCGCCTCGGCCGGGTCAAGGTCTTCCGCATCCTCCTGGCCAGCCAGATGGTGGTGTTCGGGGTGCTCATGACCGAGGAGAACCCGTGGGTCTTCTCGGTGCTGGTGTGCTACGTGCTGCTCTGCTTCGGCGGCGGCTTCGCCACCATGCCGCCCTACATCCTCGACGTGTTCGGCCCGGAGAAGATGGCGAAGATGTACGGCGTCGTGCTCACGGCCTGGGCGGCGGCGGGCATCTTCGGTCCCCTCTATGTGGGCTACCTCAAGGACTCGTACCCGGACCGGGCCGTCATGTACTGCTTCCTCATCGGCATCCTCATGCTCGGCGCCGGCTACCTGTTCTCGTACCTGCTGAACGACGGCCGCCTCCGGCTCGGCCGCCCGACGCTCGAAACCACGCTCCGGCAATACGGCGTTCCGGCCCGAAGTCCGGCATAACCGTCTCATGAAGTTCTACGACTGCAGCACGGCCCCCAGCCCACGCCGCGTCCGCATCTTCATCGCCGAGAAGGGCCTGGACATCCCGACAGTCCAGGTCGACCTGCGCAACGGCGAGCACCTCACGGAGTCCTTCCGCAAGCTCAACCCCTGGTGCACCGTCCCGGTCCTGGAACTCGACGACGGCACCACCTTGAGCGAAGCCCTCGCCGTCTGCCGCTACCTGGAGGAAACCCATCCCGACCCGCCGCTCATGGGCGTGGATGCGCGCGACCGCGCACGGGTGGCCATGTGGGAGCATCGCTTCGAGATAGACGGCTTCCTCGCCGTCACCGAAGCGTTCCGCAACCAGGCCAGGGGACTCAAGGGCCGCGCCCTCACCGGACCGGAAGGCGCCGAGCAGATCCCCGAACTCGTGGAGCGCGGCCGCGCCCGCGTCGAGCGCTTCTTCGCCGCCCTCGACCGCCAACTCGCCAACGACCCCTTCGTGACCGGCGAACGCTACACCATCGCCGACATCACCGCCCAGGTAGCCGTCGACTTCGCCGGCTGGATCAAGATGACCCTGCCTCCCGACCACCGCCACGCCACCGACTGGTACCAGCGCGTCACCCAACGCCCCAGCGCCGCCGCCTGACCGGCTTCCCCCCACCCCTGGATTCCCGCCCCCGCGGGAATGACGGTTCGAGGGATCTGTGCCTCATGAGTTTCGACACAGCGTGTTTCGCAGGAATCACCCATGTCGGCTTGCAGCCGACACCAAGGGGAATGAAAAGGGGGCGTCGCCCCCCAATGAGTCATTCCCGCGGAAGCGGGAATCCAGGGGTGGGGGGTGTGGCGACCTCATTGCCCGGCCTCACCCCGCCTGGATTCCCGCTTCCGCGGGAATGACTCATTGGGGTGTAGCGGGATTCCGTAACTACCAGAATCATTGAACAAGATTTTATTTTCATATCAATCACCCATGTCGGCTTGCAGCCGACACCAAGGGGGATGAAAGTGATGGTTTGCGTGACCGTGCCATTTCTGTATCGAGGACCATCCGGCGGGTATGCTGCGAGCAGGGTGGGCGGTGTCCCGGAAATCTGTTGACGCTGGGCGGGCGTAAGCAGTAGCCGCGATCCAACACTTGGTCCGAGCGTCGCAGGACGCCACGACACCGGCAGCAAGCGTCTCCGGATTTCAGGGACGCCGCCCACCCTGCGCCGCCCGGCTCACCGCCGGATCTACCGCCCCTCACCCCCGCCGCTACCGCAAATCACCGCCGCCTCAGCCGCGCTTCACCGCCGCCTCGGCGACTCACGACCCGGGCCACAGAACGAAGCTCTTGTCGTCCGGCAGAAAAGACCGGCGCAGATGGTCCTCCGCTCCCTCGTCCTCCACGTCCCCGTGGAGGACGCCGAAGAAGAAGATTCGCAGGACCTGTTCGATGAGACCCCCGAGCGAGGGGTCCCGGCTGGGGTTGTACCAGGTGTAGACCCAGTTCATCATGCCGAAGAGCGCCAGCGCCGCCACGCGAACGTTGAGCTTGCGCGCGCCCTCGTTCCGTTGCAGTTCGTCCACAAGATCCACCAGCGCCTTCACGTAGCGCCGCTTCAGCTCGAGAATGCGCTTCTCGTAGTCCGCCGTCAGCGCCGCGTCCTCCCTGGACATCACCTTCATCTCGTTCATGTTGTGGAGAAAGAAACCGAGATGGTTGTGGACGAACAGGGCGACCTTCTCGCGCGCGCTCTTCTCAGTGGTCTGGATCCGCCCCGCGTTCTCCAGCAACGTGACCAGGCAGCGTTCCTGGATCAGGCACAGCAACTCTTCCTTGGTGCGGAAATAGTAATACAGGCCCGCCAGACTCATCCCCGTGGCCCGGCTGATGTCGCGGATCGAGGTGCCGTCGAACCCCTTCTCCGCGAAAATCCCGGCGGCCGTCTTGAGGATTTCCCGGAGCTTCTCGTCGTGGTGGGCGGTGCGCGATTCAGGACCGTTCGGCATGAGCAACGATCTTGTCAGATCGGGATTTCCAAGTCAATGAAATCGCTGGTGTCCTGTCCGGGAGTCGCATTGAAACCACCCGACCTATGGTGTATAGCTGCCCCGTAGCATGACCTTCGACAACATCATCCTGGACCGCGACGGCCCCGTGGCCGTGGCCACGCTCAACCGCCCGAAACAACTCAACGCTCTCTCCTACGGCCTGTGCAAGGACCTGTGCACGGCCTTCGAGGAGCTCGACCGCGACGACTCCGTGCGGGTCTTCATCATCACCGGGGGCGAACGCGTGTTCGCCGCGGGCGCCGACATCAACGAGATGGTGGAAGCCACCCCGTTCGCGGGCACCGCGCACGACCGGCTGGTGCTGCGCGACCGCCTGAACCACCTCGCCAAGCCGGTCATCGCCGCGGTGAGCGGCTTCGCCCTGGGCGGCGGCTGCGAGCTGGCCATGAGCTGCGACATCATCATCGCCTCGGAGTCGGCCGTCTTCGGCCAGCCCGAGGTCAACCTGGGCGTCATCCCGGGCTCCGGCGGCACCCAGCGGCTCACCCACCTGGTGGGCAAGCACAAGGCCATGGAGTTGGTGCTCACCGGCCGCTTCATGAACGCGGCCGAGGCCCAGCGCTGTGGGCTGGTCAACAAGGTCGTGCCCGTGGAGGTGTTGCTGGACGAGGCCAAGGCCATGGCCCACGCCATCGCGCGCAAGCCGCCCATCGCCATCCGCTTCGCCAAGGAAGCCATCCTCAAGGCCGCCAACACGCCTCTGGACGAAGGGCTCGCCTTCGAGCGCAAGTCCTTCTACACGCTGTTCGCCTCCGAGGACCGCCGCGAGGGCATGAAGGCGTTCCTGGACAAGCGCAAGCCCGAGTTCAAGGGAAAATGAGCTACGAGACGATCCTCTACGACAAGCGGGACGGGGTCGCCACCATCACGCTGAACCGCCCCCAGGCGCTCAACGCCTTCACGCCGCAGATGAACCGCGAGTTGCTGGACGCGTTCAGGGACGGCAACCGCGACAAGGCGGTGCGCTGCTTCGTCCTTACCGGTGCCGGCGAGCGCGCCTTCTGCGCGGGCCAGGACCTGAAGGAGCGCTCGCCGGACAAGAAGGGCTCTCTGGGCGAATCGCTGAGGGAGCGCTACAACCCCATCATCCTGGCCATCCGCAGGACCGAGAAGATCGTGCTCTGCGCCGTCAACGGCGTGGCCGCGGGTGCGGGCTGCAACCTCACGCTGGCGTGCGACCTGCGCATCGCCTCGGACAACGCGCGCTTCATCGAGGCGTTCGTGCGCGTCGGTCTGGGCCCCGACTGCGGCGGCAGCTACTTCATGCCCCGGCTCATCGGCCTCAGCAAGGCCACCGAGCTGTTCCTCCTCGGGGAGCCGCTGGAAGCGCAGGACGCGCTGCGCTACGGGCTCGTGACCAAGGTGGTGCCGGTGGCGGAGCTTGGGGGGGAGGCCCGGGCCATGGCGGAGCGTCTCGCGGGGGCGCCGCGCAGCGCCGGCCTGATCAAGCGCACCCTCAACCGCTCCATGTACGCCGAGCTGGAGGCACAGCTCGAGTACGAGGCCTCCACCCAGGAGATCGCCGGGCGCACCGCCGACTACGACGAAGGCGTGCGCGCCTTCATGGAGAAGCGCGCGCCGGTGTTCAAGGGCGAGTAGGGCCAAGGACGACCAGGGCGGGACTCGAACATGGCCAACGAGAACAAGATCGGGGTCATCGGCGCCGGCACCATGGGCGCGGGCATCGCCCAGGTGGCGGTCCAGGGCGGGTTCGAGTGCGTTGTGTACGACATCGCACAGGACTTCCTCGACCGCGGCCTCGGACGCATCCGGAGCTTCATCGGCCGCGGCCGCGAAAAGGGCAACATCGACGCGCGGGAGGAGGCGGACATCCTGGGGCGTCTCCAGGGCTCGCTCGCGCTGGAAGATCTGTCCGATGCCGTCCTGGTCATCGAGGCCGCCACCGAGAACCTCCCGGTCAAGCGCGAGCTGTTCCAGAAGCTCGACGCCGCGTGCGCCCCCGAAACCCTGCTGGCCACCAACACGTCGTCGCTGTCGGTGACCGCCATCGGCGGCGCGGTGCGGGACGCCACGCGGGTGCTGGGCATGCACTTCTTCAACCCGGCGCCGCTCATGGCGCTGGTGGAAGTCGTGCAGGGGGAGCTCACCAGCGACGCCACCGTGGCCAAGGCCATGGACGTCACCCGGCGCTTCGGCAAGACTCCGGTGCGCGCCAAGGACACCCCTGGGTTCATCGTGAACCGCATCGCCCGCCCCTTCTACAACGAGGCGCTGCGCATCCTGGGCGACGGCGGCACCGACGTGGAGACGGTGGACCGGATCATGCGGGAGTCCGGCGGGTTCCGCATGGGGCCGTTCGAGCTGCAGGACCTCATCGGCATCGACATCAACTTCACCGCCACCGAGACCCTCTACCACGCGTTCTTCGAGGACCCGCGCTTCCGCCCCAGCCCGTTGCAGCAAAAGCTGTATCTGGCCGGCCACCTGGGCCGGAAGACCGGCAAAGGCTTCTACAACTATGAACCCAAGTAGCGTCGCGATCCTTGGCGGCAACCGGTTGGCGGAGGACCTGCACGGGCTCGCGCGGGACAACGGCCTGAACGCGGCGCGGTGCGCGCGCCCCGACGAGGTGGACCCGGGGGTCGAGGTCGTCGTCGACACGCTCGCCCACGGAAGCGAAGAGAAGCGGCGGCTCGTGGAGGAAATCGACGCCGCCGCGCCGGGCGCCGCGCTCGTGCTCAGCTCCTGCATCGGCTGGTCGACTACGACGCTGGCCTCCTGGAGCCGCCGGCCGGAGCGGGTCGTCGGCTTCGCCACCTTCCATCCGCTGGCGCGCCGCAACGTCATCGAGCTGGCGCGCGGGCTCGACACCGGCGACGACGCCATGGCGGCGGCCGGTGCCCTGGTGGAACGCCTGGGCAAGGAGAGCGCCGTGGTCAAGGACGCGCCCGGCCTGGTGTTCCCGCGCATCCTGAGCCTGATCGTCAACGAGGCCGTGCGCAGCCTGGACGAGGGAGTCGCCACCGCCGAGGAAATCGACGTCGCCCTGCGGCTGGGCACCAACTATCCCCAGGGCCCGCTGCGCTGGGCCGACGAGATCGGGCTGGACGAGGTGCTCGCGGTCCTCGAAGGCCTCCTGGAAGAGACCGGCGACGACCGCTACCGTCCGGCGCCGCTGTTGCGCAAGATGGTGGCGTCCGGCCGCCTCGGCGAAAGCTCGGGCCGGGGGTTCTACCGCCACGGAGAGACCGGACTTTGACACTGCAAGGCGGAGGGCCAAGCCTCCGCCGCGGGAAGGGAAACCATGCCAGAAGCCGTCATCATCGACGCCGCGCGCACCCCCATGGGACGCTACGGCGGGATCCTCAAGGACGTCCGGCCGGACGATCTCGCGGCGCACGTCATCGACAGGCTCATCGCCCGCAACGGCATCGACCGGGCGACCATCGAGGACGTGATCCTCGGGTGCACGAACCAGGCCGGCGAGGATTGCCGCAACGTGGCGCGCAACGCCTCGCTCCTGGCGGGCATTCCGGACTCGGTGCCCGGCGCCACCGTGAACCGCCTGTGCGGCTCGGGGCTGGAGGCAGTCAACCAGGCCGCGCGCGCGGTCGGGGCCGAGGAAGGCGACCTGTTCGTGGCCGGCGGCGTCGAGATGATGACCCGCGCGCCGCTGGTGATGTCCAAGGGAGCGGTCCCGTTCGCGCGCGGCGAAGTCACCGTCTATGACAGCGTGCTCGGGTGGCGTTTCCCCAACCCGCGCATGGGGGAGATGTATCCCCTCATCAGCCTGGGCGAGACCGCCGAGAACGTGGCCGAGAAATACGCGGTCAGCCGGGAGCGGCAGGACGCGTTCGGGCTCAAGAGTCACCGCAACGCGGTGGCGGCGCAGGAAGCGGGGCGGCTCGACGACGAGATCATTCCGGTGCCGGTGCCGCAACGGCGCGGCGACCCGGTGGTGCACGGCCGCGACGAGGGGCCGCGGCCGGACACCAGCCTGGAGCAGCTCGCCTCCCTGCGCCCGGCCTTCGTCAGGAACGGCACGGTGACCGCGGGGAACTCGTCGCCGCTGTCCGACGGAGCCGCCGCGTTGCTGGTGGCGTCGCGCGAGCGGGCGGAGGCGCTCAAGCTCCGGCCGGTGGCGCGCATCGTCGCGTCGGCGGTGGCGGGGGTGGACCCGGCCTTCATGGGCATCGGCCCTGTTCCGGCCAGCCGCAAGGCGCTCAAGCGCGCGGGCCTGACCGCGGACCAGTTGGACCTGGTAGAGTTGAACGAGGCCTTCGCGTCCCAGTCCCTGGCATGCGTCCAGGAACTCGACCTCGACCCGGACAAGGTCAACGTCAACGGCGGCGCCATCGCCCTGGGCCACCCGCTGGGCTGCAGCGGCGCGCGCATCATGACCACGTTGATCCACGAGATGAAGCGGCGCGGCAGCCGCTACGGCATGGCCACCATGTGCATCGGCGTGGGCCAGGGCATCGCCACCATCGTGGAACGCGCGGACGCTTGACCAGCGGAAAAAAATAACCCATAGCAATGGAAGGGGAAGCGACCCGATCGCCGTATCGGGAATAACCTACTCAAGGCCGGGCTGCCGGGACGATGGAGGGGATTGTCCCGCGGCATGGCCGGGATGCTGCGTCGCATGAGAAGCAGGGCATCCAGACTGCTGGTCTTCCTGTCCCTCGCGGCCGCGTTCGGCGTGACCGCGGTGGTGGGGTTGGAAGCCCTCCTGGAAAACCGCAAGGAAGCCATACGCCGGGAGATCGAGAGCGCCGTCGGTCGTGCCGTGGCGTTCGAATCCATCCGGCTGAGGTTGTTTCGACGCCCGGGGAGCTTGGGCATCACGGTCACGGACGTGCGCGTCGCGGACGACCCACGCTTCGCCGCGACACCTCTGATCCGAGCCCATGAACTCACGCTCTCCCTGGGATGGCTGTCGATACTGACCGGCGCGCCTACCGTTTCCGGCGTGCTCCTCGACCGGCCGGAGATCCAGGTCGTGCGCAACGAGTACGGCGACGTCAACATCCTCGCACCGGTACAGCCGCTCCAGGCCGGGCTCGAATCGGCCCACGCCAACGGCGCGGCGGTTCACGCCCGGGGCGCCAAGCTCTACCTGGTGGACCGTTCCTCGGAGAAGCTCGAGGAACTGCGCCTGCGGGACCTGACGGCCACGCTCCAATGGCTGCGGGGACAGCGCATCCGCATCGACGTATCCGGAGCGCTGTCCGAGGACAGCGAACGCACCTTCTCCGTGGCCGGCTCCGTGGGTACGGCGGCGCCCCTGTCGGAGTGGAGCCGGAACGAGGTGGACCTGGAGGTTCGCGCCGCGTCGCTGCCCCCATCCCTGGTGGCCCGCGCCTGGACGTTCCTGGAGAACCACTTCCCGGCCTACCTCCGTCCCTCCGGCCCGCTGACCGTCCGTGCGCGGGTGGCGGGACGACTCGACCGTCCGCGCGTAGCCGCGATGGAGATCACCGGAGCCTTGTTCGGAGCGCCGGTGGACAACGCCCGCCTGACCGGCGACGTGGACTTCTCCCAAGGGTCGTCGTGGAACCGCGCGCTGGCCAAATGCGAGCTTCACCTGGAACCCGTCCACCTCGACCAGCTTAGACAATTGCCGTGGGTGGAGCGCATCGTGCCGGCGGGGTTGCGCGTCCACGAGCCACTCCGCATTGTCAACGCGCTGGAGGGACCGCTGGACGATCTGAGGGTCCGGGCCGCTCTGGCGGCGGATGACCACACCATCCACTACGGTGACTGGTTCCTCAAGACACCGGGGATTGCGGCCCGCCTGGCCATGAATTTGCGGATGCGCCCGGACCGCATCGTGATCGACGAGTCCGAGGCCCGGCTCCACAACGCCAGGGTGCCGTTCTCCGGCGCCATCGTCCAACAACCGGAACACCTGGTTCAACTCCGTGTTCAGGCCGATGACGTGGCCCTGGCGGGATGGCAGGGAATGCTCCCCGCGGCCAAGGACTACCAGCTCGACGGGTCCGTGAGCGTCCGGCTCGCGCTGGCGCAAAGGTCGGGGCCGCGCACCGAACCACCGACCCTCCAGGGCAACCTGAGCCTGACCAACGTCCACGTCAACGGCCCGCCCGGCAAGAACAGGCCCGTACAGGGTCTCCAGGGAGAGCTGGTGTTCCGTGGCGGCGACGTCGAGATACGCGACCTTCGGTTGCGCTCGGGCCTGTCGGATCTGCGGCTGCGCGGGTTGCTGGTCGACCTGAGCCGGCCCGCGCTGCACTACAGTCTCCACTCCGACCTCTTGAACCTGGGAGACGTGACCGGGGACGCCGCGCATCGGGCGCACTCCTTCAGCAACGTCGTTCACGAAGGCTCCGCCGAACTGCACGAAGGCATCGTCTCGGTGCGGGGTTACCTGGCCTCCGCCAGCGGCCAGGTCGGCGGCACCGCCTATCAGGACATGCAGAGCCTCGTGCATTGGACCCGGGGCGCCCTGACCGTGCGCAACCTCTCCGTCGAGACCTTGGGGGGCGTGCTCCACGGAGCCGGCGCCATCACGAGCCGGAACGACCAGGGTTTCGACATCGAGCTGCACCCCACCGCGGAGAGCCTGGACGCCAACGGACTCCTCGCGCTCCTGCCCGACTATCCCGCGGACTCCGTCAACGGGCACGTGAGTCTCAAAGGCCGTTTCCACAGCACCGGCAAGGACTGGCCGTCATTCGTCCGCAACCTGGACGGACAGGGCCGACTGACCCTGGACAAGGGCGTCCTGGCCAACTTCAACCCGGTCCGCAGGGTTCTCACGACGCTCGACGCCGTGGAAGGAATCGACCGCATCGACGCGGCCGGCCCTGCGTTTCTTTCTCTGGTGCGGGACGACCGGACCTCCTTTCGAAGCGTCGAGGGCCACTTTTCCGTCCATCAGGGCAAGGTGAGCAGCGACGACATGCGCCTGGTCTCGGACGACTACAGCATCGTCGGGAGAGGCTCGCTGAACCCGGACGGCCAAGTGGACCTTCTGGCGACGCTCGTGCTGTCACCGGCGTTCTCCCGCGACCTGAGCGGCCGCTACCGCAACGTACGCTACCTGTTCGACGCCGACGGCCTCAGTCTCCCCTTCCGGCTTGGGGGCCGCATGCCCGACGTCACCATCCAGCCGGACGTGCCGCAACTCGTGCGCTACATGTTCAACAAGCTCGCGGAGGAGCGGCCGCCGCAGGCCGACGACGGCGACGGCAACCTGTGGAAGCGCCTTGGGCGTGGCTTCCTGGAACTGCTCCGTTGACACCGGCGGGTGCCCCGCCGCCGCGCGAACCCCATCCTTCCGTCCAATCCCGGGCGGCCCACATGGAAGTCCACGAACTCTACCTCCGGGTGCGCCGGCAAGACATCGCCTACATCAAGTTCATCGTGGAGTCCTACGAACTGCTCGGCATCATCCGCACGGTAGATGCGCGCGAGGCCGTCATCGTTCTGCTGGTGCTGGACGACTCACTCGCGCTGGCGCGCGACGTGATCGAGGCGCTTTCCCGGGAAGTCCCGTTGGAGGAGATCTCCCGGCCCGCGGGGCTGGGTGACGACTGGCTCCTGGGTGAGCTTGCCGCGGTTGAACCGGACGGCGGCGAAGAAGCCTGAGGGCATGGGCGGCTCCACCGACCTCAAGCACCGCGTGCTCTCGCTCATGAGGGCCAAGCCGGGCCATCGCTTCAGCCTGCGGGAGATCCGCAAGGGCTTCGGCAAAGCGTCACGGGACGCGGTGGCGGATGCGCTCAACGAATTGGTCCACGAACGCACGGTCATCCGCCTGCACAAGAACCACTACACGTTGGCCAAGGCCGCGAGCCTCGTCTCCGGCGTGGTGCAGGGCCATCCCGACGGTTTCGGCTTCGTCGTGCCCGACCAGAAGGGTTTGGAGGACATCTACCTCAGCCGCAGGGAGATGCGCCGGGTCATGCACGGCGACCGGGTGCTGGTGCGGCCGGAGAAGAAGCGCCACGGCGACAGTCAGGGACACGTCGTCGAGGTCCTGGAACGGGGCCAGCGGCGCCTGGTGGGGGTGGTGCAGACCGACGGCGACCGCACCGTGGTCGTACCCATGGACCCGCGCGTGGCGCCCGCCATCCCGCTGAAAGCTCCCGGACCGCCACAACCCGGCCAGGTGGCCGCGGTGGAGATGACCCGCTACGGCGGCGGCTACACGCCCGCCGAAGCGCGCCTGGAACAGGTGCTGGGCGCGCCGGACGACCCCGAGGTGCAGGCCCGGGCGGTGATCTTCCGCTACGGCTGGCCCGAGGACTTCTCGGACGAGGCGCTCCGGGAAGCCGGGAGCCACGCCGGAGCCGGGGTGCCCGCGAGCCTCGGCGGACGTCGCGACCTGCGCGGGCTCACCACGTTCACCGTGGACGGCGAGACGGCGCGCGACTTCGACGACGCCGTCGGTATGGAGCGCACGGCCGGCGGCGGCTACGCGCTCTACGTCTCCATCGCCGACGTGGCCCACTACGTGCCGCGGGACTCCGCCCTCGACGTCGAGGCCCGCGAACGCGGCACCAGTGTCTACTTCCCGGACCGCGCCCTGCCCATGCTGCCGCCGGCGCTCTCCACCGGCATCTGCAGCCTCAAGCCGGGGGTGGACCGGCTCACGCGCACGGCGCTCCTGGAGATCGACCGCCGGGGCGCAGTCGAACGAGTGGAGATCTTCCGGTCGGTGATCCGGAGCGCGGCCCGGCTCACCTACACCGAGGTAGGGCGCATGCTGGTGGACCGGGACGCCGCCGCGATCGCGAAGCACCCGGAGCTGATGGACTCCCTCCGTGCCATGGAGGAACTGACGCGCCTCCTCATGGACCGGCGCCGCGCCCGCGGCAGCCTCGACTTCGAGCTGCCGGAGACCGAGATCGTGCTGGGCGACGACAACATGCCCATCGACATCCGGCGCGCCCAGCGCACCATCGCCCACCGCATGATCGAGGAGTTCATGATCGCGGCCAACGAGGCGGTGGCCGGCCACTTGCGCAAGCGCAAGTTCCCGTGCGTGTACCGCGTGCACGAAGGACCCGACGAGGACACCCTGGACGCCATCGGCCCGTTCCTGTCCACCCTGGGCTACCGGCTCCACCGGAGCGAGGAAAAGGTATCGTCCAGGGAACTCCAGCGGGTCCTGGAAGCGTGCCGCGGCAAGCCCGAGGAACGCGTGCTGAACCGCATGCTGCTGCGTTCCATGAAGCAGGCTTTCTACGACCGGGAGAACGTCGGCCACTTCGGGCTGGCGTCCGACGCCTACCTGCACTTCACCTCGCCCATCCGCCGCTACCCCGACCTCATGGTCCACCGGCTCCTGGACCAAGCCATGGCCGGCCCGAAGCTCGATTCCGGCACGCGGGAGGACCTCGACGCCTACCTCCGCGAGGCCGCCGACCACGCCTCCCGGCGCGAGCGCCTGGCCATGGAGGCCGAGCGCGAGATCGTGGACCTCAAGAAGGCCCAGTTCATGACCGACAAGATCGGCCAGGAACACACCGGAGTCATCACCGACCTGACCAACTTCGGCTTCTTCGTCGAGCTGGACCGCTGGTTCGTGGAAGGACTGGTGAGCCTCAGGTCCCTGGAGGACGACTACTACCGCTATTACGACACCGCCCATCTCATCAAGGGCCAGAACCACGGCCGGAGCTTCCGCATGGGCGACCCGGTGACGGTCCGCGTGGTGCGGGTGAAGCTCTTCCAGGGGGAGATCGATTTCGAGTTGGCGCGGCCGTGACGCATAGGCCGCCATGCAAGGATGGGTTTCAGGGCCGGGCTTTCATCAGCCAACTAACGTTGCCCCTCCGGCTCCTCCGGCCAAGCAGAGAGGCCTTCTATCGAGGGAATGGAACTCAGACGCAGCGCTTCGCGACCGCGCCGCCCCGATCACTTCTTCCCCGACTTGCGCGACCTTTAGCCCGAGCAGGACCGCTCCGAGATCAAGTTCCAACCGACGTTGGGGTTGACCCAACAACAGCGCTTTGGTTACGGTAAACATGAGATGCGTGAGGAGCTGTTGCGGTGGTTCGCAACCGTGATGCCCAGTACAGGGGGAAGTCCGATAACCAACCCTATCCTGCCCATTCACAACATGGAACATCGCCACTTTGGTTTGCCGTGAAACAGAAACGGACACAAGGCGAGGGTGTTCACGCGTGCCCCGGGCTGGGGTTGGCTATTGACGCCGGGCCGGGTGGCGGCAGGAGCGGGTGGGCTTCCCCGATGTGGCCCGAAGCTCCTGAGCGTGACCG
>JAJEAI010000040.1 GCA_022824205.1 Candidatus Binatia bacterium
CTTGAGTATTTGCCCCATTACGGTATGATTGTACGCCATGGACCTGAACCTCCTCCTACGATGGGTTTTGCAATTGCCATCATAGCATGACGGAGCTCTTCAGGTCCTCCTCATTCGTATTTCTTGTGGGACAGCAGTGACAGCAGGTGATCTCGTAACGTGTATTCAGTTGACTCCGTATCGGGATAGGGACACCGGATCCCTCTACATACAGGCCAATACGATCATACCTGTGCCCGGTGTGGAAGACTATGTTGTAGGCGTCGGTGAGTCCTCCACCGGAGCTGGGTTTAGTCCAAATCGACGCGGTTACAGCACAAACCGTGAAGACGAGGTGACGCGTTTTCTTCAAGGGGTATCAGATGTGGTCCTGGCTGACCTGGGGGAGGAACTGAAACCGGACAGGAAAAGCCGCTGGGCCGGAGGTACCGCCGGTTGGCGATACTATCATATGTGGTATTCGCAACGCCCTTGGGGCAACTGGGATGCCACCTACCTTATTGAGATGGTGCCTCAACGAAGCAAGGATGGAGGAAACATCTGGCGGGTAGACGTCGGGTTCGCGTACTGGAACGTGGAGGACCTGGGGAGAAGGCTCGCGGGGGTGGCAGTGTTCGAAGATCAGAAGTTCAAAGATGAGCGCTTTTGGGTATCACGAGAAATTGCTGCATTCGATGACGACTCTACCCAGGCTGTAGCTGAGACGCTCAAACGGTTCATCGAGGTGATCACGCCACAGGTCGTGGCTTTCGAACGCGACAACAACCAACAAGACACATGATAGACGGTGCGGGCCGGACACGCCGGCAGACACGCCGTGCCGTACAGGTTTCCGCGCCTCGATGGGCTGTCATGTGAGGTGCGCCGACACGACCCCTAGGTCACCTACTCCCGGCGCCGAAATCGACTTGGTCCTGGAGCTTCCAGGCCGGACATCGCCGTGGGCTGCCAGTTACCGTCCCGCTGGATTTGGCTGCCACTCCGAGAGTTGCTGATCGCGTTTTAACACCATCTGCTGGAAGGTCAGGCCTTCGAACACCGATTCGAGCGTAACGTTGCCACCGTCGGACACGGCCAACGGCAGAGCGCTCCGGCACTCCTCGATGAACCGCTGGTTTATGGCGGGTCCTTGCCAATAGGCATTGTCCCACCAGTCGAGTATGCGTGGTTCAGCTTCTTCGAGGGCGTTTCGCGTTGGGAGTTGATCACCCTTGCTCCGGTTTGTAGCGGGATAGCTCGGAAGCAGGTTCCAAAGGTCGTTGCACGGCCATGCAGCGAAGGGGAAGCAGTGGTCGATATCGAAGGCGTGATTCAACCGGCGTCCGGTCCATACGCAGAACAGTCCGGAATCGCCCTTGCGCATGTCTTCCGCCAGTTGCCGGACGAAACTCGTGTCGTGGTCCGGCACCAGCCAGCGCAAGGCACTCACATACTTGTCCCAAGGGGTCGCAATCTCTTCGGTCAGCGTCTTTTCATAACCGCGCATGACATGGACCCACTCGTTGAGTATGGCAGGCTCGATCCACGGAGCGTATCGGGACATCGCCCGCCACAGGTTGAGGGGGACGGAAAACGAGCCGAAGGACCAGAGGAACGACTCATCGAGCCGCAGGCTGTGGCGGAGTTTAACCGGGCCTCTCCGCCTGGTTGGGAACACGGGTTTGGCACTTCTTGGGTAAGTAATGTATGTGGCCGGCATTCTCCGTATGCAGTCCACGGCATCACGGATTGCCACCACCAGGTTCTCGGCGTCGTCGCCGGTGAACTGCTGTCCCATCCGGAGGTCGTAGGGCGATCGGGTTCCCAAGCCATGGAAGGCATTTTTCGCGAAACTGAGGTGGCTGTTGCCCTTGGGGTGTTGAGGGAGACCTTCCGCGACCAGTTGCCGAAATGCGCGGACCCAGAAGAGCGCCACGAGGCCAAGCGGAAGGTCTACGTGGTGTTCGCCCTCTTGGCGAACGAGGCCCCCGGTGCTGTCGGCGATACGAAGCAGCACTCTCAGCAATGCGAGCTTGTAGGTGGAGGACTTCTGGTCCTTGAACACAATGTGGCGGAGCAGCGGAAGCGCTCCGGTGCCGTCGTCGGGGAGCCGGAGCCATATGACATCCCACGTGATGCCGGGCCGGTTGCTTGCGTCTTGTTGATGCTGGATGCCAACAACCTGCAGGCCGTGTTCCTGCGCCAGCTTCTCGATTTCACCAAGTTCCGCAGAGTGCATGGGACGTCCCGGAGGAGGAGGCCCGTGCCGCAGGCTCAACATCATGCTTCCGCCAGGGCTCATCAGGGAGACCAGCTTGCGGAAAGCCCGCCGGCGGCTGTTCGGCGGAATGTGTGTCCACACCGCGCTCAACCAGACCAAGTCAAACGTGAGCTTCGAGCGTACGACCTTGGAAAGCGCCGGCAACTCATCATTCATCCATTTGATCGATTCTGATCCGTGGCGGGCCTTTCCAAAGGCACGTAGGCCCCGTGACGGTTCGACCGCGACGACATGGTGTCCGTTTTCCGCGAACCACGCGGCGTCCCGTCCGCTGCCGGCGCCCACGTCAAGGACCCAAGCGGGCGACTGTGGCAACCACGGGAGTACACGGGCGTGCACGTATTCGAACGAAATCCCCTCGTACTCGGGCACGAGAGCAGTTGCGGCGCTGTCGTAGCCGGCCACCACGTCGTGAACTTCGAATTCGGGGTATTCCGGGTTATCGTATTCGGAGCGGTCTTGGGCAGAAGCCGACGAGGATGTCCGTGGACCTGTGCTGCCCTCGCTACCTGTATCCGGGTAGGCAGGCGGTCCTGTCGGCTCCCGTGAACTCTTGTGATCCGGCAAGGCTTCTGTCTTGTTCAAGTTGATAGGTTGTTTTCGAGAATATCATTGCATACATGCGGCCCACAATCGGTAGGGGATACGCCGTGATCAACGATCATACCGACAGCTACTTCGTGCTGCTCAGGGGTGCCCGCCGTTTCCATGAAGCCGAGTACCAAGGCGACCGCACGCTCATGGCGCGCCTGTCGCAAGGCCAGGAACCAGACGTCCTGATCATCGCCTGCAGCGACTCCCGCGTGGACCCGGCGTTGATCTTCGGTGCGCGCCCCGGGGACATCTTCGTGGTGCGCGTCGTCGCCAACCTCGTTCCCCCGCGGCGCCCCGGCGACGCGACCGCGTACGCAGTGATGGCCGCGGTCGAGTACGGCGTCAAGGCCCTCGGGGTTTCCCACCTGGTGGTATGCGGCCATTCCCACTGCGGCGGCATCACGGCGGCGATGGACACGGCGCGCGGACAGGAACCGCCGCCCTTCGAGTGCCTGGGGCCGTGGGTGGAGTTGGCCGACGGAGCCTGCCGGGAGGTGCTGGCGGAGGACTCCGAGGGCGAGCGCACGGACGCGGAAACGGCGACCGCGGCCGAGCAGCGATCGGTGTTCAAGTCAGTGGCGAACCTGCGGTCCTATGCGTGGATTCAGGAACGGGTGGAAAGCGGCGATCTCACGCTGCACGGCTGTTGGTTCGACATCGATACGGGGAAATTGTGGACGGCGGATGCTGACACTGCAGTCTTTCGGCCGCTACCCGTGTGATCCCCGCCCCCCACTCCTGGATTCCCGCTTCCGCGGGAATGACGATCCGGGGCGTTGGTGTCAGGTCATTTCCGGGCGACGTTTTGCCGTGAAACAGAAACGGACACAAGGCGAGGGTGTTCACGCGTGCCCCGGGCTGGGGTTGGCTATTGACGCCGGGCCGGGTGGCGGCAGGAGCGGGTGGGCTTCCCCGATGTGGCCCGAAGCTCCTGAGCGT
>JAJEAI010000192.1 GCA_022824205.1 Candidatus Binatia bacterium
AACTCGACGCTCTCCCATCCCCGCCACCGCCTCCTTTCACATTGCCACGATGCCAACTGCTTCGGTAGCTCCTTGCTCCAACCACATCTGTTTCATCCTACGGGGTGACTTGCGGCAGGCCATGCCCGTTTGACACAGCCCGAATGGGAGCGTTCGGTGGCGAAGTCCAAGCCGTCGGGTGGTGCACGACAGGTCCGGACAGAGAGGCAACCGGTCGGATAGCGTCCAGCTCCAGCGATAGTGAAAGGAGGCATACCATGAAGTGGGCAAACAGGACATTGGTGCTTGCGGCTGCGGTCTGGTTGCTTCAGGGCGTGATTCCGGGCGTCACGGAATCGGTCCAGGCCCAGACGAAGCCTTACTATGAGGGCAAGACGATCCTCATCATCGTGGGCTCCGGGCCGGGTGCCGGGAACGACATCAGAACGAGGCTGTGGGCGAGGCACGCGTCCCGGCACATACCCGGCAATCCGAAGTTGATCGTGCAGAACAGGAGTGGAGGGGGTGGTCTGCGAGCGCGCAACTACCTCTACAACATCGCCAAGCCGGATGGGCTCACCATCGCGGAGATCATCAGGGGCACGGGTCTTCAGCACGCCATCGGCGATCCGGCGGCGCGCTTCGAGGCCGACAAGTTCAACTGGATGGGGAACCTGACCACGGCCACCGCCATCTGCGTGGGCCGCATCGACCGGGTCGGAAAGAACCTGGAGGAGGCCGTCGCGCGTTCCAAGAAGACCCAGTTGAGAGACGCCGAAGCGGGCGCCACCAGCACCGGTGCGGCCATCGGCAAGATGTTGCGGAAGTTCACCGGCCTCAACACCCGGCAGGTGGTGGGCTACCAGGGAGGCGCGGCCATCGACCTCGCCATCGAGAAGGGCGAGGCGGACATGCGTTGCGGCTTCGTCTGGAGCTCGGCCAAGACGAGAAAGAGGCAATGGTTCGCGCGCTTGGGAAGCAAGACGCCGTTCGTCTCGGTGCTGGTCCAGGTCGCCACCGAACGGCACCCCGAGCTTGCCGATATCCCGACCCTGATCGAGCTCGCTCCGGATGCGGAATCGAAGGACGTGGCGGAGATGCTGACGTTCACGTACCGTAACGCCTATCCCATGCTGGCTCCTCCGGGAACGCCCGAGCACGTGGTGAAGACCCTGCGGGACGCTTTCTGGGCCACGGTCCATGACCCGCAGTACCTCGCGGAGGCGAAGAAGATCGGCTACGTGGACGACGAGCCGCTCAAGGGGGAAGAAGTACAACAGCTCATCGCGAAGATCGTGTCGGCGCCGGAGAAATCCAGGAAGGCCATGGCCAGGATCGTCAAGGAAAACTAGGTTTCAAAGGAGAGAAGACCGTGGACGAAAGCCCAAGTACGAGCACGCGGGGTCTGTCCCGTCAGATCGCCGAGTTCACCCTGTCCCTGAGCCTGGAACGCCTCCCCGCCAACGTGCTGTCCAACGCCAAACTGGCCATGCTCGACTGTCTCGGCGTGTCCGTCCTGGCCGCGGGCGAGGAGATCGGGGACAGGTTGCTGCGCTACGCACGCAAGAACCTCGGGCCGGGGACCTGCACCGTCTGGGGGTCGGACGTCGCGTTGAACGCGAGAGACGCGGCGCTGGTGAACGGAACGCTGGCCCATGGGCTGGACTTCGACGACCGGGGCCATGCCTCCACCTACACGCTGGCGGCCGCATTGGCGGCGAGCGAGGCCCGCGGCGCATCCGGCGCCAGGACCCTGGAGGCGTTCATCGCGGGCCGAGAGGCCATGATGACCCTGGAACCCCTGTTCGCCAGGCGAAGCAGCGGCATCGGGCCCGGCGCCCGTGGGTGGCACAGCAACGGGATCCTCGGCCCCATCGCGTCCGCCTGTGCCGCGAGCAAGGTCCTCGACCTCGACCTGTCACAGACCCTTGCCGCCATCGGACTGGCCACCGGTTCGTGCGGGGCGTTGACCCGGGACGGCGGGACCATGGCGAAACCGTTTCGAGTCGGCCACGCCGCGTCGGCGGGCATCACGTGCGCGTTTCTTGCCCAGGAAGGGTTCACGAGCGATGAGACCGCCGTGGAGGGCCGTTACGGTCTGCTGGATGCCGTCGGCCCGCTTCCGGACGACATACTGGATGTCTTGGGAAGAGGGCTGGGGACCGACTACCGTCTGGGCAAGGAGGTCAGGTTGAAGCGCTTCGGTTCCTGCACCGCCACGCATGACGGAGTCGAGGCGATTCTGAGGATGATTCAGGCGAAGGCGGTGCCGGCGCCTTCCGAGATCGACCTCATCGAGTGCGACGTGCACCCGTACCCGCTGGTGAGAATGCAACCGGAACGGGGATTCGAAGGCCGGTTCAGCATGGCCTATTGCCTCTCCCTCGCTCTCCTCTACGGAGGTTTGGAGCCCGAGAGCTTCACGGACGCCCGCGCCCGGGAGCCGGAGCTGCGCGACCTGATCGGACGCGTCCGCCACGTTCCCGGCTCGGAATCGCTGGTGGTGCATTTGAAGGACGGTACGACGGTCACGGAGCCGATTCAGCCGCCGGCAGACCTGAAGGGACGCGAGGCGGTGCTGAGCAAGTTCAATCACTGCGTCGAGGGGATTCTGTCCGATGTGCAAAGAGCGGAGGTGCCCGATCTCGTAGACCGGCTGGATCAAAGTCCCTCGATCGAGCCGTTGATGCGCGCGCTGCGCCCGTAACCGGTCTCCGAGTCACGGCCGGAGGGGTGGTGCCTTGGCCTTCGTGGGGGCCGTCCCTCCGGCCCCCACGGTGGTCGAGCGCCGGGATCTCGCAAGCTCGCGGGCTACGCCAAGCCGTAGAACCTGGCGGCGTTGTCCCATGTAAGTTGTCGTTCCACGGCGTCCGACATACCCGCGAACTGCCGCTCGACTGCCTCCCGCGAGTTCGGCCACGTGGCCCCGCCGTGCGGATAGTCGCTCGCCCACATGACGTTGTCCAGGATATCGAAGGCGCCCGCTCCCAGAACACCGGCGCGGTCTTCCTGGAAAGTCACGTAAACCTGCCGCTTGATGATCTCGCTGGGAAGCGCGTTGCCCTGAGTGCCCACCGTCGATTCGGATCGGGCTCGGCGCAGGGCGGAATCCATGCAGTTCAGGTAGGGCACCAGCCACGAGAGATCGTACTCCGCGAACACCATGCGCAGCCGGGGATGATTCTGCAGCGCCCCGCCGAAGGTCAGGTCCGTGAGGAGCCCGAGAGGCTCCAGGATGCCGCGCTGCAGCGAGTTGCGCCCTTGTTGCACCGGAGCGATGCTCTTGAGCCGCGCCCGCATCCGGTCCACCCCCTGCAGAATGTTGACATGGATGTGGAGCGGAAAGTCCATGTCCTCGGCCTTGGTCCACAGCGGCTCGAATCCCGGATCGGCATAGCTCATGCCTTCCGGCAGACCGGACGGGATGAGCGCTCCCTTGTGGCCGAGCTTGGCGCAACGCTCCATCTCTTTCAACGACCACTCGACGTCGAGCGCGGAGAGAAGGCACACGGCCACCAGACGATCCGGAGCCGTATTGGCGTATTCGATGATCCAGTCGTTGTAGGCCATGAGCCCCGCCTTCTGGAGCTCCGTTTCTTCTCCCTTGAGGGAGTAGAAGTTTCGCGACAGGCTCGGGTAGAGGACCTCCGTCCGCACCCCGTCGAGGTCCATGTCACCGATGCGGGCGGCGGGGTCCCAGGGGCCGGGCCAGTCCGCCCACGTGAAGTTCTCGATCACGTCGATGATCTTGCCACCCTTGGCTTGGACCCCGGCCGTGAAGGTCATACCCACGGGGTCCGGCTCGTGGCCGTCGAAAACCATGTACAGGCCCTTCTTGCCGGGAGGGTCCTGGACGAAATGAGGCCCGTGCCGGCGTAGACCCTTCGGTATGCGTTCCCATGCCTCCGGCGGTTCGTTGACATGTGAGTCCGCGGAGAAGAACCGTATCTCTTCCTGTGCCATGGGTTGCCTCCCTTGTTCTCGAAACCTTGTGCGACAGTAGCTATAAGTGTATCCGACTGTCAATCATGCATTTTCGGCAACAAATGTGGTCCGTGGTCCTGGCGGCCGTCGTGTCTCTCGCGCCCGGCCCGCTGGCCGCCGCCTCGCTCGACGACCCGTTCGTCTCCTCCGAGCGCCGGTGGGTCGTCACCGGCGAGAAGTTCGAGCTGTCCCTCAAGCGGTTCGGGCTGTACAAGCGGCAGCCGCGTCCGCTGCCGGTGATCCTGATCCACGGGCTCTTGGTGAACAGCTCTTTTCTGGACTTCGGGCGCGCCAGTCTTGCGGAGTATCTCGCGGAGGCGGGGTTCGACGTCTGGAACCTGTCGCTGCGCGGTACCGGCCGGAGTCTCAACCCCCTGGGTTGGGGGAAGAAGCCCTGGAATCTGGACGACATGTTGAAGACCGATATTCCCGCGGTCATCGAGCACGTGCGCAATCAGGCCGGCGGCGCGGAGGTCCTGGTGGTGGGTTACGAGCTTGGGGGAGCCCTGGCCTTTGCCCATGTCGGCCGGACTCCCGCGCACGGCGTGGCCGGGGTCGTCGGCATCGCCGCGCCCATGTCGTTCGACAGTCCCGATCAGGACTGGCTCGACACGCTGCTCAGGCTCGACCGGGTGCCGCTATTGCGCACAACGCTGCTGCACATGAACTCATCCGGGCTGAACCGCATGTTGTTCTTCATGCCCTGGTTCGAGGACGCGTTCTACAACCGCAAGAACATGGCGGAGTCGGTCCGGCAGGAGATGCTGGAGACGGCCCTCACCCCGGTCAACCCGGGTGTCCTGGATCAGATCGTCACCGCCGTGGACAGCGACGAGTTCGTCAGCGCCGACGGCAAGACGAGCTACCGGGACGCGTTGTCCAGGATAAGCATTCCGGTTCTCCTGGTGGGTGGAGGCGCCGACGCCATCGCACCGCCGGAGTCCCTCAAGCAAGTCTACCGGGAGCTGGGTTCGAAGGACCGGGACCTGATGATCTTCTGGCCGGACCCGGGCGAGGACGTGAGCTACGGTCACTTCGACCTGATCCTGGGCCGGAAGGCCAGGGACGAGGTCTTTCCCCTCATCCGGAGGTGGCTGGAAGCGAAGGCCGGGGGCCGGAAATTTCCAAGCCTTCCGCGCTAAAGGAGGGTTGCCCGTTGCCGATGATTCCCTTTGGGAGGGATCAACGGCAATGGACGCACTGGCACCACCGGAACCGTTTCGGGCGCTTCTGCTCTTCTTTTTGGGTTCCTGCATCGGGAGCTTCCTGAACGTCTGCATCACCCGTCTGCCGGCGGGCGAGTCGATCCTTGTCCCGGCGTCCCACTGCCGTTCCTGCAAAGAGCCCCTGCCATTACGGGCGAACCTGCCGCTGATCAGCTACCTGCTGTTGCGCGCCCGTTGCGTTCTCTGCGGCGCCCGTATCCCGGTACGCTACTTCCTCGTGGAACTGGGCGCGGCGGTGGCGGCGCTCGCGTGTCATCAACGGGTCGGCGCCGGCCCACGCCTGGGCGTCCACCTGTCCTTCGTGTGCGCCCTGGTGGCGGCGGCGGTGATCGACCTCGAAACCGGCATTATTCCGGACGCCATCAGCGTTTACGGCATGGCCGCGGCGTTCGCGCTGTCGTGGTGCGCACCCGCCCTTGCCATCGCGGACTTTCCGTCGCCGGGGGGCTCGCTCCTGGGCGCGTTGTGCGGCGGCGGCGTGCTGCTGGCAACGGCCGCCGGCTACCGCGCCGCCACCGGCCGGGACGGCCTCGGCGGCGGCGACGTCAAGCTGCTGGCGATGATCGGTTCGTTCGCCGGCTGGGAACGGGTGCCGGGCATTCTTGCCGTGAGCGCCCTGGCGGGTTCCGTGTGCGGCATCGGCCTCGCGTGCGTCAGGAAGGACGTTTCGCTGAGAACTCCCTTGCCGTTCGCGCCCTTCCTGTGTCTGGGGGCGCTGCTGTGGCTGTACTAGTGTCGCGTCCCGCAAATAAGAGGCATAATTTGCTGGTCTTTTTCGCCGTCGGCTGCGTGACGTCACCCCGGGCTTGACCCGGGGTCTTCCTCGCGTGGTACCCGCCACTGCTCGTCATCGCGCCTTGCCGACGACAAAAATCCTGCGCATCTTCATGACGTTTTATACGGGACAGGACACTAACCTCTTGCCGTACCTCTAAGGAAGCCAACATGCGACCCGCGTCGTCCCGCACCGCCGGCTTTTCCCTGCTGGGTCAAATGATCACTCTGGCCCTCGCCGGCATCATGCTGGCCATCGCCGTGCCAGGCTACCTGAAGGTGATGCCCAGGCACCGTCTCCACGGCGCGGCGCGCCAGGTTACCGGGGATCTCATGTGGGCGCGCATGAAGGCGATCCAGCGCAACAACCGCTACCGGATCTTCTTTCTCAACGACCACGAGTACCGGATCCTCGACGACGCGGACAATGACGGCACCGCGGACCCCGGCGAGTGGACGTTCACGCGGGACCTGCGGCCGGACTACAGGGACGTGGTGGTCCGCTCCAACAACAACCCGGTGTTCAGTCCGCGCGGCACGGCCAGCCGTCTGGCGACGATCACGCTTACCAATCCGGCGGGGACGAAACGCGTCAGCATCAGCATCGCGGGCCGGGTGCGCATCCGGTGAGGGGAGACATCATGCAACGATCCCGTTCCCGGTTCGCCCGACAGCAGGGCTTTTCCATGATCGAGCTGCTGGTGGCGATGCTGATCCTTTCGACCGCGCTCCTGGGGCTCGGCCGGGTCGCCATCGGAGTGATTCAGGGAAACCTCCGGAGCCGCGACCACGGCGTCGCCACGTTCCTCGCCCAGGATCGCATCGAGAGTCTCAGAGGTGTTGGAGGCGCCGTCGTCTCGACCACGGAGGACTACGGTGCACTGCCCGACTTCCCCAGTTTCAAGCGGGTCACCGAGGTGCTGCGGGACACACCCGAAAAAGGCTTGAGCACCGTGACGGTGACCGTCTCCTGGGATAGGGACGGGCGGTCGGCGGTTCTCCGGACCCTGGTGAGCCGGTGATGCGGCCGTTCCTCGACCCGGTCCGGCGCCAGCGATGCCGCGGTCGCCGGATGTCCAGGTGGACGTGCGGCCGATGGCCCTTCTCCCGAGGCTTCACGCTCATCGAGCTCCTGGTGGTGCTGGCGATCCAGGGGATCCTGCTGGCCGCGGCGGTCACGAGCTTCACCGGGCAGCTCACCACCTACGACCTTCAGGAACAGATTACCGCCATGCATCAGAACGCCCGCGCGGCCATGACCATGGTGGTCCGGGAGGCGCGCAAGGCCGGATACGATCCCGCGGGGCTGGATTTCGCCGGTGTGTCCTACGATCCTGCGCGATTGCGCATCGCGGCCGACCACAACGGCGACGGGGACCTGTCGGACTCCAACGAACGCGTCGCGTATTACCACGACGCCCAACAAATGGTTCTGCGCCGCAGCACGGGAGGCGGCGGGCAACCCGTGGTGGAGGACGTGCAGGGCTTCGCCGTGGAGTACCTGGACGCCGCCGGAAACCGCACCACGGTGAACTCGCACATCCGAAGGCTGAGGATCAGCATCACCACGCGAACCGCCAAGCGGGATCCGCGCTATCCTGCCAACGGGGGTCACCGCACCCACATGCTCCGCTCCGTGGTGACGCCGGTCAACCTGGGGTTGGCGCCGTGAGCGGGCCGAACAGGCTCACGGGTCTTCGGGACTGTTTCGCATCGGCTGAGGCGCGGCCTCGCCGGGCCGGGTCATGAGATACTCGCAGTCCTGCTTCTCGGGCAACTCCCGAAGCTGCGCGATGATGCCTTCGGCTTCCTCGCGGGAGTAGTAGAGCCCCACCGTGCTGACGGCGCCGTCGGGCCGGCGCTCGTGAAGATAGTACTTGTCCAAGAGGCGCCTCAGTACTTGGGAGTCTTGTAGCCGATGCGCTTGCGGTGCTTCATGAACGTCTTGAAGGTGGTGCGGTGGCTGCCGACGTTGAACGGACAGACGTCCACGCACAGGTGGCAGTACTCGTCGCGCAGACGCGAGTAGGGGTAGCACTTCTCCAGGTCGATGAGCCAGCGCTTGATGCCCTCGGTGACCACGTGCTCCTCGGGGATCGCGTCGCCCGGGCAGTTCCGCATGCAAACGTTGCAGTTCATGCAGAAGTCCTGGACGCCGAACTCCCGCGGCTCGTCCACGTCGAGCGGCAAGTCGGTGGTGACGAAGCCGGGGCGGAAGTCGGCGCCGTACTTCTCGTTGATGAGGCTGCCGTGACGGCCCAGCTCGCCGAACCCCACCTGGTAGAACACCGGGATGGCCTGGACTTCGCGCACCCCGTTGTGGTGCGCCCACGCGGGGTACCCCAGGCCGCGAACGTAGGCGGCCAACTCGGTGGCCAGGTCGGAGCACGCGGCGTAGACGCGCATGGCCTCTTCCTCCACCGCGTCCGCGCCCTCGAGCACCTTGTGGTAGTCCTCGGCGATGCACGCCGCGATGACGAACTCGTGGGGGACTTCTTCGCCCAGGTCGATCATGGTCGGCGTGAGCCGGCAGATCCCCACGAGGTCCGCGCCGAGTTCGCGCGCCTTGGCCTTGACCTGCGCGGTCATGGCCGCGCGGTCCGTCACCTCGACCCGTTGCGGATTCACCGGACCGTCGCGGAACTTGGCGTTCTCCACCCAGCGATCGGTGTATCCGACCACCTTCCCCGATCGGCTGGCGTAGTGGGGCACCTCTTCCAGACCGAGGTCGTGAACCATCGTGGACAGCACGGGATCGGCCAGTCCCTGCATTCGTCTGGGTGTTGTTCCGCGCATGGAAAGCTCCTGTCTTCGCCGTGACCGCGGTCCCTGGGGGCCGCAGGCTCCGAATTCCGTCGACACGTACCAGACCTGGTGTCCGCGCTGCAACACGTTTACGCTGTGTCGCCCGCGTCTGTGTTACGTCACCCCGGGGCAACTCGGACAGGCTCCTGGCGAAGCGAGGTCGAAGGCCCCTTGTTCACGAGAGCCGATCTACGGTACGAACACGGCCCGAGTCATGTCGCAGCCCATCATTCAGATCGCCGGAATCCGGGACGAGGCCGAGGCGCGGATGCTCGTGACGAGCGGCGTCCACCGGCTCGGCTTTCCCATCGGCCTGGACGTGCATGAAGAGGATCTCCCGGAAGGGGAGGCGGCCGTGCTCATTCGAAGCCTCGGCATCGGTCCGCGGGCCTGGCTCATTACCTACCTGGAGGCCCCCTGCGCCATCGCCAGGTTGTGCGCCCGGCTCGGTTGCGCCGGTGTGCAACTGCACGGCGACGCCGGCCCCGGCGCGGGGCGGCGGCTCAAGGCGCTCCACCCCAGCCTTCGGCTGGTCAAGAGCCTGGTTGTCCGGCATGACAACGTGGCGGAGCTGGAAGAGCGGGTCCGGGCGTTCGCCCCGTACGTGGACGGGTTCATCACCGACACCTTCGATCCCGCCAGCGGCGCGTCCGGGGCCACCGGCAAGACCCACGATTGGGGCGTGAGCCGCCGGCTGGTGGAACTGAGCCCGCGACCTGTCATACTGGCCGGAGGACTGACCCCGGAGAACGTGGCGCGGGCCATCGAAACCGTCAGGCCGGCGGGCGTCGACGTGCACACCGGTGTCGAGGACCACAACGGCCGCAAGGACCCCGCGCGGGTGGGGGCTTTCGTATCCAACGCGTCGGCGGCGTTCGCCGGGCTGGAGGCCCAGGCGAGAAGCGGTCGGGGTTTGTCGGGCTGATGTGAGTCCTGATGCCTCCTTGGGCCCATCAGGTTATCTTGTAAACGCGGGACACCGAGGCCACGTCAGAGGTTACGAGAACGGGAGCGACCATGAAACTGGGATTGAGCCCGCTGCAGGGCACCGACAGCTTCGAGGAGACCATCCGGGAATGCGAACGCGCGGAGGAGGCCGGGTTCGATTCGGTCTGGCTCGGCGAGCACCACAACAACCCGGTGCTCTATCCCGCGCCGCTCCTGGGGCTCGCCGCCATCGCCGCGCGCACCCGCCGGGTGTCCCTGGGCACCGGCGTGCTGCTGTTGCCTCTCTACCACCCCATGTGCGTGGCCGAGGAGGGGGCCATGGTGGACATGATCTCCGGCGGCCGCCTGATCCTCGGAGTGGGGGCCGGGTACGCTCCCGAAGAGTTCGCCGCCTTCGGCCTGTCCGTGAAGCAGCGCGGCAGCCGCCTCGACGAGGGCGCCGCGCTGTTGCGGCGTCTCTGGACCGAGACCCACGTCACCCACGACGGACGCCACTTCCACATCGAGGACGCCACGGTGGGGCCGCGGCCGGTGCAGCGGCCGGCGCCGCCCATCTGGTTCGGCGCCTGGACCGCCCCGGCCATCGAGCGCGCCGCCCGCCTCGGCGACGCCTGGCTGGCCGGCCCGTCCGCCGCCCTGTCGGAGTTGTCGGCGTGCGCCGAGGCGTATCGCCGGGCGTGCTCCGACCTGGGGAAGACGCCTGGGGAGATCGCCGCGTTCCGCTACATCTTCGTCGCCGACACCACCGAGCAGGCGCTGGCGACCGCCGGCGATTCCTTCATCCAGGCCTACGAGAACATGTACTTCCGCTGGCCCCACCCGGTGATCAAGCGCCCCGCCGGGGACCTCACCATCGAGCGCCTCGCCGAGAACCGCATCATCCTCGGGGATCCCGAGACCTGCGCGCGGGAGATCGCGCGCTTTCGGCGGGAACTGGGCCTCACCCACCTCATCTGCCGCTTCTCCGTCCCCGGCATCTCCCGCGAGGCCTCCATGTCGTCCCTCGATCTGTTCGCGCGCGAGGTGATGCCGGCGCTGCGGTGAAGACTACGGCATTGCCGTTACGGCCTGTCCCAGCAACCCCCCGAATCGTCATTCCCGCGAAAGCGGGAATCCAGGGGCGATGATGGCGTACTACAGCGGCGTTTCCCCGCCTCACCCCTCCTGGATTCCCGCTTCCGAGGCTGTGTCAAAACGCTGCTTCCTGGCGACTAAACACCAATCCGTCATTCCCGCGAAAGCGGGAATCCAGGGGCGATGGCGGGGCGCTCCGGCGGCGTTTCCCCGCTCCACCCCGCCTGGATTCCCGCCCCCGATCGGGGTCGAGGGCAAGCTTTCGCGGGAATGACGTTTCTGGGGGTTGTTGCCTCGCCAGGATGGCGTTTTGACACAGCCTGTTCCGCGGAAATGACGAACCGCGGGGTTGGTGCTGATCACTATCCAAGCGGAGCCTTGACACAGCCTGTTCGGCGGGAGAATGGCGACTCGGGGTGTTGGGCAGTTCGTGGATGAGCGGCGTCTCACAGGCGTGATTCGATCGCACGCCAGCTCTTGGTGAGGGCCGGATCCTGCGCCATCCGTTCGCGGATCCGGCGGCGTTCGTGGCTCACGGCGGTGTAGTCGAGCCCGCCGAGGTGCGCGCCGATGGCCTGCTGGGTCATTCCGGCATAGCGGTACATGAGCTCCATCAACAGGCCGCGCTGGTCCCGGCAACGGCCCCGCTTTCGCTGGAGCCGCGCCGGCGGCAGTTGGAAGTAGTCCGCCACCTCGGCGGTGATTCGCGCGGGCGCCACGCGTGAGGCGCGTCGCCACAACTCACCCTCAGGCGCGGCCCCGCCGGCGTTTGTCCACCCTTCCCTGGCCGCGGCCCAGAATCGGTCGTCTCCGAGGATCACTTGCCCGCGTACGGCCTTCCACGGAGCCGGCACGCCCTGCTCCAAGCCGTCCTGCACGAACCGGCCGTAGCGTTGCCGCGATTCCCCCACTTCCGCGAGCACGGCGTCGTAGTGCACCCACGACTCCCGGCGTCGAGCCGACACGTATCCCCCGAGGCTGCTCCAACGGTACAGCCACAGTTGCCGCACCTGGTCGGGAACCGTGGGCCGCCGGCGAAGGACACGCACCGGATTCATGTGCACGTACCGGCTCAGCGTGAGCAAATGCGCGTCGGGCTGGAAAAGGATCGACTTGAACCGGCCCTGGTAGAGATGGCCCGTGCGCCGGTGGCGCCGGTTGAAGAAGGACGTGTACGCGACGTTGAAGTGCCGCATGAAGCCCGAGAGGTTGGCGCCGGGGGTTTCCACCATCAGGTGGAAGTGGTTGTGCATCAGCACGTAGGCATGCAGCCTGACGTCATAGATCTCCAGTGATTTCCGCAGCCGTTCGAGAAACGCCTCGCGGTCGTCGTCGTCAACGAAGATCCTTCTGCGGTCGTTGCCCCTGCAGGTGACGTGGTAGTGCGCGTGCGGATACTCGATCCGTAAAGGCCGTGCCATGATCCCCCCTGGAGTTCAAGGTTTGACCCCCAAGTCGCATTATGGCCCGGACAGACCGGATGTCAAGCGAGGTACGTGTGGTCCTGCAATGATTTCTGTTAGTTACGGAATCCCGCTACACCCCAATGAGTCATTCCCGCGGAAGCGGGAATCCAGGCGGGGTGGGGCCACGATTCGGGGGTGGGGGCAGGCCGGGTTCAGTCCGCCAGTCGCTCGATCACCGCGTCGGCGAATGTCTCCGTCCCCAGGTCCCCGCCCAGGTCGCGGGTCTTGCAGTCCTCGTCGAGGGCCAGGTCGTAGGCGGCCTTGATGCGCTCGGCGGCCCGGCGGCAGCCGTCGTCCTCGCGCGTGTCCGCCAGATGGTTGAGCATCATCACCGCGGACATCAGCATGGCCAGGGGATTGGCCACCCCGGTTCCCGCGATGTCCGGCGCCGAGCCGTGCACGGCCTCGAATACCGCCCGGTCGTCGCCGAAGTTGGCCCCGGGAACTACGCCGAGTCCGCCCACGAGCCCCGCGCACAGGTCGCTGATGACGTCGCCGTAGAGGTTCTCCAGCAGCAGCACGTCGAAGCGGCCAGGGTCCTGCACCAGCTTCATGCAGCCCGCGTCGATGATGTTCTCCTCGTATTCGATGTTGGGGTACTCGTGCTGGTGGATGCGGCGGGCGCACTGCAGGAACAGGCCGTCCGTGACCTTCATGATGTTGGCCTTGTGGAAGACCGTGATCTTGCGGCGCTGGCGCCGGGTGGCGAAGCGGAACGCCCAGTGGGCGATGCGCAGGCTGGCGCTCTTGGTGGCCACCTTCATGCTCATCACCACGTCGTCGGTGACCTGGTTCTCGACGCCGCTGTAGAGGCCCTCGGTGTTCTCGCGCACGATGATGAGGTCCACGTCGTCGAACCGGGTCTTGGCGCCCGCCAGCGAGCGCACCGGGCGCACGGCGGCGTACAGGTTCAGGCGTTGCCGCAGTTGGACGTTGACCGACGTGAAACCCTCGCCCACCGGCGTGGTGCACGGTCCCTTGAGGGCCACCCCATGGTGCTCGATGGCCTCGACGGTGGACTCCGGAAGCACGTCGGAACCGTGTTCCAGGGCGGCCACGCCGGCCTTGCGTTCGAGCCACTCGACGGGCGCGCCGGCCGCGTCCAGGACGCGCCGCACCGCCACGGTGATTTCGGGGCCGATACCGTCCCCGGGGATGAGTACTGCGGAATGTGTCTTCATGGCTTTGAATCGTCTCCCAATGTCGCGTTCCGCGAATAAGTGGCATAAGTTGCGCAGGATTTTCCGTCGTCGGCAAGGCGCGATGACGAGCAGTGGGGGGTACCAAGCGCCTCCAGGCCTCCAGTATAGCCGAAGGAAACAGGCTTTGCATTTTCAGCCTCTTTCTGGCAACGGACGGTTGCGAGGCACGACGATGTTCGAGGGATTTGCGACACACGATATCGACCACGGGGATGCCAGGATCCATTGCCGCGCCGGCGGTCGTGGCCAGCCCCTGTTGCTGTTGCATGGATTCCCGCAAACCCATGTTCAATGGCACCGGCTGGCGCCGCTTCTGGTGGACCATTTCAGGTTGGTCCTACCCGACCTCCGGGGCTACGGAGCGAGTCGGGGGCCGGAGCCCGATCCCGAGCACGTCAACTACTCCAAGCGTGAGATGGCCAGCGACATGGTTCACCTCATGGCGGAGCTTGGCCATGACCGGTTCGGCGTCGTATCGCATGACCGCGGCGCCAGGGTCGGCTATCGGCTGGCGCTCGATTCTCCCGAGAGGGTGAGCCATTTCGTGAGCCTGGACACCGTTCCGACGCTGGATTCCTGGGAGGCCACGAACATGGAGGTCTCCATTCGGAGATACCATTGGTCCTTCCTGGCTCAGCCCGCGCCCTTGCCGGAACGCATGATCGGCGCGGAACCCGACTTCTTCATCATGCACCTGCTGGATCGCTGGGCCGGACGGCCCGGCGTGCTGGACCCGGCGGCGGTCGAGGCGTACAAGGCGGCGTTTCGAAAACCCAGTGTGCGGCAGGCGATGGTGGAAGACTACCGGGCCGGCGCAACCATCGACTTCGAGCACGATCGGCAAGACCGACAGGCGGGAAAGAAGCTCGAGTGCCCGGTTCTGGTGGTGCGCGGGTCGCCGCGCCGGCCCAAGCCGCTACGCCCGGTTTGGGAGCGATGGGCCGACGAGGTGTCCGAGGCGGCCCTGGACTGCGGCCACTTCATCGCCGAGGAAGCACCGGAGGCTTGCGCCGAAGCCGTTCGCCGTTTCCTGTCGGCGGGATAGGGCTGGCGGTCCCGCTGCATTCGAAATGGTCCGGTCGGCCCCGGGCGCCCTTCGACTTCGCTTCGCTACGCTCAGGGTGGACGGTTAAGGTAAGGTCCCTTGATTAAGGGAGATTCCGTTCGCCCTGAGCGTAGCGA